>JBJKRU010000126.1:0-3781 GCA_046704485.1 Candidatus Limnocylindrales bacterium | reverse complement strand
CCCATGGCGTCCAGGCGCGCCGTGAGCGCGTCGACCACCGTCTGCGGGCGGACGTGGCGCTGGTCGGGGAAGCGGACGGCGCCCACGACCCCGTCGCCCAGCGCCGGCACCGCCGCCCGCGCCTCGTCACCCGTGAGCGCCTCGGGGGCGAGGCCCGCCCGCTCGTAGCGGTGCAGGTCCGCCACGGCCTCGCGGTGGGCGGCGGGGTCGATGTAGGCGCGCAGCTCGCCGGCGGCGTGCATCTCGAACGCCAGGCCGTCGGCGGCCCACGCGTCGAGGGCGTCCATCGTGCCCCTGGCGAGCACCGAGGTCGCCGCGAAGCCGCGGTCATGCGCGCCCGCGTTGCACGCGCGGAGCATGCCGGCGAAGAACCGCACGAAGGACGGACTGAGGGCCGGGCGCACGTACACGGGGCTGTCGGGCTTGGCCATCCAGCGCAGCGTCTGGAGCACCACGCCGGGGGCGGGGACGGGCCCGCTCTCGGCGGGCACCACCCAGCCGGCATTGTTCGACGATGCGCCGGCGCCGGGATCGCGGTCGCTGACGACCACGACCTCCGCGCCTCGGCGCGCGAGCTCGTACGCCGTGGCCAGGCCGATGAGGCCCGACCCGACGACCGCGACCTTCACGGACGGGCCACGATCACGCCGTGGGGGCGGTCGACTCGGGCGCGTCGGTCCGCGGCCTCCAGATCCGGTTGGCGGTCGCCGTCACCAGTCCCGCGAAGCCCGCCGGGCGGAAGATCATGACCACGACCAGGAGCAGGCCGTACAGCAGGAGCTCGAGGCCGGGCAAGCTTGCGAGCTGCGCCTGGAGGAGCCCGGTGATGACCATCAGCGGGAAGGCGATGATGGCCGGCCCCCACAGCGTCCCGCGGCCGCCGATGTAGGCCACGGCGAGGATCTCCACCGTGTGGTTGGTCGCGAGGAGGTCGGGCGTCAGGATGCCGTAGTAGTGGGCATAGAAGCCGCCGAGCAGGCCGGCGAACGCGCACGAGAGCGTGAAGTTGACGACCAGGAAGCGGGTGGGGTTGATGCCCGACGCCTTGGCGGAGGCCAGGTTCTGGCCGATGGCCCGGAATGCAAGGCCGATGCGGGAGCGGATGACCGCCATCAGCACCACGATCGTAAGGAACATCATCGCCAGGATGAGGTAGTAGTAGGGCAGGTTGTCCGACGTGTTGAGCAGCAGCGGCACGCTGAGCCCCAGCGAGCCGCGGGTGATGTCGGGCATGTTCCTCACCAGGCCCATCAGCGCGAGGCCCACGAACCATGCCATGACCGCCGCGTAGATGCCGCGGAGCCGGAGGGTCAACATGCCGGTGAGCAGGCCGACGAAACCGGCGACCAGCGCCCCGCAGAACATGCCGATCCAGGGCGACATCCCCGCGTCGACGGCCAGCAGGCCCGACGTGTAGGCGCCCAGGCCGACGAACGCGGCGAAGCCGAAGTTGACGATGTCGATGTACCCGGCGGTGAAGTCGAAGGCGACGGCGTATGCGGCCATGAGGGCGCCGGTCACGAGGAAGCGCTGGTAGTCCTGGCCGGTGAACGGCGGGATCCACGGGAGCGCGATGGCGAGCACGGCCATGGCGGCCGCGAAGACCACGCGGCGGCGGGCGAACGCCCGCACCGCGGCCGGGGCGGGTGTGACGGGGCTGGTCATGGTGGCCACTACTGCTCCCAGACGCCTTTCACCTCGCTGCCGAACAGGCCCGACGGCTTGAACAGCAGGATGAGGATGATGAACAGGGTCGGCACCACCTCCACCCAGTCCAGGCCGATGTAGGACACCGACAGGCTCTGGAGCAGGGAGACGATGACCGCGCCGAAGATGCCCCCCTGGACGTTGCCCAGGCCGGCCAGGATGACCACGTACCACGCGAGGTACAGCGGCTGCTGGCCCACGTCCGGGTACGAGGGGTACAGGAACAGCAGCGCGGCGCCCGCGAGGGCGGCGAGCGCGCAGGACAGCCCCATCGTGAGCACGAAGATCCGGTTGAGGCTGATGCCGGCCATCTGGGCGCCGGCCTCGTCCTGGGCCACGGCGCGCATCGCGCGGCCGGTCCGCGTCCGGAGCAGGAACAGCGAGAACAAGCCGATCGTGACCATCGCGATCACGAACACCGCCGCGCGGTCCATCGAGACCGAGACGCCCAGGATCTGGAGCGGGTGGACGTCCCAGTAGCGCGTGACGCCGCGGAAGTCGTTGCCGAAGAGCAGCCGGTCGCCGTTGATCAGGACGATCGAGACGCCCGCCGTCAGCAGGAACGTGTTCATCACCCACTGGTCGCGGCTCCGCTTGCGCAGTGGCCGGAACAGGATGACCTCGAGGATGGCGCCGACGGCGAACCCGACGACCAGCGCGACGATCATGCCGGGGAATGGCGCGAAGACCTTGAGCAGGCCCGTCCCGCTCGGGTCGTTGAGCATCGCGTCCTGCAAGGGGGAGAACACGAAGTACGCGGTCAGCGAGCCGATCATGAAGAACTCGCCGTGGGCGAAGTTGGGGATGTTCATGACGCCGAACACCAGTGCGAGGCCGGCGGCCATCAGCGCCCACATGCCGCCCGTGACGAGCGTGTCGACCACGATCGACGGCTGGACGAAGAGGAAGACGATCAGGACCAGGGCGGCGAGCCCGACGGTGAGCCACGTGAAGGTCAGGAAGCGCCTGAGCAGCGGGACCCGGCGCAGGTTGGTGGGGGCGGCGGTGGGGGTCGTCGTCATCGGTCTGCCTCAGATCCCCAGGTACGCTTCCTGGACGTGGGTGTTGCCGAGCAGTTCCTCGCCGGTGCCCTCGAGGACGATCCGGCCCTGCTCGAGGACGTATGCCCGGTCGACGATGCGGAGCGTCGTGTTCACGTTCTGCTCGACCAGCAGGATCGTCACGCCCCGGCTGCGGAGCGTCTTGAGCGCCTCGAAGGTGTCGATCGTGAGCATCGGCGCCAGGCCGAGGCTGGGCTCGTCCACGAGCAGCAGCGACGGGTTGGACATGAGTCCTCGGCCGACGGCGAGCATCTTGCGCTCGCCGCCCGAGAGGGTGCCGGCGAGCTGGTCCTTGCGCTCGAGAAGGCGCGGGAACAGCTCGAACACGCTGTCCATCGTGGAGCTGACCTGCGCCTTGTCCCTGATCGTGTAGGCGCCCACGATGAGGTTCTCGTAGATGGACATCGACGGGAACAGGTTCAGGCTCTCGGACACGTACCCGATGCCACTCCGGCTGACCTGGTGGGGCAGCATGCCGCGCAGTTCCCGGCCGCGGAAGGTGACGGAGCCGCGGATCGGCGGCACGAAGCCCGCGATCGAGCGCAGGGTGGTGGTCTTGCCGGCGCCGTTGGGTCCCAGGATGGCGACGAACTCGCCCTCCTCGACGTGGAGGTCCACGCCCCACAGGACCTGCAGGAGGACGTAGCCGGATTAGACGGCGGTCAGACTGAGCACGGTGTCTCCCTCGAGCCTCGTCCGGTCGCTCAGAGGATGTAGTGGGCGCCGAGGTAGGCCTCGCGCACCTTCTCGTCCTGGGCCACCGTGGCTGCGTCACCGTGGGCGATGAGCTCGCCGTACTGGAGGACCGCCAGGTTCTTGCACAGGTCCATGATGATCCGCATCACGTGCTCGACCATCACGATGGTCACCCCGTCTGCGCGGATCTTGCGCAGCAGGGCCGCGATGCTGGTGAGCTCGGACGGCGTGAGGCCCGACGCGAACTCGTCGAGGAACAGCAGCTTCGGCTCGCTGGCCAGCGCGCGCGCGAGGTCGAGCCGCTTGAGCTGGACCGC
>JBJKRU010000125.1:0-9186 GCA_046704485.1 Candidatus Limnocylindrales bacterium | reverse complement strand
AGGTCAGGCTGGTGCCGGGCCGCGAACGGCCGCTCGCCGTGCCGCACCATCAGCTCCGCCAGGCCCGGGTCGAGCGCCGCTCGGGCGAGCGACGCCCCGCCCGAGCGGAGCATCGCGGCCGCGCCGGCCAGGCTGGCGGCATCCGGCCCCTCCGCACGCTCCGCGGCGGCCTCGATGAGCCCGACGCCGATCAGCAGCTCGACCGCGACGTCCTGGCCTGCCTCGAGCCGCTTGCCGAGGTCGCGCGCCCTGGAGCGGTAGCGGTCCACCCAGGCGAGCACCGTGTACCGGTGGCGTCCGGGCTCGGCGACATGGAACTCGGCCGCGAAGCGGTCGTCGCCCGCTGACGCCATCGGCACCTCGGTCCACGCCGCGTCGCCCGCGCGCTGGTGCAGGACCACCGCCGAGACGAGCTCGTGCCCGTCGGCCACGATCACGGCCTCGACCTGCACCGCGTCCCCGCTGATGCGCTTGATCGGGAAGCGGCCGCCGTCGATGCGCGGCGTCAGGTGCTCGATGGCCACCCGGTTCCAGGCATCGCCCCGCTTGGCGGGGGCCAGGCTCCCCGACCCCGCCGCCGGCGCGTCGGCGTCTCGCAGCACCTCGCTCGCACCCGAGCCCGTCGCCGGGCTGGCCGCCTTCGCGGGCTTGGCCTGCTTCCCTTCGTCCTTCTTGCCCATCCTCGCCTCCGCCGCGTCGTGTCTCGCCGCCTCCATCCTCAGCCCGCCTGCGACCCCCCACCGCCCGCGAGCGTCTCGTACAGGTCCAGTGTCTGCCGGGCGATCGCCGCCCAGCCGAAGTGCTGCTCGGCCCGGCGGCGGCCTGCCTGGCCCATCCGTGACCGCAAGCCCTCGTCGAGGCCGATGCGGTTGATCGCCTCGGCAAGGCCGCGCGAGAACGCAGCCGGGTCCGTGGGGTCGAACGTGCCCGGCTTGATCGCCGGGTCCACGAGCAGGCCCGTCTCCTCGGGCACCACCACCTCGGGAATGCCGCCCACCGCCGACGCCACCACCGCCGTCTCGCAGGCCATCGCCTCGAGGTTGATGATCCCGAACGGCTCGTAGACCGACGGGCAGCAGAACACCGCCGCGTGCGAGTACAGCTGGATCGCTGCCTCGCGCGGGAGCATCTCGCGGATCCAGGTCACGCCCCTGCGTCCGGTGCATACCTCCGCCACTCGCTGCGTCATCGCGGCGCCGATCTCGGGCGTGTCGGGCGCGCCCGCGGCCAGCACCACCTGCAGCGACGGATCGATTCCCGGGATGGCGTTGACCAGGTGGATGATCCCCTTCTGGCGCGTGATCCGGCCCACGAACAGGACGTACGGGCGGTCCGGGTCCACGCCGTACTGGGCCAGGAAGTTCGTCGCAGCGTCGGCGCGGTACTGGTCCAGGTCGATCCCGTTGTGGACGACGTGGACGCGCGCCGGGTCGACCTCGAAGAAGCGCAGGACGTCGGACCGGGTCTCCTGCGACACGGCGATGATCGCGTCGGCGTCGAGCAGGGTTGTGCGCTCCATCCAGCTCGACAGGTGGTAGGCGTTGCCGAGCTGCTCGACCTTCCAGGGCCGGAGCGGCTCGAGCGAGTGCGTGGTCGCCACGAGCGGGATCCCCCAGAGCCGCTTGGCGAGCACGCCCGCCATGCCCGCATACCAGGTGTGCGTGTGGACGACGTCCGCCTCCAGCGTGTCCTTGGCGATGGACAGGCTGCGCGAGAACGCATCGAGGGCGCCCTTGAACTTGGGGTCGGTGTTGCGAGCCGCCTCCGCCCAAGGACCGTAGCCACGGACGCGGAGGCTCGGATCGTGCACGTCCTGGTCGCCGAAGCAGCGGACCTCGACCGGGACAAGCCTCGAGAGCTCCCGCGCCAGGTACTCCACGTGGACGCCCGCGCCGCCGTACACGTACGGCGCGTACTCGTTGCTGAACAGGGCGACCCCGCGGAGCGACGACACGGCGTGCGACCTCCAAGCTGTGCGACCCGCCGCCACGACGGGTGCCACCTTGGCCTGATGGTAGTCGCTCGGCGCGCCTGGCCGCAGCCGAGGCCAGGAGCAGGGCCAAGGCCAAGACCAATGCCAGTTGAAGGATGAGGGCCGAGTGGGGTTGCCGTTCGGGATCAATGCCCGCGGGCATAACGCACGCTGCCCGATACCGTTTCTATCGAACGGCGGGGGGCGTCGACTTGCGGTTCGGCAAACCGCCACGGCGAACCGCGCCAGCCGCCGGCGAGACCGGCCCGCTCCTAGATCCACGCACGTGGAGGCTGTCCAGTGAAACGAATGGTGCTGGGGGCGACCCTCCTCGCCCTCCTCCTGACACTTCCGGCGTCGACCGTGTCGGCGGCCCACTTGGGCAAGACCACGATCTGTCACAAGGGCGTGACGATCACGGTGTCGGACAACGCGCTCAAGGCGCACTACAGGCACGGCGACACCGTTGGCGCCTGCACTGGTCCGACCCGGACCACGGCCACGCTCCGCGTGCTCGCGAATACCGTTCCGGCGGACAGCTCCACGTGGAGCTTCGTGGCCACCAACGGCACCACGACCACCTACAAGTCGTGGGCCGACCAGGCGACGCCGTTCGACTCCGGGGTGCTCCAGATCTCGAGCCCGACGGCGATCGAGATCGACGAGTGGGCGGGCACTGGCTACGACATCGCCGCCTACACCCCGTCGGTGGCCTGCACCGACAACGGGGCGTCCATGACCCCCACTGCGGCGCAGTTCTACAACCCGCCGGTCACGCCTCAGCGCTACTATGTGTCCTTCCCGGCCCAGGCGGGCCACGCGTACGTCTGCACGTTCACGAACACGCGCGACGTCTCGACGCTCTACAACGTGACCACGACCCCGACCGCTTGGTCGTGCACGGCGGGGACGACCAACATCAGTTCTCCGACGGCAAGCACGGTCCTGTGGCGCAAGGCGGGAACCACGGTCCAGGTCACCATCACCCTGAGGGGGGCACTGGCGAGCACCACGTTTGATGCCTGGGTCGAGCAGAACCCGGGCACCTGCCCGTTCGGAACGAGCACGCCGTCCAACCCGGCCGCCATCACGACCGACGCTTCGGGCAACGGGACCGCGACGTTCACGTTCACGCCGATGGCGAATGCCGTGAACTTCTGGCTCACGCTCTGGGCGCCGGGCAAGGCGCAGGGACTCCGCACCCTCGCGACGGTGCCGCTGCCGTAGCGGGGGCTTAGCTGCGGGGAGGCGCTGGTGGGGAGCTCGGCGTTGCCGCCGGGCGCCCCAGAGGCGCACGAGCCCACCCATCCCAGCGCTCGACCCCGCTGCTATCGACGAGCGGGTAGCCACAAGCCCTCCTGAGGCTGGCAGCGGGCAGCGGTCAAGCTGGGAGCGAGCGAGCCTCGCCAGCATCGCGCGGACTAGCAGCGAGACCGCCCGGGGGAGTCCCGAAAAGCTGACCTCACCCCGGGCACCTCTCTGGTGTCGCCTTCGCCCGGCACCGCTAAGGCAGGAACCAGAGGAGCGTGCCGGTGCCCGGGGTGCCGGTGACGGGGTTGTAGCCGGGGTCGACCTGAACCACGGCGATCCGGGCGTCGGAACCCGAGATCATCGAGCCGGACTTCGTGACGGCCCCGGTGACGATGACGGCCATGTACGTCGGCACCGTCAGTGGCGGACTCGCGCCCTGGCCACCCACAGTGCTCCACGTCCCCCGCACGATCGGCGGGGTGCTCGAGAGCGTCCCCGCGAACCCCTTGAACGCGGAAGGCGCGGTCCCGCCCGACAGGCCGTTCGCGCTCGACCATCGAGGGCTCCACCAGGTGACGGTCGCCCCGACGATCGCGCTCTGGTCGCCCACGACGAAGGCGCCGGAAGCGGGATACGAGAACACGTTCACGAGCGCGAACGGCGACAGCGAGGGCGGCGACCCGCAGATGACCTGGCTCGTCGTGTCAATGGAAGTGGTGACGTCCGCCCACGTGCCCGTCGTCGAGTCGTAGTGGAGCATCGTGGTCGGCGCCGGTGTGATGCCCGTATACGAGATGCAGACCGTGATGGGCGTGGTGTAGGTCGCCGTCGTCTGCAGATCGTAGTAGACGGGCGGGGAGCCGATCGCGAAGCCGCCCGGGAGCGCGGGGGCCGTCGTGCTCGTGGTCAGGGTCGTCGATCCCAATCCCGTCACGTCCCCGAACGTCACGGTCACTGGGGTGGTCCCATCCGTCGATGATGCCGGGGTGACGGCGACGTTCGTTCCGGTCGGTGTGAGGTCGGGCGCGCTCAGGCCGGTGACGGCGACCGGCGTCGAGCTGTCCGTCGTCCACCCGTTGCCAAGTGTGCCGTAGCCGTTGCTGCCCCAGCACTCGACGCCGCCGCCCGGGACCAGACCGCACGAGTGATAGTCGCCTGATGCGATCGCGCCGACGCCGGTGATCCCGCTCACCGGTACCGGCGTCGAGCTGTAGGTCGTGGTCCCATTGCCGAGCTCGCCGGCGACGTTGCTCCCCCAGCACTCGACGCCGCCCGAGGCGAGGGCACAGGTGTGGTCCCCTCCAGCGGCGATGGCGGTCGCGCCCGTGATCACGGCCACCGATACCGGGGTCGAGCTGTCGGTCAGCGTCTCGTTGCCGAGCTCGCCGTCGATGTTGCTGCCCCAGCACTCGACCCCGCCTGCGACGAGGGCGCAGCTGTGATACGCGCCAGCGGACATCGCCGTGGCTCCCGCGAGCCCGCTCACCTGAACCGGGATCGCGCTGACGTTGTTGGACTGCCCGTCGCCGAGTTGGCCGTTGCCGTTGTTGCCCCAGCAGTCGACGCTGCCGTCCAACAAGAGGGCGCAAGTGTGGTCACCGCCCACGGCGATCTGCGTTGCCGCTGTGACTCCGTTCACCGCGACCGGAGTCGAGCTTCCGGTGAACGTCCCGTTGCCGAGCTCGCCTTGGCCGTTGTAGCCCCAACAGTCGATGCTCCCGTCCCCAAGGACAGCACACGTGTCCTGCAAGCCCGCGGCGATGGCCGTGGCGCCTGTGATCGCGCTCACGGCGACCGGCGTTGGGTTCGGGCTCAGGCCGCTGGTCGTCCCGTTGCCGAGCTCGCCTGCATCGTTGAAGCCCCAGCACACGACGTCCCCGCCGGCAACGATGGCGCAGGTGTGGGATCCGCCCGCCGCGATCGCGGTGACGCCGCTGATCCCGCTGACCAGCACCGGAACGGAGCTGCCGGTCGTCGTCCCGTTGCCGAGCTGGCCGTAGTTGTTGCGGCCCCAGCACGCGACGTTGCCGCCCGAGAGGATGGCGCAGGTGTGATCCCCGCCCGCGGTGATCGCCGTGACGCCGGTCAGGGCGGTCACCGCCAGGGCCGCTGAGCCGGCCACGCCGCCTTGGGTGGCGCTGATGATGCTCGTGCCAGGGCTCATGCCGGTGGCAAGACCGGCCGGGCCGATGGTGGCCACGGACGGTGTGGCCGACGCCCAGGTGACCACCGACGTGAGGTCGACGGTCGAAGCGTCCGAGTACGTGCCGGTTGCGGTGAACTGCTGGGAAGTGCCCGCCGGGATGCTCGGGCTTGGCGGCGTGACCGCGATGCTCACGAGGGTCGCCGTGCTCACCGTCAGGGTGGTACTGCCAAAGGTCGAACCTGCGGACGCGCTGATGGTGCTCGTCCCAGGGCTCACGGCGCTGGCGAGGCCGCCTGACCCGATCGTGGCCACCGTGGTCGTGGCCGAGGTCCAGGACACCTGGCTTGTGATGTTGGCGGTCGAGGCGTCCGAATAGGTGCCGATGGCAGCGAACTGCTGGGGTACGCCTGCGGGGATGGTCGGGTCCAGCGGCGTGACGGCGATGCTGACGAGCGTGCCCGTTGGTGTGGGCGTGGGCGTGGGCGCCGGAGTCGGCGCGGCCACGGTCGGTGCAACGGGCGCCCGGGACGGAACGCTGCTGGCGAGGACCGGAGCCGCGACGATGGCACAGAGGACGCCGACGAGCCCGACAGCCGCCAGCAACCTGACCCGCGCACCGCGGCGCCGGAGAGGTCGGCGGCTCATAGCCGAAGGACGACCGGAGACCACGGTCACACCAGGGGACGCGGGGCCGCGCATGACACACTCCCGACGCCGACTTCGGGTGTCCGCGTTCGCTCAACCGAGCGGCCCGGTTGAACCTCGAGCGCTTCCGCATGAGGGTCCCCGGCGCAAAGCCCCCCATAGAGGCGGAGCGTAGTAGTCCATAGGTACAAGCGTCGAGTGGACTTATGTCTCGGACGAGACGCGGGCTGCCGTGCTCTTCCATGACCGTGGCGCGATGCGGGCGTTGCGCCGTCGTCGCGTCGTGCGGAGCCCAATGGAGGAGCCATGGAGCGGGAGACGGGGTTCGAACCCGCGACATGCAGCTTGGAAGGCTGCCGCTCTGCCAGCTGAGCTACTCCCGCTCGGTTCGTGCTCAGATACAGCGTCTAACTGTATCCACCGTTGACCACAACGCTGCCACAGCGTATAACTCTGGCCAGTTTCGTGTTCCTAGCGAGCGTGTTATTGCGCTGAGGACGCAGGTGCCGTGGTCAAGAGAACGAGCATGCGGACAACTATAGCCGAGGGCTCGCCGGGAGCCGACACGGCCGCGGCCGCGGGGCTCGCGCTTCGGCCCGCCATCGACAGCTGGCGCCTCAGCCTCCGGGCCGCCAACCGCAGCCCGGCCACGATCAAGACCTATGTCGACGCCGCCACCCGGTTCGAGCGCTTCCTCGCCGAGCAAGGCATGCCGCGAACCCTGACCGCCGTCCGGCGCGAGCACGTCGAGGCGTTCATGGTCGCGCTGCAGGACGCCGGATCCCGCCCTGCCACCGTGTCGATCGCCTACCGCTGCCTCCAGGCCTTCTGGAAGTGGGCTGCCTCCGAGGACGAGGTCCGCGAGTCGCCGATGGCCCGCATGACGCCGCCGATCGTGCCCGACGAGCCGCCGCCCGTCCTCCGGGAGGAGCAGCTCAAGGCGATCCTCGCCGCCTGCGCGGGCACCGACTTCGAGGCGCGCCGCGACAAGGCGCTCGTGCTCCTGCTGCTCGACACGGGCATGCGCCGGGGCGAGATCACCGGCCTCAAGCTCGACGACGTCGACCTCGACGACGGCGTGGCCCTCGTCCTCGGCAAGGGCCGACGGCCGCGCTCCTGCCCGTTCGGCGCCAAGACCGCCCAGGCGCTCGACCGCTACCTCCGCGCGCGGGCGTCGCACGCGCAGGCGGGCCGTGCGGAGCTGTGGCTCGGTTCCCGCGGCCCGCTCACCGACAGCGGCATCCTCCAGGTGCTCCGCCGCCGCGGCGCCACCGCCGGGCTGCCCAAGCTCCACCCGCACCAGTTCCGCCACACCTACGCCCACATGTGGCTCGCCGACGGCGGCACGGAGGGCGACCTCATGCGCCTCGCCGGCTGGAAGAGTCGCCAGATGCTCAGCCGCTACGGCGCGTCGGCGGCCGACGAGCGGGCGCGGGAGGCGTACCGGAAGCGGAGCCCGGGAGATCGGATCTGATGTGACCCAGATCTTCTCGTTCGTGTCGGGTCCACTCGTGCAGGTGGCCTCTGATCGGCTGGTCTCGGTCAAGAGCGGCGCCACCATTCGGCCCTGGGACACTGACGCGAACAAGGTGATCATCTTCATCGCCGCCGATGCTGTCGTCGCCTTGGGCTATACGGGCATCGCCTACATCGGCGAACAGCCGACAGACGTCTTTCTCGCGTCGCAGCTCGCAGAACGCGATCTGTCTCACCTGTCGGACATGGCCGCACCGCGCGACTCGAAGCGGGCGCAGGAGTTGGGCCACACGGTCGTGCGGCTGATGCGCGCGCTAGAGTCCGCGCCCATCAATCCGAGCCATATCGGCCTCGCGCCCACGATTCTGATTGCCGGATTCCGATGGCGCAATCGCACGACGGTTCAGCGAACACACCGTGGCGCATTCCGCTGGGCGATCCATCGTCATCCCGATGGACGCTACGCCTTTCGGCGGCTCCAACACGTGCCAGGACAGATCCACGTCGATGGGGTTCCGGTGACACAGCTGACGGAGTCGGAGGTCGAACCCTACTTCGATGCCATCGAAGCGCTGGACGCGTCTCGACCCGTAGACGAGCTCGTCGAGGCCTCGGAGCAGTCCGCCGCGTTACTGGTGCGCGCAGTCTCAGATCGCGTCACGACAGCCGGCATGTCGACGGTAGGGCGGGATGTCACCGTCATATCGATCCCGTCGCCGCTACGAGGCCGGAGGATCCACGCACGACTGATTCCCGATCCAAACCGTGACATGTCGCTCCAGGCAACCCAGACCCCATGGGTGGTCGCGCCGAACCTGATAGTTCCGCCAGCAGAGGTCATTCCCGGCCGGACCGTCGCAGTACCTCCGTTCGAGGTGGTGTTCGAGGGGCCGCTTGGATCGCTTGCTCCGGGTGAGGTGGGGCTCAGCCTGCGCGGCCTTGCCCGCAAGCCACGGCCCAGGTGACCAGCCCGTCACTGGGTTCGCACTGAGGGCTTGTAGCCGAATTCTCGAAGAGTTCGCTGACTCACCGCCACCTCGCGGGCAGCGTTCAGGGGTCCACCTCGATGCCGATGGCCTTCCAACTCTCGGCCAGGCCTTGCGGGTCGGGCTGCACCGAGAAGACCTGTCGGATGAGCAGCACGTACCTGCCGGCAGTCAGGATCCCGAGGTCCACGATCGCAACGGCGCCGTTGACGAGTACCGGCGTCAGGGTGGTGCCCGCCCAGCTCTGGCCTGGGCCGGCCGTCTGGAGGACGACTTGGCTGCCAAGCGCGGGGCTCAGGTCGTCCATGAGGACCGTGTGGACTCCTCCCCCGCCCCGGGCGAGGCGGACGGGGCCGAGCTGCGGCCACAGCTCGTCGGGACCCGGGATCGGCGGGAGCGTCGGGTTCGCTCCCTCGACATTCAGGATCATGCGCGCCGGGACCCCTTGGCACGCGAGGCCCGTCTCGGTCGTGCAGACCACCGGCTCCAACCCAGCAGAAGTCTCGCGGGTCGCGTAGTAGGCCTGCAACAGATCGGCCACGGACGTCCCGGAGACCACCACCCCCGAAGGTGTTGCCGATGTTGGCGCGCCACTCGCCGAGGCAGCCGCGGTTGGCGCGGGCGGAGCGGATGTCGCGCGACCGAGGGCCAGGCCGATGGCGATCCCCAGAGCAAGCCCCACGAGCAGCATGGGGAGCAGCGGCGAGCGG
>JBJKRU010000124.1:0-2529 GCA_046704485.1 Candidatus Limnocylindrales bacterium | reverse complement strand
TCCGTGCGCGCCGCGGGCGTCCGTGCGCGCCGCGGGGTGTACTGCCCGCTGGGCGGGCATTCCGCCGCGCAAGCCCGCTGGGCGGGCCGGTTGCCGCACGACGCGGGCTGACATCGGGCCACACAGGCGGATCCGTGCGACGGACCGACCGGCCAGCGGGCAGATGCGCCCGAGTGACCGCTGGGCGGGCACCGCGGCGGGCGTCCGCCGGACCGCGCCGCACAGGCCCGCTGGGCGGGCACCCACGCGGGACCGCGCCGCGGGGGGTACCACCCGCTGGGCGGGCAGATGCGCCCGAGTGACCGCTGGGCGCGGGCACCGCGCCGTCCAACGCGCCTGGGAGCTATCGATCCTTCGGAGAACCCGTCAGCCTTCGGAGAGCACCCGTCAGGCGGGTCGGGCGCGACCGGCGACCCGCAACTATCCGGGTACGATAACGGTTACGTATCTTGACAATGCCATTGTCATGGTTCTAGGATCCTCCATGCCCGGCCACATCCCGATCCCACCCGGGCGATTGCAGGAGGTAGACGCAATGACGCTCACTCGTCGCCCGTCGCCCTTCGGCGAGCTGATGACGCTTCGCCAGGCGATGGATCGCCTATTTGACGACACGATGTTCCGGCCGTTCGCCGGCGTCGCGGGCACCGACTATGCCCGCCTGCCCCTGGACGTCCGAACAACCTCAGACGCGCTCCTCGTGGAGGCGTCGCTCCCGGGCATCAGGCCCGAGGACGTCGACATCACCGTCGAGAACGGCACCTTGACTATCAAGGCCGAGGAATCGTCCGAGAGCTCCACCGACGAGGGCGGCTGGCTGGTCCGCGAGATCGGCCGCGGCTCCGTGATGCGCACGGTGACGCTGCCCTCCGGCCTCGAGGCCGACAAGGCCGAGGCCACGTTCGAGCACGGCATCCTCAAGCTCCGGATCCCCAAGGCCGAGCAGGTGAAGCCCAGGCAGATCCGGATCCAGCCGGTGACCGCGGGCAAGGCCGATCAGGTCGGGCCCGGCTCGTCCACAAAGTAGCCGCGATGTCCGCCGCGCGCCGGCCGGACCGGGACCCCACCCGGCCGGTCTACGTCATCAGCGTCGCCGCGACCCTCGTCTCGGCGCACCCCCGGACCCTCCGCATCTACGAGGACGAGGGTCTGGTCTGCCCGGCGCGCACCCCCACCAACATCAGGCTCTATTCCGAGGAGGACATCCGACGGATCCTGTGGATCCGCCACCTCACGAGGGACCGCGGGGTGAACCTCGCGGGGGTCCGCATCCTGTTCGAGCTCGAGGAGCGCCTCGGGAAGCGGATCCTGGAGGCCCTGTACGACGAAGGCACTCGCGGCCGGGCCGAGACGCCCGCCGACGGCACTGCCGGCGGCGACAGCTCGCCCGGCGACCGATGACCAGTCTCGCAACGAATCCTTCCCACCGTCGTGCCGGACCGCCGGCCCGGCACGCAAAGGAGAACTGATGGCGAAGCAGGCGACGAAGCCCGAGCAAGAGGCGCAGCCCGGATCCGCCGGACCGCGCGAGGTCCCGCTCGTCGCGCTCCGGGAGACCGTGATCTTCCCGGAGATGATCGTCCCGCTCCAAGTGGGGCGGGAGAAGAGCGTCGCGGCGCTCAACGCCGCCGTTGAGGCGGGCGGCCCGATCGTCCTCGTGACCCAGCGCACGGCCGAGCAGGAGGACATCACCGACCCGTCCGAGCTCTACGAGGTGGGCACGGTCGCCAAGATCGCCCAGGTCGTCCAGCTGCAAGACGGCACCGTCCGCGCCATCGTGCAGGGCCAGAACCGCGTCCGCGTCCACGGCTTCGCCAAGGTGACGCCGTTTCTGTCGGCCATCATCGAGGACCTCCACGACGACATCCCGACGGGTGTCGAGGTCCAGGCGCTGATGCGCAGCGTCCAGGCGCAGATCGAGCAGTACGTCGCCAACGGCGCCCCCGTGCCGCCGGAGGCCGGCGTCGCCGCCCGCAACATCACCGAGCCCGGCCTGCTCGCGGACATGGTGGCGTACAGCCCCGAGATGTCCACGGAGCAGCGCCAGGAGCTGCTCGAGACCACCGACGTCGAGCAGCGGCTCAAGCTCGTGTCGGCCTTCCTCGCCCGGCAGACGGAGATCCTCGAACTCAAGGGGAAGATCCAGAGCGAGGTCAAGTCCGAGATGGACAAGACCCAGCGGGAATACATCCTCCGCGAGCAGCTCAAGGCCATCCAGCGCGAGCTGGGTGAGGACGATCCCCAGCAGGCGGAGATCAACGAGCTGCGCGAGAAGGTCGAGAGCTCCGGCATGCCGGAGGAGGTGCGCGCACGGGCGATCAAGGAGTTCGACCGCATGAGCCGGATCCCGTCCGCCTCGCCTGAGGTTGGCGTGATCCGCACCTACGTGGACTGGCTGGTCGGGCTCCCCTGGAACGTGGCCACCGATGACCGACTCGACATCAAGGAGGCGGACCGCATCCTCGACGAGGACCATTACGGCCTCGAGAAGATCAAGGAGCGGATCCTCGAGTACCTCGCGGTTCGGAG
>JBJKRU010000123.1:0-4113 GCA_046704485.1 Candidatus Limnocylindrales bacterium | reverse complement strand
AGGTACACCACGGCTACCGCACCGACCCCCTGCGCGAGGAGACCGCGCGGCTGCGGTCGGAGGTCGACCGGTGCCGCGACGCGGTCCAGGCGCTTGACGACGAGGACACCGCCGAACAGGCGCGCCTGGCCTTCCTGGACCACCTCTCCGGGGCGGCCGCCACGGCGCTGGCGCGGGCGCTGAGCTTCGGCCGCGCGGGCCGTGACGACCTCGCCCAGATGGCCGGTCATCTGTCCGCTGACACCGCGGGCACGCTCGGCCGCCGCCGCGAAATCGGCGCGCGCGGGCGAGCCGCCCGCCGGGAGCTCGAAGCCGCCGAGGAGCGGCTCGCCGAGGCAGAACAGCGGGGCGGCTACGCCGTTGCGTTCGCCGAAGTGTCAGCGACGCTCGAGGCCAGCGCCGCTACCCGCGCCGAGCTGGAGCTTTCCTATCATGTGCCCGGCGCGTCCTGGCGGCCGCTGTACGACCTGGTGCTGGACGGCGAGCGGCTCGCCGTCAGCTACCTCGCCGAGGACACCCAGCAGACCGGTGAGGACTGCCCCGCGGTCGAGCTGGTCTTGTCCACCGCCCGGCGCGGGGTGCACGAGACGCTGCCGGAGCTGGATCCCTGGTACATCGGGCGCGCCCAGCCGGTCCCGCGGCCGCTGGCTGGCCGAAAGATGGCGATGCGGGGTGCTCCGCGCGGGGCGGCCGTCCCCATGGCTGCCGTGGCGGCCGGTCAAGCCGAATGGGACGGCGATCTGGAGGAGGCAACGCTGCTGGCCGCCGAACCTGGCGAGTCCGGGGCCGGCGTGACCTACCGGGTCCAGCGCCCGCTGGCCGTGCCCGCCGACGGCGGCCCGCACAAGACCATGGTCGGCCAGTTCGAGCTGGACGCCGCGCTCGACCACCTGGCGGTTCCGGTTCTGGCCCCCGAGGCGTACGCCCGGGCGACCGTCACCAACACCTCGCCGCTGCTGCTGCTGCCGGGCCCCGCACGTGTCTTCCATGGCACCCAGTTCGTCGGGGAGACTTCCCTGGAGACCGTGGCGGCTGGTGCCGAGTTCGAGCTGCAGCTCGGGGTGGACGACCAGATCAAGGTTGAACGCGAGCTGCGCCGCCGGAGCACGACCAAGGCCGTGATCGGGGCTACGCGCACGATCGACGTCGCCTACGAGATCACGGTCGAAAATCACCGCCCGGACGGGGCCAGGGTGAGCGTGCATGACCACATTCCCGTGTCCACAGACGGCGATATCAAGGTGCGGCTGCGCGAGGCCAGCCCGAATCCGGCCGAGCAGAGTGACCTGGGCGAGCTCACGTGGGTTCTGTCGCTTGACGCCGGCCAGACAACCAAGATCCGCCACCGGTTCACCGTCGAGCATCCGGCACAGGTGACCATCGCCGGGCTCTAACCCGGGATCCCACGGGCGCGGCGGCTCACGCCAGGGTGAGACGGCGGTCCCCAGCGGCGTCCGGTCAGCCGGTCACCGAGCAGGCGGCCCAGGGGAACCCGGCGGTCAGGAACGCCCGCGCCCGGCCAGGAACCGCGCGAGGTGCCCGGTCACCTCGCGGGCGTCGTCCTCGATGCCGCAGATGAACGTGGACCTGCGCCGCCGCAGCACGGGCAGCCCCAGCGCGTACAGTCCCGGGCTGGCGACCACGCCGCCGTCGTGGCGCAGCTGGCCCTTGGCGTCGACCACGGGCACGTCGAGCCATCGGTACTCGGGCCGGAATCCCGTCGCCCACACGATCGCGCGGATCTCACCGCTGCGCAGGTCGAGCTGCAGCCGCGCCGGCTCGGGCACGCGGGTCGGCGCGAAGCGCTCGGGCGGGCCGGCCTCAGCCTCAGCCCCGTCCGTCTTGGCCCACTCGTCGAACGTGTCCAGCAGGCGCTCCATCTTGAGGTCCGCGAGCGAGAACACGTTGCGCAGGCCGCCGGAGAACAGCGCGCGGCCGTCACGCACCGCCGCCCAGCGGCCCACCAGCTCGACGCCCATCGCGGCCAGCGCGTTGAGATCGAGCGTCGCCCGCTCCGGGGTCCCGACCAGCTGGGGCGACGGCAGCCGCCGGGCCCGCGTGAGATCCTCGACCTCGTCGTACCGCTCATCCCACAGGCCGGACGCGTCCATCCACCACAACACGTCGCGCCCGCGGTACGTGCGCGGCAACCGCACGTGCTCTCCCACCGACAGGGTCACCGGCCGGCCCGACCGCCTCACCTCGGCGGCCAGCTGGACGCCGGTCGCCGACGCTCCCACGACGAGCACGCCACCGCCGGGGAGCTGGGCCGGGCCGCGGTAGCCGAACGGCGTCAGCTGCTGGACCGGCGCCGGCACCGCGTCGCTGAACCGCGGCACCGACGGCTCGTTGCAGGCGCCGCTCGCGATCACCACCGTCCGGGCACCAATCTCGCCGCGGCTCGTCGTCACGTGGTATCCGTCGTCGGCGCGCCGCACCGACGTGACGTTGACGCCCGTCCGCACGGGAGCACGCGAGACCTTCGCGAAGCGCTCGATGAAGCCGGTCACTTCGCCCGCCGTCATGTAGCCGTCCGGATCCGGGCCTTCGTAGCGCAGGCCCGGCAGGCGGCTCTGCCAGTTGGGGGTGAGCAGCCGCAGCGAGTCCCAGCGTTCGCGCCGCCAGGAGTTCGCCACCTCGCCGCGCTCGAGCACGACATGGTCGATCGACCGATCGCTCAGGAAGTGGCTCGCGGCGAGGCCGGCGTGCCCCGCGCCGATGACGACCGTGGTGGTGCGCTCGATGGCTCGGTCCCTCAGGCGACTTCGACGGTGACGTTCGTCGGGTTCGTGAGCGCGTCGAACACAGCGGAGCGCTTCTGGGACTGGGCCACCAGCGCCTCGATCTCCTGCCTCGACGCGTCCGCGTCGATGGTGAACGTCACCTTGACGTCGTTGAAGCCGTTGCGGACGTCGGTGTCGGCACCGAGGATCCCGCGGACGTCGTGCGCGCCCTCGACCGTGGACTCGACCGAGCGCAGCTGGATGCCGCGGTTCTGCGCGACGGACGCCACGCCCGCCGTCAGGCAGCTCGCCAGGCCGACGAGGAGGTACTCGATCGGCGTGATGCCGTTGTCCGTGGCCGCGAAGACCTCGGGGTGGTCGGCCTCGAACGCCCACTCCTCCTGGTGGTTCTGCTCCTCCCCGAGGCCGAAGAAGCTCTGGACCTTGATCGTGCTGTGGACACCGGTCTGCCACTTGGCGGACGCGCGCCAGGTGAACTGGGCGGCCTCCGGCGCGTCCTTCAGCACCTCCCGCGCCTCGAGCAGCGCCTGCACGTTGACTCCGTTGGCGACTGAGGTCATGTAACGATTCCCCTCCGGCTGTTCCCTGATTTCCTATGCAGATGGTTGACAATACACTGGCCAAGCCGGGTTAACATAGCCCCCATGGCGGAGCCAGCCTCGACGCTCGCGGCCGGCTCGGTGGGCACGGTCGAAACGCAGTACCTCGACCTGCCGGAGCCGGTGCGGCTCGACTGCGGGCGGGAGCTGTACCCGGTCCGCGTGGCCTACGAGACCTATGGCACCCTCTCACCCCGGCGCGACAATGTCATCCTGGTTTGCCACGCGCTCAGCGGCGACGCCCACGCGGCGGGCTTCGCGAAAACGCCGCCCGAGGAGGGCACGCGCGACGGGTTCGGGGCCGAGGACCGCGACGGCTCGGCCCGCAAGGGGCTGGGCTGGTGGGACGGGATGATCGGCCCCGGCAAGGCGTTCGACACGGACCGCTTCTTCGTCGCCTCCACGAACCTGCTCGGCGGCTGCCGAGGGACGACGGGGCCGTCGTCGGTCGACCCGGCGACCGGCAAGCCGTACGGGCCGGACTTCCCCGTGATCACCGTCGCGGACATGGTGCGCACCGAACGGGCGTTCCTGGACGCACTCGGTATCGGGCGGCTGGCGGCGGTGACGGGGGGCTCGCTCGGCGGGATGCAGGCGTTCGAGTGGGCGATCCTGTTTCCCGGTCAGGTCGACGCCGTCGTGGCGATCGCCAGCACGCACGCCCTCCAGCCGCAGGGAATGGCCTGGAACGCGATCGCGCGGGAGGCGATCATGCGCGACCCTGCCTGGCAGGGCGGCCGCTACTACGGCACGGACACCGCCCCCGACGG
>JBJKRU010000122.1:0-7011 GCA_046704485.1 Candidatus Limnocylindrales bacterium | reverse complement strand
GAGGGGTACCTGCGCCCGGCCGCGGTCATCGACATCCGCTCCGGCGCGCAGGGCGGCGAGATCACCGCGTGGGAGATGCGGAACATCAACGCCGGCGCCAGCGGGCTGGTCGGGCCGTACCGGGCGGCCGCCGAGCGGCTCGACTACCAGCCGGCTGATTCACCGCTGCCACAGGGCGCGTATCGAGCGCTGGCCGCCACTGCCAACCACTTCGCGCGCGAGTCGCACGTCGACGAGCTGGCCGCCGAGATGGGTGTGGACGCGGTGGGGCTGCGTCTCGCCCACCTCTCGGACGAGCGTCTCGCCGCGGTGCTGCGCACGGCCGCGGAGCGCATCGGCTGGGGCGAGCCGCGACGGCCGGGCCGAGGTGTGGGCATTGCGTGCGGCACGGAGAAGGGGTCGTACGTCGCCACGGCGGTGGAGGTCGAGCTCGACCAGAGGCGCGGCCTGGTCATCGATCGCATCCTGACCGCCTTCGACTGCGGCGCCGTGATCGACCGCGACGGGCTGACCAACCAAGTGGAGGGCGCGACCGTGATGGGCCTCGGCGGGGCCCTGTTCGAGTCGGTCAGGTTCGAGGCCGGCGCCATCGTCAACGGCACCTTCGACGCGTACCGGGTGCCCCGGACCACGGACGTGCCGCCCATCGAGGTCATCCTGCTCGACCGGCCGGACCAGGCGTCCGCAGGCGCTGGGGAGACGCCCATCATCGCCGTCGCGCCAGCGATCGCCAACGCCATCTTCGCCGCCACGGGCGTCCGCATCCGCTCTCTGCCGCTTCTCCCCGGCGGCGTGGTGCCGGGCTGACCGGCCTGGCGGCTCGTCAGCCCGCCGCCGGATAGCGCAAGCGGAACTCGGTCCAGTCGTCCTGCGAGGACGCCTGCACCACGCCGCCGTCGGCCTCGACGAGCTGGCGGACGATGGCGAGCCCGATGCCCGCCCCGCCGCGGGCGCGGTCGCGCGACGGCTCGACGCGGTAGAAGCGGTCGAACACGCGCGGCAGCGCGTCGCGCGGGATCCCCGGCCCCGAGTTGCCGACGGAGACCTCGATGTGGGCGGAGGCGCCTGGGCCGCCCGCAAGCCGTCGGGCCGCCACAGCGACGCGGCCGCCGTCGGGCGTGTAGCGCTCAGTGTTCTGGAGCAGGTTGGCGAGCGCCTGGGCGAGGGCGTCAGGACGGATGCGGGCGTCGACCTGCGTCCCGGCGTCGACCCGCAGTTCGATCCCGCGACGTGCCAGCGCCGGCGCGACCAGCTCGGCGGCGGTGCGCACGGCCCCCGCGAGGTCGACGATGACCGGCTCCGCCTGCATCGCGGTCCACGGTGCGGCCGCCAGCACGTCGAGCGAGGCGGCCAGCCGCGACAGCCGGTCCACCTCCTCGCGCAGCGAATCGAACACGCGCGGGTCGGGCTCGATCACGCCGTCGCGCAGCGCCTCGAGGTAGCCCTGGAGGTTGGTCAGCGGCGTCCGCAGCTCGTGGCTGGCATTGACGATGAACTCGCGCCGCAGCGTCTCCTGCTCGTCGAGCCGGCCGGCCATCGCGTTGTAGGCAGCAGCCAGGCGCACCAGCTCTGCGGGGCCGGTCTCGGGGACCCGCTCGGCGGGCCCGTCGGACGCGACCCGGTCCGCTGCCTCCGCGAGCCGCTCGATCGGCCGCGCGAGCATGCGGGCCAGCACCACGGCCAGCGCGAGCGCCACCAGCGCCGCCACGACCGCGGTGATGGCGACGACACCCGCGACGCTGGCGTCGAACATCTGCTTGGCGTGGTCGGCCGATGCGCCGGCGGCCATCATGAGGGCCTCGAACGCGTCGCCGCCGACCCGCAGCACGCCGACGGCCAGGATGGCGATCGAGACGGCCGCCACGATCAGCGACGCCACGAGGATCCTGAGCGACAGGCCCGAGGGGCGCCGCCGCCGTCGGGCCGACCCAGCGGTGCTCACCGCGCGTCCCTCCGCCGCACGACGCGTCCCGCAGCCCGATAGCCGGTGCCGCGCACCGTCTCGACATAGCGCGGCGCGGCCGGGTCGTCGCCGAGCTTCTCCCGCAGGCGCTTCACGTACTGGTCGATCGCGCGGTCGGTCACCTCGCCCTCGGCCTCGCCGTAGACGGCGTCGAGCAGCTGCATGCGCGAGAGGACGCGGCCGTCGGCGTCGAGGAGCGCCGCAAGCAGGCGGAGCTCGACCGCCGAGAGCACGACGTCGTCGCCGTCGACGGTCACCCGGTGCCGACCCGCGTCGAGCGCCAGGTTGGCAAGCTCGAGCACCTCGTCGCTGGCCGGCGTCGCCGACGCGGGGCGCTCCGCGCGCCGCAGGATGGTCTTGACGCGCAGCACCAGCTCCGCGGGTGAGAACGGCTTGGGGAGGTAGTCGTCGGCGCCCTCCGAGAGCCCCTGGATCCGGTCCGCCACCGCGCCGCGGGCCGAGAGGATGAGGATGGGCACCTCGCCCAGGGCGCGGGCGCGTCGGATGACCGCGAACCCGTCGAGCTCGGGGATCATGAGGTCCAGCACGACCAGGCGGGGCGCCTGGTCCTCGATGGCCCGCAGCGCCGCGTGGCCGTCGCTGGCCGTGACGACCGGGAACCGCTCGCGCTCGAGGTACATGCGCACGAGCGCGACGATCTTGGGGTCGTCGTCGACGACGAGGATGGGGGCGTCGGGCAGGGGCGGCACGAGCGGCAGCATGACGGGACGTAGCGTCGCGGGCAACCGTGACGGCTCGGTGACAGGGCGTCATCGCCGCGTCGCTGGCGCGGTTGATCGTTCCGCCCGTCCCGAACGCCGGGACCGCCCTGCCGGCGGCGACCACGCCGGCGCCAGGAGATCCCCGGAAGTGATTCGCCGTCTCGCCGCCAGCCTCGCCGCGGCAGCCCTGCTCGGGTCCGTCGCCGCCACGTCCGTCTTCGCAGGCGCACCGCCGCACATCGGCTTCTATGCCGACGGCGTTCTCTACCGCACGGAGGGCACGACCACGGACTTCTCGGGTACGGGCGCGCCGGCGTCGTCGTTCGAGCCGATCTACGTCCTCGGCGGCAGCCTCACCAACGTCGCCGCCGCGGCGCCCGGCGACCCCGGCTTCCGCGGCGGGCGCTGGATGGCGCTCCCCGTGACCTGGAACGTGACGCCGGTCCAGCTGACGAGCGGCGACCAGGTGCTCGCTGCCGCCGCGGCGGGCGATCTCACGATCGCATCAGCGCCGATCGCGGAGTTCGAGTGCCCGGTGATCCCGATCCATTAGCCGCACGCAGCCCCCGCCGCCGGCGCCCCACAGGTGTCCGGCGGCGGCATGTTGTGCGCGACTAGGGGAGGCGGCCCTCCACCACGCGCCCGCCCCGCACCACCGCGATGCGGCGAGGGTCACTGTCCGACGGGTCGGCCCCTCCGTCCAGTACCGCGAAGTCGGCCGGCGCGCCAGGCTCGAGCGGCCCTGTCCCCAGCGGGCGCACCACCGCACCGCCCAGGTCGTGGAACCGCGAGTCCCCGCGCGAGACCGCGCGCACGGCCGCGTCGGCGCCCACCGCCAGCACCGTGTCCTCGGCCCACGCGATGGCCGTGGGCAGGTCCACGTCCACCTGGGCCGGCTGGGCGCCCGACTCGGGCTCGCTGCGGGCCAGGATCCGGCCGCCCGTCAGGATCGTGTACTGGTGCGTCATGCCGTGGAGGCTACGCGCTCCGCGGTGAGGCTGCGCGGGATGCCAGCAGCCGATCCGAGCGCCCTGACCGGCGACCACGCCCCGTCAGGCGGGCACCGGCCGGGCGATGGATGGGCGAAGGGTGCTCTCGGCGCCCCTCGCCTCGATGATGCGCGTGGTCTTCCGCGGTGGAGCGCTAGCATTCGCGTCCGTGGACATGCCCGCTCTCGAGGACGCCGCTCCCCGCCGCTTCACCGTTGCCCCCGGACCGTATCCGTTCAGGCCACGCGTGCCCGGGCCTGCCGCCACGACGCCTGCCGCGCTCGACGAGGCTGTGGTCGCGGTCCGCGCCAACGCGGCGCGGTGGGCGAAGGCACCCGTCGTCGAGCGGGTCCGCCTCCTCGACGAGGTGCTGCGGTCGACGCTCGGGGTGGCGGACCTGTGGACGCGGCTCGCCTGCGAGCACGAGGGGCTCGACCCGACGGCGCCCGAGTCGGCCGAGGAGGCGATCGTCGGGCCGTACATCTTCGTGCGCGGAGCCCGCCTCCTCCGCGACGCGCTGCGCGACATCGACCACCACGGCCAGCCTCGGATCCCGGGTGGCGCCCGACGTCTGGCGAACGGCCGTGTCGCCGCGCGCGTCATGCCCGCCGGCGTCTTGGACCGGCTGATGTACCTCGGCACGTCTGCCGACGTATGGATGGCGCCCGACGTCACCGTCGAGGGCATTCCCGGCACCATGGCCAGCGCCTACCGCACGCCGCCGCCGCCGCGCGTCTGCCTCGTGCTGGGCGCTGGCAACGCGTCGTCCATCGGCCCGCTCGACGTCCTCCACAAGCTGTTCTCCGAGCTCCAGGTCGTCGTCCTCAAGATGCATCCGGTCATGGCGCACCTCGGCCCTGTCCAGGAGGCCGCCCTGGCGCCGCTGATCCGGGCAGGACTCGTCCGCGTGGTCTACGGGGGTGCTGCCGAGGGAGGCCACCTCGCGCACCATCGGCTGGTGGACACGCTCCACGTCACCGGCTCGGACCGGACGTACGAGGCGATCGTCTTCGGCGCGGGGCCCGAGAGCGAGGAGCGCAAGCGCCGCGACGAGCCCATCCTCCACAAGCCGTTCACGGCTGAGCTAGGCAACCTGACCCCGATCATCGTCGCGCCGGGGCGGTGGAGCGGGTCCGACCTCGAGTACCACGCCGACAACATCGCGACGATGCTGATCAACAACTCCGGGTTCAACTGCACGACGTCGCGGGTGATCGTGACCGCGCGCGACTGGCCGCAGCGTACCGCGCTGATGGACCGGGTCCGAGCCCGGCTGGCCGGCCATCCGCCGCGCCTCGCGTACTACCCCGGCGCCCACGAGCGCTACGCGGCGTTCCGCGCCCACTACCCGCAGGCCGAGACCTTCGGCCAGGCGAAGGACGGCGAGCTGCCGTGGATGCTCATCCCCGGGTTGTCGCCTGACGCCGCCGGCGACCCCGCCTACCGGTTCGAGGCGTTCTGTCCGGTCACGGCTGAGACCGTCATCGACGCCTCCGACACGGCGGCCTTCCTCGATCGGGCCACCGAGTTCGCCAACGAGCAGCTGTGGGGCACGCTGAACGCGACGCTGATCGTGGACCCGAAGACCGCGCACGACCCCGCCACTCGCCCCGCGCTCGACCGCGCGATCTCAGGCCTCCGGTACGGCACGGTGTCGCTCAACCACTGGTCCGCGATGGGGTTCGGCCTGGGCATCACGCCCTGGGGAGCCCACCCCGGGCACGCCCGCACGAACATCGGGTCGGGCACCGGGTTCGTGCACAACCCGATGATGTTCGACCGTGTCGAGAAGACCGTGATCCACTCGCCGTTCCGCGCCTTCCCCAAGCCGATCTGGTTCGTCGGCCACCGGACGGCCCACCGGATCGCGCCCCGCCTGGTCCGCCTCGAGGCGACCGGCAGTCTGGCGGAACTGCCGGCGATCGGCGCCCTGGCGCTGCGGGGATAGGGACCGCGCCCGCTAGTCCGCCGCCTCGGGCTCGAGCGCCTCGAACAGGGTCAACTGCAGGTCGCCTGGCGCATCGAGCCGCGAGTTCAGCGACCGCCACGGCGTCTCCACCGGTGCCGCCACCAGCGCCGCCCCGGCCCGCACGAGCACGTCGGTCGCCTCTCGCGCGCTCTCGACGCCGAAGGCGACGCGGATGCGCCCGGCCACCCGCCGCCCGACCTCCAGCCGGTCGATGTGCTCCGCGTGCGCGAGGTCGGAGAGCTCGAGCGTGGCGCGTCCGGCGTCGAGGATGGCCACGCGGCCCCCGCCGTCGGTGAACGCGCCGACCTCGCGCAGCCCCAGCGCGTCGCGGTAGAAGCGGAGCGCGGCGTCGTAGTCGTCGACCGTCACCACCAGCCGCATCTCCAGCGCGCCGTCGGCCATGGGGCCACCTCCTCACCACCGCCCCCAGAGCGAGACGGACCCGGGCGCGGTTCCGTCGCTCCCGGGTCCTGGCCCGGTCCGCGTGGCTGCGCTCGCCGGGTTGCGATGAGCCTACCAGCCGATTCAGGTGTCCTGCCCCGGCTCGCCTGGGCGTCATCACGCCCCAGTTACGTCGAGGGCCGGTGGGCCCCGACTGGCTCACTGTCGACGGAGCGGGCTACACCTCGATCCCGGCGCGCAGCCCTTCGAGCACCGCCTCCTCGATCGTGCGCGGGGACTGGACGTCACCGGCCGCCCGGACGATGTACGCGCCGTCCCGCGCCGCGTCAGACTCGAGCTCCGCGAGCAGCGAGTCGGCAGGCACGTGGCCCTGGGCCAGCACGAGCGCCACCGTGCCCTCGATCACGACTGCCTCCCCGGTGAGGACGTCCTGGAGGTACACGGCGCTCTCGTCGACGCCGAACAGGCGCGTGGTCGGCAGGATCGTCACGTGGGCACGCCGCGCCGCTGCGGTCATCTGGTCGCGCACGTACTGCTGACAGCGCTGGCCGGCCATGTTCCCGGTCACCCCCAGGGTCACGCGGCAGCCGCGCGTGGCGAGCAGCGTCGCGACGCCGAGGCCCAGCCAGTCCGATCGGAAGTCGGACACCACCACATTGCCCCGCGGCACGGCGCCGGCATCGCGCAGAGCGTCCCAGGCCTGGATGATCCGAGGCGAGCCGACCACCTCCATCGGAGGGGTGTACGGCACGGCCCCGGTCGCCACGATCACCGCCTGCGCCCCGCTCGCGCGCACATACGGCGTGTCCGCGTGCACCCCCGTGACGATCGACACGCCGGCGCGCCGCGCCTCGGCCTCCAGGTTCGTGATCGCCCCGCCGATCTCGGCCCGCCCCGGAAGGAGCTGGGCCAGCCTGACCTGCCCGCCGACGCGACGCTCGGCCTCGACCAGCGTCACGGGGTGTC
>JBJKRU010000121.1:0-8901 GCA_046704485.1 Candidatus Limnocylindrales bacterium | reverse complement strand
CGGCTTCCTGGGGCCAAACGGCGCCGGCAAGACGAGCACGATGCGGATGATCGGCTGCGTGTCGCCGATCAGCGCTGGCGAGCTTCGGATCCTGGGCCTCGACCCTGTCCGCGACGGCCCCACGATCAGCAGCCGCCTCGGCGTGGTGCCCCAGCAGGACACGCTGGACACGGACCTCTCGGTGATCGACAACCTGGTGATCTACGGTCGCTACTTCGGCCTGTCGCGGGTCGAGGCGGCACGCCGGGCCCGCGAGCTCCTCGACTTCGCACAGCTCTCGGAGCGGGCTCGGGACAAGGTCGAGCCGCTCTCGGGTGGCATGAAGCGCCGCCTGACGATCGCCCGGGCGCTGATCAACGAGCCGTCGGTCCTGCTCCTCGACGAGCCCACGACCGGGCTCGACCCGCAGGCCCGCCATCTGCTGTGGGAGCGCCTGTACCGGCTCAAGCAGCGCGGCGTGACGCTGGTGCTGACGACGCACTACATGGACGAGGCCGAGCAGCTCTGCGACCGCCTGGTGGTCATGGACAAGGCGAAGATCGTCGCCGAGGGCTCGCCGCGCGAGTTGATCGAGCGCTACTCGAGCCGCGAGGTGACCGAGCTGCGGTTCCCTGTGGGCGTGCAGGAGACGCTGGGCAACCGGCTCCGGGGGATCGGCGACCGGGTCGACCTCCTGCCCGACCGCGTCCTCGTGTACAGCCACGACGGCGAGGCGGTGTCGTCCGCGGTCCGCGCCCGCGACTTGGTGCCCGAGACGGTCCTCGTCCGGCGGAGCTCGCTCGAGGACGTCTTCCTCCGGCTGACGGGCCGGACGCTGGTGGACTGAGAATGGCCAGCACGCGGACCGTGTCGCCGGCTTCGCCCGAGTTCAAGCGGCCGCGGGCGCTCGACGCCTACGTTGCCTCCTACGAGCACCAGCTGCTGCTGTACCTACGCAACTGGCGCGGATCCGTGTTCGGCAACTTCGCGCAGCCGGTGCTGTTCCTGCTCGCGATGGGCGTGGGGCTCGGCTCGTATGTGGACCGCGGCGGGTCCAACGCCACCGATGGCGTGCCGTACCTGCAGTTCCTCGCCCCGGCCCTGCTCGTGTCCACCGTGATGCAGGGCGCCGCGGGGGAGGGCACATTCCCGGTGCTGGCGGGCTTCCACTGGACGAAGCGCTACCACGCGATGTACGCGACGCCGCTCACCGCGCGGGCGATCGCGTTCGGGCAGCTGGCGTGGACCGTGACGCACACGCTGCTCGTCGGCACGATCTTCGCCGTGATGATCGTCCTCTTCGGCGCGGCCACGACGCCCGGCATCGTGTGGTCGGTGCCCATCGCGATGCTCACCGGGGTCGCATTCTCGGCGCCCATCTCCGCGTTCATGACCACCCAGGAGAACACCGAAGCCTGGACCAACATCTGGCGCTTCGGCATCACGCCGCTGTTCCTGTTCAGCGGGACGTTCTTCCCGATCGACCGCCTGCCCGACCTGATCCGGCCGCTCGCATGGGCGCTGCCGCTGTGGCACGGCGTGGACCTCGCGCGGGCGCTCGCCCTGGGCACGGTGGGGCAGGAGCCGCTGCTGCACGTGGCCCACCTCGTGATCCTGACCACCATGGCCGGCATCGGGGTGTGGGCCATGTTCGTCCGTTTCCGCCAGCGGCTCGACAGCTGACGATGACCGCCTCGCTGCCGACCCTCGGCCTCGTCATCCCGTCCGGCTTCGGCAGCCGGCGCGCCGCGCTGATGATCGAGCGCAACGTCGTCCTCTACCGGAGGGCGTGGATGATGCTGTTCTCCGGGTTCCTCGAGCCGCTGTTCTACCTGCTGTCGATCGGCTTCGGCATCGGCGGCATGGTGGGCGACGTCCCGGGCCCCGGCGGCCAGCCCATCCCGTACGCGCTGTTCGTGGCGCCCGCGCTCCTGGCCACGGCGTCGATGAACGGGGCGATCACCGAGTCCACGTTCAACTTCTTCTTCAAGCTCAACTACCAGAAGCTGTACGACGCCATCCTGGCCACGCCGATGGCGCCCGGCGACGTGGCATTGGGCGAGATCGGCTGGGCCGTGATCCGGGCGCTGCTCTACGCGATAGGGTTCTTCGTGGTGATCGTGGTCCTCGGCCTTGTGCGCTCTCCGCTGGCGATCCTCGCCGTGCCTGCGGCGATGCTCCTCGCGTTCGCCTTCGCCGCTGCGGGGATGGCGCTCACCACCTGGCTTCGCGGCTGGCAGGACTTCGACCTGATCTTCCTGGTCACGCTGCCGCTGTTCCTGTTCTCGGGCACCTTCTACCCGATCTCGGCCTACCCGGATGCGCTCCGCGTGTTCGTGACCCTCACCCCGCTCTACCAGGGGGTGGATCTCATCCGCGGGCTGATCACCGGCGTCGTGGATGCGAGCGCCCTCGGGCACGTGGCGTACCTGGTGGTCATGGGGCTGGCGGGTCTGGTGGTCGTCAGCCACCGGTTGGACCGGCTGCTGCGCAAGTAGCGACGGCGGGGCTGCGCGCCGCCCCCACGCCCCCGCGCCACTCCGCGCTCCGCGCCCCACGCCTCGCGTGCACCCCGCCAACGTCCCGCGGGCACGCTTCGGGCAGGCCGGTTAGCATCCCGAGGTGCCCAGCGACGATCCCCGGGCTGCGGCTTCGGCGGCCCAAGACCTCGCGTCCCTCGACGCTGCGATCACCGCCTGCGACGCCTGTCCGCGCCTTGTCGCCTGGCGGGAGGATCAGGCGCGGGTGAAGGTCGCCCGTTTCCGCGACGAGACGTACTGGGCGCATGCGGTCCCGGGTTTCGGCGATTCGGCCGCCCGGATCCTGCTCGTCGGACTCGCCCCGGCCGCCCATGGCGCCAACCGCACCGGGCGGGTCTTCACGGGGGACGCGTCTGGCGACTTCCTGTGGCGTGCGATGCACGCGGTGGGCCTGGCGAGCCAGCCCGAGGGGCGCCGGGCCGGCGACGGCCTGCGGCTCGAGGGCGTGCGCGTCCTCGCTGCCGTCCGCTGCGTGCCGCCCGCCAACAAGCCGACGCCCGAGGAGCAGGCGCGCTGCCGCCCATACCTCGCCCGCGAGCTCGAGTTGCTTCGCGAACTGCGCGTGATCGTCCCGCTCGGCGCGATCGGCTGGGACGCGGCTCTCCGCACCCTCTCGGGCCTCGGCTACGCAACTCCTGCGCCGAAACCGCGATTCGTCCACGGCGGGATTGCCCGTGTCGGCCGCTACACGCTCCTGGGGTCGTACCACCCGAGCCAGCAGAACACGTTCACCGGCAAGCTCACGCAGCCGATGTTCCAGGACGTGCTGCGACGCGCAAAGGAGCTGGCCGACCTGTAACAGCCCACTCATTCGGGCAGGTTCGGAGAAGCGCTCGGGCCGGTTCTCCGTCCAACATGGGTGACGTTGGAGCAAGCAGCAGAGGCGTCCCCAATGGGAGCAATCGAAGGCAAGACCATCACGTCCGCCACGGGCCGCGAGGGAGCGGGGGCGTTCAGCGCGGAGGAGCGTGCCGCGATGGCGGATCGCGTCCGCGAGGCGAAGACCGCGTCGCACAAGGCAGGCGCCGACCGCGAGGAGGGCGAGCGGGAGGTGCTCGCCAAGATCGCCGAATTGCCCGATCCCGACCGCGCGATGGGCAAGCGAGTCCACGAGCTCGTGACCGGCGCGGCGCCCGACCTCTGGCCGCGCACCTACTACGGGATGCCGGCGTACGCCCGCGACGGCAGGGTCGTCTGCTTCTTCAAGCCCAAGTCGAAGTTCAAGGTGCGGTACGCCACGTTCGAGTTCAACCCCGATGCGCGGCTCGACGACGGCACGATGTGGCCGGTCTCCTTCGCGCTGACCGAGTTGACGGCCGGCAACGAGGCTCGGATCGTCGACCTCGTCAAGCAGGCGGCACGCTGACTAGGCGCGGACCGCTCGGCGGCGCCGGCGTCGGCGGCGAGCGGTCCGCGGTCCGCCGTCCGTCGCGCGGCCCGCCGGCAGCAGCTGGGCGGAAGGGGCGCGGGTCGGCGTCGTACACTGCGGCTCCCACCTCCGCTCAGGAGACGTCCCCGTGGACCACACGCACCCCTCCACGGTCGTCGCCCGCCTCGTCCGCACGGACGACACCTACGACGGCCGCCAAGGCCTCACGTACAGCGTCGGCGTCAACCGCGAGAACGTCGGTGCGCAAGGCCTCTGCATGCACGTGCTGCGGATTCCGCCCGGCGGTCGCGCAAAGGCGCACAAGCACGAGGCCCACGAGACCGCGATCTACCTGGTCAGCGGCGAGGTCGAGGTGCTCCACGGCGAGGGCCTCCGCGAACGCATGGCGATGCGCGCCGGCGACTTCTGCTACATCCCGGCTGGCGTGCCGCACCTGCCGATCAACACCGGCGACGTCGAGGCGTTCGGGGTCCTCTCGCGCACCGACCCTTTCGAGCAGGAGAGCGTCGTCCTGCTGCCCGAGCTGGACCCCGCCTAGCCCGGCGGCCGCGCATCCGCCGCGCCGGCGAGGGCGTCTCCGGCAGCGGATGCCAGCGCTGTCAGCCCCAGCCGGCCAGCAGCGCGATCCCGATCAGCAGCGTCGGGATGTAGAGGATCGCAGGGATGCAGTCGCCGGTCCGCACTTGGATGACGACGACCACGGCCGCGACGCTCCCGGCGGCAACCGCCACCGACACCGCGACGCCGCCGGAGCCCAGCACGATCGCCAGCGCCACGAGCGCCAGGCCAGTCCCGAACACGAACGCGGCGAACAGGCCGCCGGTCGCCGCACCGAAGAGCGCTTCGGCGGGCTCGGTGGGCCGTCCGGCGGCAACCATGTCGGCCAGCAGCGGATCGCGGACCGCCCGGATTGCGAGCATCGCTATCCAGGGCGTCCCGGCGAGCGCGTAGGCCGTCGCGACGGCGACCAGCAGGGCGCCGTGCGGGTCAGGCATCGGATCCGCTGCGGCCAAGATCGCGAGCCCGGCTGCGGTGCCGACCGTCGCGAGGATGAAGCCGGCGTTGAGCCACCACCATGCGACGCGGTGCGCACCGATCTGGGCGAGGTATCCCTCGCGGGGCGCGGACCAGATGCGGACGAGTGCCGGGTGGGCGACTGGGATGGCGCCGATGAGGGGCGCGGCGACGAGGAGTACCCCCGCCACGGTCGTGGACGCGGTCATCGTCATGCCTCGCTCGGCCCGGCCGTCGCCGGCGCCGTGGGCTCGGCGGACGCTGAGCCGGCGGGTCGGGGCCTTGCGGCAGCCTAGTCACGCCCGCAAGCGCGGGCCTGGTCACGCGTGCGGGCCCCCATCATCCCCCAGTGACGGGCCGAGACCGCAACCTCCCCTAGAATTCCCACACCCATGGCAGCAGCTGAGCGCGACTTCTACGAGGTGCTCGGCGTCGAGCGCGGTGCGTCCGACGCCGAGATCAAGCGCGCGTTCCGCAAGCTCGCCCAGCAGTGGCACCCCGACGTCAACAAGGAGCCGGAGGCCGACACCCGCTTCAAGGAGATCAACGAGGCGTACCAGATCCTCAGCGACCCGCAGCGGCGCCAGCAGTACGACATGTTCGGCCGGGCCGGCGTGTCGGGCGGCGCGGCGAGCGGCGACCCGTTCGGCGCGGCCGGCTTCGGCGGCTTCAGCGACATCTTCGACGCCTTCTTCGGCGGGGCGACGGGCGGGCAGGCGCGGCGGGCACGCCCGCAGACCGGCAGTGACCTGCGCTACGACCTGCGGATCACGTTCGAGGAGGCGGTCCTCGGCTGCGACAAGGAGATCGAGTTCCCGGTTCTCGGCCGCTGCGACACCTGTGGCGGTTCGGGCGCGAAGCCGGGTACGACGGCCTCGACCTGCCCGCAGTGCAACGGCCGCGGCGAGATCCGCAGCATCCGCCAGACCATGCTGGGCCAGATGGTCAACGTCCAGCCGTGCCCGCGGTGCCACGGCGAGGGCCACACGATCGACACGCCCTGCGAGACGTGCCGGGGCGAGGGCCGCACGCAGCGCAAGCGGACGCTCCGCGTGTCGATCCCGGCGGGCATCGACGAGGGGCACCAGGTCCGCCTGTCCAACGAGGGCGAGGTCGGCCCGCGCGGCGGCGCCCCTGGCAGCCTGTACGTCGCCGTCCACGTCGCCGACCATCCGAGCCTGACCCGCGAGGGCACCGAGCTGTTCTTCGAGGCCGACCTCTCGATCGCGCAGGCCGCCCTCGGCGCGAAGCTCAAGGTGCCCGTGGTGGGCGGCGACCCGGTCGACGTGGACATCCGGCCGGGCACGCAGCCCGGCACCGAGATCCGCCTCCGGGGCAAGGGCGTCCCGCACCTCCGCCGCCAGAACCAGCGCGGCGACCTGCACGTGATCGTGAACGTGGTGGTGCCGACGAAGCTCTCGAAGCGGCAGCGCGAGCTGCTCGAGACGTTCGCGAAGGAGTCGGGGGACAGCGTCTCCGGCGGCGGGCTGCTGGACAAGCTGGGCCTGGGGTGACCGACCCAGGCGATCCGCTCGGGGGGATCGACCTGGCCGCGGCCGCGGCCTCGAAGGACGCCTGGCTGGAGCTCTCGGTCGCAGCTGACCACGAGGCGGTCGAGGCCGTGTCGGAGATACTGTCCCGGGCCGCACCGGGCGGGACCAGCGTCGAGCCCGCGTTCGAGCTCGTCGAGGACGGGCTGGCGGCCCGCGTTGACCTCGCGCGCCCTGCGCTCGTGCGCGCCTACGTCCCCGTCCTCTCGCCGGCGGCCGCGCGAGAGGCGGTCGAGTCGGCGGACCGCGAGCTCGGACACCTCCAGGCCTTCGGCCTCCGGCCGATCGGCGGCCTCTCCACCCGCATCGTCCACGAGGCAGACTGGGCGAATGCCTGGAAGGCGCACTTCCCCGTGCTCCGGGTTGGCCGGCGGATCGTCATCCGGCCGACGTGGCGACGGCATCGCCGGCAGCCCGGCGACGTCGTGCTCGCGCTCGATCCCGGCATGGCCTTCGGGACCGGCCTCCACCCGACGACGCGCCTCTGCCTGGCGGCGCTCGAGTCGCTCGCCGATCGGGGCGCGCTCGACGGGGCGCGCGTGCTCGACGTCGGGTCGGGGTCGGGGATCCTGTCGATCGCCGCTGGGCTCCTGGGGGCGCGGTCCGTCCTCGCGGTCGACGTCGACCCCATCGCCGTCGAAGCCTCTGCGGCCAACGCCCGGCGCAACCGGCTGGGACGGGTCATCCGCGCCCGGGAGGGGAGCGCCCCGTCGGGCGAGGGCCCGTTCGACGTCGTGCTCGCCAACCTGATCGCGTCGCTGCTGGTCACGCTGGGGGACGGGCTGGTTGCCGACCTGCGGCCCGGCGGCACGCTGCTCGCCTCGGGGATCTTCTCGAACCGAGAGGCCGACGTGGTCGCCGCGTTCGAGGCGCGCGGGCTGTCCGTGGCCCGCCGCTGGACCGAGGGCGACTGGGTGGCGCTCGAGGTGCTGCGGCAGCTCAGGTGAGCGGCGGACCGTGGGCCGTCGGCTCGTCGCACCCCGGCTGGAAGGTCGGGATGGCTGGGGGCAAGCCGGGCAATGGCCAAGGTCGCGATAGCGCGCCCGGCCAACTCAAGAAGACGGCGCCGGCTTCCTGAGGGTTCTCCGGGGGCTGACGCCTCCCGGCTCTCGCAGGGCGGCCGCGCACCTGCCCGCCCGCCTGCCTGCCGCATCGGCGACCACCGCGATGACGAGCGTGCGCCTTGGGCCGTCAACCGTGTTCGGGCATCCTCGAGGACGCGCACGGCCCATTCCAGTGGCCGGGCGTGACGTTCACCTCTTGACCCGCCGGGACATGCCGGCCGACCCTGCGTCGGGGAGGGCGCGATGACGTGGTTCCGGAACGACAGGGGCAATCTCACCGCCTGGTCTGCTGAGGAGGACCGCCGCAGGGCCGAGGAGGCGTTCGCTCGCGAGCACCGCCACGCCGGAGACGCGGGAGACGCCGCTGGCGCACGCGGCGAGCGACGGTCCAGTCGGGCGGCCCGCACGATCCTCGGACGCATCCGCCGGGCTCTCGGGCGCTGAGCGCGCGAGGCCGGGTCGTCTGCGCCATGGCGCGTCGCCTGTTTCCCCTCCGGCGCGGCAAGCTGGCCCGCCTCGCCGTCACCGCGGCCGCGGCCTCCCTGGTCGCCTGCACCCCGACGCTGCGTCCGGCGCCGTCGTCGTCACCCGCGACGCCCGCGCCTGCCTGCGTGGACGCCTGGGAGGCGGCGCTCGCAACCCCCGGCGACCGGTCGCTGGCCGAGGCGCCGATCGTCGCCTGCCGCTCGCTGGAGGAGGTCGCGGCCGCGTATGCGGTCACGCACGGCGCGACCGCATACGATCCGTCCGCGAAGCTGGAAGCGCAGGCCGCCTGCGAGACGGGCCGCTACGACGACACGCCGATCTGCCGCCAGCTCGTCGGCATCCCATCTCCGACGTCCTGACGCGCGTCCAGACTGGCCCCGCAGGCATTGCGAGGCGGAGGGATTGCCGCTACCGGCATCCCGGGTCGCCCCACTGGGGCAGCAGGACCCCCCAGCGCGATCGTGCCCTCCGAGGCGCGCGAGCCCGCTTCGGGCATGATTCGGCGATGACCAGCCAAGCGTTCCCGGAGGTGACCATCCGTGGGGATCGGATCCGGCTGCGCTCCTTGACCGCCGCCGATGTCGCCCCCGTCGTGGAGGCGTGCAACGACTCGGTGACCCAGACCTGGCTGCCGCTCCCCCGGCCCTACACGGAGGCCGATGGACGCTGGTTCTGCCTCGAGTTCGCCCCGCGCCAACGGGACTCCGGGCAGGGGATGGTCTTCGGGATCGAGTTCGACGGCCGTCTGGCCGGGGCGATCGACCTGAAGCGCACCGACTGGCGCGCGCGCACGACGGAGATCGGCTACTGGGCGTCGCCCTGGGCGCGCGGTCGGGGGCTGATGCGCGAGGCGGTGCGGTTGCTGACCCGCTGGGCGG
>JBJKRU010000120.1:0-8777 GCA_046704485.1 Candidatus Limnocylindrales bacterium | reverse complement strand
AGCAGCTCGTGGACGGGGATGTCCTGCTCGATGGAGCCGAGGATCATCCGGGTGGGACTGATGATCTCGTCGACCCCGAGGTGTCGGAACAGGGCCTCGTTCTTGGGGTTGTTCACGCGCGCGATGGTCCGCGGCACGTTGAAGTGGTGTTTGGCCATCTGGCAGATGACGAGGTTGTCCTCATCGTCGCCCGTGACCGCGGCCACGACGTCGGCGCGGTTGGCGCCGGCCTCGTGGAGGTATTTGCCCTCGCACCCGTCCTGGGCGATCACCACGGAGCCGATCTCGTCGCGGATGGAGTCCGCGCGGCCCCGATCCTTCTCCATCAGGGCGCACTCGTGGCCCGCGTCGATCAGCTCCTTGGTGAGGTAGTAGCCGACTTTGCCGCCACCGACGACCAGCACGAACATCGCTCAGGCCTCCGGGGTGCCGTCGGGGGCGGCGAGGTCGCCCGCGAGCGCGTGGGGGCGCCCATGGGCGGGCACGTAGATTCCGGGCTGGTTGCCGGCCGCCTGACCGAGGAACGCGAGGACCGTGTTCTCCATCAGGTTCGTCCGGCACAGGGTGGCGATGCCGAGGTGCGCATATGCCTCGGCCCGGACGGGGTCGTTGATCTTCGCGACCGTCCGCGCGGCGCCCAGCGCCTCCTGGCCCAACTGTGCGGCCATGATGTTGCGGTTGTCGCCCTCGGTGAGGGCCAGGAAGAGGTCGGCGCCCTCGGCGCCTGCACGCCGCAGCGTGTCCTCGTCCGTGCCGTCGCCGCGCAGTGCCGTGCCGCCGAACGTGGACGGCAGCCGGTCGAATGCTGCGGTTGAGCGGTCGATGATCACGACCTGCCAGCCGGCACGGTCGAGAGCGTCGGCGAGGCCGGCGCCGACGCGCCCGCAGCCGACGATGACGGCCTTCATGCTTGCTCCTCGGGCATCGCCTCGCGAACGACCCACACTGCGCAGGGCGCGTTCTTGAGGATGTACGGGATGGTGCGGCCGATCTCGTAGTCGCCGCCGAACCGCCGACGGAAGGGCAGGCCGCAGATGATCATGTCCGCGCCGCGCTCGGAGGCCTCGTCCACGATCGCCGCCCCGACGTCGCGCGCCTGCAGGAGCACGGTGTCGAGCCGGTAGCGGGAGGCTTCGGCGGTGGCCTCGGCAATGTCGAGGACGCGCTGGGCGTCCTCCGAACGGCCCGCCACGTCCGCATCGAGGGGCAGCGTCCAGTCGATCTCGACAACATGGACGCCGACAAGCTCGGCGTGGCTCAGGCGTGCGACCTCGGATGCGAGCGCGACGATTGGTCGGTCGGTCCTTCCGCCCGACAGCGCCACGACGGCGCGCCGGAACTGGGGTGCCGACGTGTCGGCCACGGGCGATGCGCCTCCAGCAACGGTGACGGCGACGGGGGACGCCCCGAAGGCGTCCGGTCGGCCGCCGCGGTAGGTCACGATACCACCGGGCCCGAGGCGCCAGACGCGTTCCCGGGCGTCGTCAGGTGTCGGTTGCGACGCCTTCGTGGTGCGGATCGGCATCGATCCCTTGGAACCGATCGGCCTCGTCCCGCCGGTACGGGACGTCGACGACGACGGTGTGCGGCCGGCCCACGAGCAGGGCCCGGAACCGCCGCGCCGACTGGTTGTAGAGCAGCCGCTCCCACCAGTGCCGCGCCACGTACTCGGGGATCACGACGAAGGTGATCGGCTCGGGTCGGTCGGGCGGCCAGGCGCGGTCGAGCACATCGAGGTAGGCCATCAGCGGCCCAGCGAGGGCCCGGTACGGCGATTCGACAATCACGAGCTGGACGCCCGGCACCTGCCGCTCCCAGGTCTCGCGCATCTCGCGGGTCTCGTCGGGGTCGTCCGAGATGTACACGGCGAGGACGTCGTCGGAGATCGAGCGAGCGACGTTGACGGCGCGCACCACCGCGCGGTTGAGCGTGGGGACCGGCACCACGGCACGCTCCTCGCGCTGCGTGGGGCGGAGGACGAAGCTCGGCCGCACCGCCAGCTGGCGCGCCGAGGCGTTGTACTGGCGCTGGATGAACAGCATCAGCGCCACCAGCGTGGGCACCAGCACGACCACCACCCAGGCGCCGCCCGCGAACTTCTCGATCAGGACGATCGTCAGCACGACGAACGTGAGCACGCCGCCGAAGGCGTTCACGCTCATCCTCCAGCGCCAGCCGGATGCCCGGGTCCGCACCCAATGGCGCACCATCCCGATCTGCGACAGGGTGAAGCACACGAACACGCCGACCGAGTACAGGGGGATGAGGCCTGACGTGTTGCCCTTGAACGCCGCCAGCAGCACGGCGGCAATCCCGGCCAGGACGATGATCCCCCAGCTGTAGGCGAGCCGGTCGCCGCGGAACCCGAACTGGCGCGGGAAGTAGCCGTCCTCGGCGAGGATCGCCCCGAGGCGGGGGAACGCGTTGAAGCTCGTGTTCGCAGCGAGGAACAGGATGAGCGCGGTGGCGACCTGGAAGATGTAGTACAGCGGGCCGGACCTGCCGAACGCTGTCTGCGCCACCATCGCGATGACGGTCGGCCCGTTCGAGAGGTCCTCCGAGGGGACGATGCTGTACTCGCGGGCGATCACGGTGATGCCGATGAAGATGACGCCCAGCAGCACGGCCATCGCGAGCATCGTGTTGGCGGCGTTCTTCGCCTCGGGAGGCTTGAACGCGGGCACGCCATTGGCGATCGCCTCGACGCCGGTCAGGGCCACGGAGCCGCTGGCGAACGCCTTGAGGATCAGGAACCAGCCCAGCGCCTGGGTCCCCATCGGGGTTGCCTCGGGCTGGCGCGGATACGGGGTCACCGTCCCGGTCGTGATGTGCAGGACGCCGGACAGCACGATCAGCAGGGCCAGCCCGACGAAGAGATAGGTGGGGACGGCGAAGATGTTCCCCGACTCCCGCAGACCCCGCAGGTTGGCGATCGTGATCAGCGCGATGGCTGCCACGGCGATCGCGATCCGCAGGTCGTGGTCGTGCCCGTTGTCGATCCAGGGCAGGATCGAGATCATCTGGTCCATCGCGGACGACGTCGACACGGCGACGGTCATCACGTAGTCGATCAGCAGGGCCGCCGCGGCCACGAGGCCGAGCAGCGGCAGCAGCTCCTGGCGAGCCACAGCGTAGGCGCCGCCGCCGCCGGGGAACGCCCGGCACACCTGGCGGTACGAGACCGCCACCACGGTCAGCAGGCCCGCGATGGCGATGGCGACCGGGATCGAGAGGTACAGGGCGCCCGCGCCGGCGAGGACGAGGACCTTCAGGATCTCCTCGGTGGCGTAGGCGGACGACGAGATCGCGTCGGAGCTGAAGATGGGCAGCGCCAGACGCTTGCTCAGGCGCTCGGAGATCTCCTCCTCGTTCGCGAGCGGGCGTCCGATCAGCCAGGCCTTCGCGCGCAGCCACTGGCGGCCGAATCTGGAGCGCGGCGCGGAGGCGGCTGGCTTGGCGACCAGCTGGCCCGGCCCCGCATAGCGGAAGTACGCGGCGTGGGGACGCTCAACGCGGACTCGCTTGTCCGCGATCTTGCGACCCTGGATGGGTCGTCGACCACCAATCATGGGCGGATCTGGGGGCGACCTCGTGCGGAGGGTTGGGCGCTACGGACGGTTGACGTGTTCGCTGCGACGATACGGCACATCCGCGATCACCGTGTGCTCGCGGCCCACGAGCACAGCCCGGAGCCGGCGGGCCGACTGGTTGTAGAGGAGGCGCTCCCACCAGTGGCGAGCCACGTACTCTGGGATCACCACGATCGTCGTCGGCAGCTCCTCCCCCGCGGGCCACGACAGCTCGAGCACATCGAGGTAGGTCACCAGCGGACCCACCAGTGCCCGGTAGGGCGATTCCACGATCACCAGCGGGACCCCCGGGAACTGGCGGGTCCACCGGTCGCGGAGGGCGCCGGCTGCCGCCGCGTCCGTCGTGACGAACACGGCCTGGACGTCACCGTCGTGACCCGCGATTGAGCGGCCGAACATCACCGCCTGCACCACGGAGCGGTTGATCCCGTTGACCGGGATCACGACCCGCTGCGATCGATGGGGATGGTCGAAGACGTGGCCGTCGTCGACCCGGAGCTCCTGTCCCTGGGCGTCGTACTGGCGCCGCACGAACAGCATCGTCCCCACCAGGCTGGGGATGAGCGCCACCACCACCAGCGACGGCGGCGCCTTGACCGACGTCACCACGAGGGCGATTACGGCCGTCAGCGCGCAGCCGAACGCGTTGATCGCCAGGCGACGGCGCCAGCCCCCGGGTCTGCCGCGCCACCAGTGGCGGACCATGCCGGCCTGGGCGATCGTGAAGTCGATGAACACGCCGACGGCGTACAGGGGGATCAGGGCGTGGGTGGAGGCGCCGCCCGCCACGATCACCGACGCGGCCACCGCCCCCAGCGCGATGATCCCCGTGGAGTACGCCAGGCGGTCGCCGCGGAACGAGAACTGGCGCGGCATGAAGCCGTCCTCGGCCAGCACGGCCACGAGGCGCGGGAAGGCGTTGTAGCTCGTGTTGGCCGCCAGGAACAGCAGCAGCGCCGTGAACGCCTGGAACAGCAGGAACATGGGCGTCTCGCCGTAGACGTGGCGCGCGATCTGCGAGATCACGGTCTGGCGGGGGCTCTCCACCGGCATGACGTGGTAGCTGATCGCGAGGAAGGTGATCCCCACGAACAGCGTGCCGAGGATCACCGCCATGGCCATCAGGGTCTTCGCGGCGTTCGATGACTCCGGGGGCCGGAATGCCGGGACACCGGTCGCGATCGCCTCGGTTCCGGTCAGCGCCACGGCTCCGGACGCGAACGCCCGCAACAGGATGAACAGGCCCACGTCGGCGCCGGTCTCCTGGGCGGCGCGGATCGCCTCGGCAGTCGGCTGGGGCCCGGTGTCACCGAGGGCGACCACGCGGACCACGCCGGCGATGATCATCAGGAACGCGCTGCCGAGGAACAGGTAGGTGGGGACCGCGAAGATGTTGCCCGCCTCCCGCAGCCCGCGCAGGTTGCCCAGCGTGATGAACCCGACGGCGAGCAGGCCGATCTCGACTCGCCATGGGTCGAGCTCGGGGATCGCCGACGCGATCTGCTCGACGGCGCTCGAGGTCGAGACGGCCACCGTCAGCACGTAGTCGATGAGCAGCGCGGATGCCGCGATGAGCGAGGCGTGGCGTCCGAAGTTCGCCTTGGAGACCGAGTACGACCCGCCGCCGTTGGGGTAGGCGACGCACACCTGGCGGTAGCTGAAGGCGACGATGCCGAGCAGGCCCGCGATCGCGATCGCCACTGGGAGGGAGAGGTTGAATGCCGCCGCGGAGGTCCCGGCGAGGATGAACGCGAGGATGATCTCCTCGGTGGCGTAGGCGGACGAGGAGATCGCGTCCGAGCTGAAGATCGCGAGCGCCTTCTTCTTCGGCAGCCGCTCGCCGATCTCCTCGGCGTTGGCGAGCGGACGCCCGATGAGCGCCTGCTTGACCCTGGCGTAGGCCCGGCCGAGCTTCGTCGTCGGCTGGCTGGCCGCGGGCTTCGCCACCAGCTGCCCGGGGCCCGTGTAGCGGAAGTAGGGCGCGTGCGCACGCTGGATCCGGAGGCGGCGATCCCCGGGCTTGCGGCCTGCAAGCGGCTTGCGGCCCCCGATCATCGGCGACAGCCCGCAGGACAGCCGGTCATCGGCTACAGCCCGCAGGACAGCCGGTCTACGAGGCGGCTGGGGAGCCCGACGGCCTCCATGGCGGCCTGCACCGAGGCGACATCGTAGGCCGTCCGATGCCAGGCGGAGGTGCCGGCACTCGTGTCCAGCACGAGCCAGGAGGCCGTGGGGATCCCGTCGCGCGGCTGGCCCACGCTGCCCGGGTTGAGCAGGCCCCGGCGATCGCCGAGCTCGAGGGTCGATCCAGCGCTCGGGCTCATGGTCCCCAGGACGCCGTCCTCCTCCACCCAGCCGATCGGGACGTGGGTGTGGCCGTGGAGCCCGTGGCGCGTCTCCAGATCCGACATCGCGGCCTGGGCGACGGGCGTGGAGGTGATGTACTCCCAGATCGGGTCGCGCGGGCTGCCGTGGACAAGCGTCCAGTCGTCGCGCACCAGGCGCACGGGCAGCGTCGCGAGCCATGCCCTCGTCGTCTCGGCGATCACCGAGCGGGTCCACTCCATGGCGTGCCGGGCATCCACGTTGAAGGAATCGATCTCGTCCCCGCCGAGGGCGGCGGCGTCGTGGTTGCCTCGGACGCCCAGGGCGCCGATGCCGCGCAGCCGCTCGACAACCGCGTCGGGCTGGGGCCCGTATCCCACCACGTCGCCCAGCACCCACACCTCATCGACCGACGGGGCGTCGGCGAGCACGGCCTCGAGGGCGGGGAGGTTGGAGTGGATGTCCGACAGGACGAGCGCTCGCATCGCTGGAGGGTAGCGCAGCGTGTTGCGTGTCTGAGCGGTCCGTTCTCAGAGCGGCCGCCTCTTCCGCTCGCCCGGCTCGCGTGGGAAGCGGGGATCGATCGGGCCGCCGCGGGGGATGACCACGAGGCGGTGGTCGTCGAGACCCGGCACGCCTGCATCGAGGATGCGGACTGGGCCGGCGCGGAGCGCCCGGAGCGCCGGACCCGCGGCCTCGAGCTCACCGTCTGCAGCGGCGCCCTTCCACGCGATGAGGAAGCCTCCGGGGGCGATGAGCGGAAGCGCCACCTCGGCCAGCTCGGCCAGCGACGCCACGGCGCGGACGGTCACCGCGGGCCACGCCTCGCGGTCGCGCGGGTCGCGGGCGAGCGTCTCCGCGCGAGCCTGTTCCGCCGCCGTGGTCGTGCGCAGGCCGACGGCCTTGATGACCACCGACAGGAAGTCGACCTTCTTGCCCACCGAATCGACGAGCAGCACGCGGTCGGACGCGAGGGCCGCCGAGAGCGGGATGCCCGGGAACCCGCCGCCGCTGCCCAGGTCCAGGAAGCGCGCGATCCCCAGCCCGCGCAGGAGCGGCACGGCTGCGAGGCTGTCGAGCACGTGCGTGCGCGCCACATCCGCGGGCTCGCGAATGGCGGTGAGGTTGATCGCATCGTTCCAGGCGAGCAGGAGCCGGACATGGCCGTCCACGGCCGAACGTACGGCGGGCTCGAGTTCGACGCCCAGCGCGTCCAGCCCAGCGTCGAGGACCTCCTCGTACTCGGCAGAGAGCGCCGGAAGGTCCCTGACGCGCGTCGGGAGCGGACCTCTCGGCCGGTCCAGGGCACCCTCCTGTCGTCGAATGCCAGGCCCGTCCGGGAGCCGCTCCCGGCGTGATCGTTCGCCCGGCGGGCTTCGACGTCGGGCTCGCGCCGTCGGGTCGGTTCTGGCCCGGGTCTCCCCGGCACCCCTCGCTGACGACGCCACCCGCGGCGCACACGCCTGTGGCGGAGTGCGGACGTTATGGCGTGGCGGGCTTCGGGTCAAGGGAGGTTATCCACGAAACACGTTGGTCGAGCCAAACCGTGGATAAGTCCCGCCGCGCGGCTGGGGGGCCAGCCTGTCCCGTCCTACCCCGTGCGCGATCCTGAGCGGACCGGCCGGCCCAGGGTGCGCCGGACGACGTCGATCACCTCGTCGACGTACTGGTCGGCCTCCCCGCGCTCCGCAGCCGTCCGGATGCACCCCTGGACATGATCCTCGAGGATCAGCACCGAGACTGCGTCCACGGCGGCACGCAGCGCCGCCGTCTGCTGGAGGATGTCGACGCAGTACTCGTCGCGCTCGATCATCCGCGTGATCCCGCGGACCTGCCCCTCGATCCGGGACAGCCGACGCACGAGCTGCGCCCGGTCCTTGCTGTAGCTGTGCCGGAACGTGTCCGATGGGGCGTGGTCGGCGTGCGCCGCCGCGCGGCTGGGGGTGTCTGCCATGGACAGCATGATACCCCACGGGGGTATCTTATCGAGATTGCTGCCCGCCGCGTGCGGCAGCGCTAGACTGCACGCGATGGATCGCCGCGGACTGCCCAAGCGTCTCGCCGGGGCCGACTGCGCCTCGTGCGGCGCATCCATCCTCGAGGACGGGATCGCCGTCCTCGCCGACCGCGGTGACGTGGCGTTCGTCCAGCTCGCTTGCCGGGACTGCGGCAGCCGGACGCTCTCGCTCGTCGTCAAGGACGCTGCGGGCCTGCGCCTCGACACGGCCCGCCATCCCGAGCTCGATCCCGCGACCGAGGCGCGCCTCGCCGGCGCGCCCGCATTGGCGGAGGCCGACGTCTCGGACATGCGACGCTTCCTCGACGGCTGGCAGGGCGACCTCCGGTCGCTCCTCGGCGGCGGCGCGTGACCGAGGAGACGGTCCCCTCGAGTCGGCCATCCCGGCCCGCGTTCGCCCATGCGAGCGAGGCGGAGTTGGCCCGGATCCTCAGCTACTACGACGTCCGCTGGGAGTACGAGCCGGACACGTTCCCGATCGGCTGGAACCTGGACGGCGAGGTGGTCGAGAGCTTCTCGCCGGACTTCTACCTGCCGGACCTCGACCTGTACGTCGAGCTCACGACGCTGAAGCAGAGCCTGGTGCGCAAGAAGAACCGCAAGCTGCGCCGCCTGCGGGAGCTCTACCCGGACGTGAGGATCAAGCTGTTCTACGCGCGGGACTTCCGGATGCTCCTCCTCAAGTTCGGTCGGCTGGCCCTCGCGGAGGAGTTGTCGGGCACGACGGGTCAGTCCACTCCGCCGCGGGGACCGGCCCCGGCGGGCGTGCCGCAGGTCGCCAAGGCGACCGTCGGCGCGCCGCCGGCGGCTGCGGGCACTCCCTCGAACTTCGCCGCGGCCGCTGT
>JBJKRU010000119.1:0-7618 GCA_046704485.1 Candidatus Limnocylindrales bacterium | reverse complement strand
CGCGGCCGTCGGGCAGGCACCGGGGGGCTGACGGGAAGCCGCCCGCAGCGGCGGAAACACGAGCGCCGGCCCCTGCAAGGCCGGCGCTCGCTGTCCCCGAGGCCCGGGCGTGCCTCCCGGGCCGTGTCGTGTGCTGGTCAGGACCGGCCGGGGTTCCGGAGCGGCGGCCGGGCGGGCAGCGGGCGCTGAGCGCCGTACCGCGTCGAGGGCGCCTGCCGGACGGCGGTCTGGGTCGCCGCTCCCCCGTACCCCGGCGTCCGGTCGTAGGCGCCCGCCGAGGCGGTGCCGCCGGCGCCCCCGAACCCGGAATCGGCCGCGGAGGGGGAGGCGTAGGCGCGGTGGAACCGGCGCAGGCGCACGGCCAGGTAGTACTCCATGATCTGGCGGACCTGCGGCTCCGCGAGGCTCTCGTCGGCCCGGAGGGCGTACTCGACACGGGCGGTCGGGTTCTGCGGCCCGACTGACACCACGCCGAGGGCTGCAGGGGTGTCGGCGTCCTCACGAATCTCGCGCAGGCCACGGGCCAGCTTGGTCGCCGTCCCCAGGGACGGCATCCGGTCCCCGCGGATCAGCCGCGAGATGGTGGAGTGGTCCACCCCGGACTGCTGCGCGAGCTGGCGCTGCGACATCTTCTTGGCCTTGAGCTGCGCTCGCAGCCATTCGTTGAAGGCGCGGCCGTTCTCGGTGGTCATTGACTGCCTTGCTTGGGCTCCCGCGGCCGGTCCGCGGCTTCAGCCGAAGTGTCGGGGAGGTGGTGCGCGCGCCCAATCACCCGTTGGTACTCGGCGCCGTTGACCCGATGTCGACACGCGATGGGGTGCGCGCCGGTGTGGTGCGGTCCGGGGATGACCCTTTCGGCGGCAGGGGCCGGGCGGCCCCGGAACGCCTAGCCTAGGCGGCCAGGGGCGGCAGGTCCTCGACGGGCCCCGAGCCGGGCGCGAGACCCGCCCCGCGCCGCTTGCCCGACACCACGTACAGGATCCCGCCCAGGACGATGATCGAGAACACGCTGATGAGCCGGTCCACGATCACGATCGTGGCGGCCTCCGTCTGCGGGATGCCGTAGGCGTAGACGAGGACCGCGCTCACGCCGAGCTCCACGGTGCCCAGGCCGGCCGGGCTGAGCGGCACGGCGGTCAGCAGCGAGCCGATGAGGGCCACGAAGAACGCGCCCGACAGGCCGAGCTCGACGTCCGGGAAGCCGAGGGCCTTGACCACGAAGAACAGCCGGAACCCCTCGGTCGCCCAGATGAGCGCGGTCAGCACGAGCAGCGGCGGCAGCTGGCGGGCGCCCACGGCGCCGAACACGCCCTCCTCGAACTTGTCGTACAGCTCGACGAGCCGGTGGGGCACGCGGAGGCGGACCAGGATGCCGCGGCCGAAGTTGCGCAGCGTGAGGAGCAGGGCGACCAGCGCCACCACGACGCCGATGCCCAGGGCCACCACGAACTGGATCTCCGGCGGGAACCCCGTCCGGAAGCTCCAGAAGCCCGCCGCGAGGCCGAGCACCGCGATCGCGAAGATGTCGAGCAGCCGCTCGATGAACACGGTGCCGAACGTGCGCGACAGCGACGACACGGGGGCGTTGAGCTTGAGCAGGTAGGCGCGGTACACGTCGCCCAACTTGGCCGGCACGAGGCAGTTGACGAGCCACGAGAGGAACAGGATCTCGGTCGCGTCGCCGGTCCCGACCCGGAACCGCGTGGCGGCGAGGATACGCGCCCAGCGGTAGCCGCGGAGCGGGAAGCCGGCGTAGAAGACGACGAACGCCACCGCCAGCCACAGCCAGTCGGCCTGCTCGACCCCTCGAACCAGCGACGCGAGGTCCACGTTGAACGCGAGGCGGAACACCAGGACCACGAGCACGATCGGGACGACGATCGAGAGGATGGTCCTCGGCTGCCGGAGGCGCCGGCCGAGCGAGACGGCGTCCTCGGGGGGGACCGCCAGTTCTTGGCCGGGGGCGGGCCCGCTGGCGGCGGAACCGGGTTCTGACACGGGCGGCTCCATCAGGCGTGGCCGGGCGGGGTGCCCGACGACCAGGGCACGCGCGTGTTCCCCCGCGCGCGGTTGACCAATTTCGAGATCGGGGTCAGCGCCCGCAGCAGGTACGACGCGCGACCGGGCATGAGTTCAACCGTCCTGAGGGCCGCCAGCAACCCCTCCGGAGTACTGGGGTCGCCCTCGACCGCGGTGTAGGCGACGCCCACCTCGAGCACGCTGTGCGCGTCGGACGCGGCCACGCCCGGCAGCCCAAGCTCGCGCGCGAAGGCCGCCGCCCGCTCGTTGCCGGTGCCGCCGACCACCCGGGCGTTGTACGCCTCGACCCAGTCCACCAGCTGGCCGATCGCCTCCAGGCGGGGGTCCTTGAGCATCGAGCCGCGGTACCTGTCGAAGGGGTGCGGGATGCCCACCAGGCCGCCCTGCGCCCGCACCGCCTCGATGGTCTCGCCGGCCGTCAGCCCCGGCGGCACAGCCTCGGAGAGGAACAGCGCGATGAGGTCGCCGTCCGCGGTCCGCACCTCCTCGCCGACGATGACCTTGAGGCCGGCCGGGGCGGCGTCGCGGGCTTGGAGTGCGCCGCCGATGGTGTCGTGGTCGGTGATCGCGAGGTGCGTCAGGCCCTGCCGCGCGGCCGCCCGGACGACCGACGCGGGTGCGGCGAGGCAGTCGAACGAGGCCGAGGTGTGGCAGTGGAGGTCGATGAACGCCCTCACGGCTGGCGTCCTGAGGGTCGGGGCGGGCTTGGCCGCTCTCCGGCGATTCCAGTCGCGGGCGACTGAGATCGCCTCCGAGTCGGCCGCCCCCGCCCCTCCGTCACGAGCCGGCTTGCGTGGGGCGCGTCATCGGCCGGGGAGGTTGGGGGGCGGCGACTGGCCGCCTCGCCCGTCGACCCGCAGGCGATCTCAGTCCGGAGGACTGGAATCGCCGGAGGGCGGCGGGCGAGGTGGCCAAACACCTAGATCTGCTGCACCAGCGACTTCTTGAAGAAGTCGAAGTGCTCGAGGGCCAGCCCCGTCCCCAGCGCCACGCAGTTGAGCGAGTTCTCCGCGACGTGGCACGGCACCCCGGTCACCTGTGTGAGCAGCTTGTCGACGTTGCGCAGCAGCGAGCCGCCGCCGGACATCACCATCCCCTTGTCGATGATGTCGGACGAGAGCTCGGGCGGGGTCTGCTCGAGCACGCTCCGCACGGCGGCAACCAGCATCTGGAGCGGGATCTCGATCGCCTCCATGACCTCGGACGAGGTGAGCGGGATCGTGCGCGGCAGGCCGGCGATCAGGTCGCGGCCGCGAACCTCCATCGTGAGCTCGCGCTCGAGCGGCAGGGCCGTGCCGATCTGGATCTTGACCTCCTCCGCGGTCCGCTCGCCGATCATCAGGTTGTACTTCTTGCGGATGTAGGAGGCGATCGCCTCGTCGAACTTGTTGCCGCCCACGCGCAGGCTGTTCGACACCACGATGCCGCCGAGCGAGATGACCGCGATCTCGGAGGTGCCGCCGCCGATGTCGATGATCATGTTCCCCGACGGCCCGCTGATGGGCACGTTGGCGCCGATCGCCGCCGCCAGCGGCTCCTCGATCAGGTACGCGTCCTTGGCGCCGGCCTTGAGGGCCGCGTCGCGCACCGCCCGCTTCTCCACCGAGGTGACGCCGGCTGGGACGCTGATCATCACGTCGGGCCGCGAGGAGAGCCCGATCCGGCCGCGCTTCGCCTTGCCGATGAAGAAGCGGAGCATCGCCTCGGTGATGACGTAGTCGGCGATGACGCCGTCCTTCATCGGGCGGATGGCCTGGATGTTGCCGGGGGTGCGGCCGATCATCTCGCGGGCCTCCTCGCCCACGGCGACGATCCTGTTGTCCTCGCCGACCGCGACGACGGAGGGCTCGGTGATGACGATGCCCCTGCCCTTGACGTAGACGATGACGTTCGCGGTACCGAGGTCGATGCCGATCTTCATGTGCGGGGAATGCTACTCCGTGGAGGGCGCGGCCCGGCCGGGTCGCGCGCTGGGTGGGTGGGGGCGCACCGGGCCGCGGTCAGGCCGTGTCGGCCGATCGCGTGATGCTCGCGCCGAGCTGCTGGAACTTGCGGTCGATGTTCTCATACCCCCGGTGGACGTGGTGCGCGCCGTGGATGAGGGACGTGCCCTCGGCCGCGAGCGCGGCCAGGATGAGCGAGGCGCCGGCGCGCAGGTCGCCGATGGACACCTCCGCCCCATGGAGCCGGACGGGCCCGTGGATGGCCGCGTGGTGCGGGTCGAGGAGCTCGACCCGGGCGCCCAGCTTGCCGAGCTCGCTCAGCCACTCGAGCCGGTCCTCGAAGATCGCCTCGTGGACCCGCGAGGTGCCCTCGGCCTGGGTGAGCATCACGCACAGGTTGGGCTGCAGGTCGGTGGCCAGCCGCGGGTACGGGGCGGTCTCGATGTCCACCGCCCGCAGGTCGCCGGGGCGCAGCCCGGATGCGTCGACCTCGATCGTGTGCTCGCCGCAGGCGACCGGCACCCCCGCCTCCGCGAACACCTCGACCAGCGCCCCGATGTGCTGGCAGGCGGCGTTCTCGAGCACCAGGTGGCCGCCCGTCACGGCCGCGGCGACGAGGAACGTGCCGGTCTCGATCCGGTCGGGGACCACGATGTGCGAGGCGCCCCGCAGGCGGCGCTGGCCGTGCACGACGATCGTGTCGGGCTGCGTGCGCTCGACCTCGGCGCCCATCTTGACGAGGAACGCGATCAGGTCGTCGACCTCGGGCTCCTGGGCCGCCGGGCGGATGGTGGTGGTCCCCTCGGCGAGGCACGCCGCCAGCATCGCGTTCTCGGTGCCCATGACGGTGACGAACGGGAACGCCACCTCGCCGCCGCGGAGCCGCCCCGGCGCCTGGGCGAAGTAGTAGCCGTTGCGGTACGCGATGTCGGCGCCCAGCGCCCGCATGGCGTCGACGTGCAGGTTCACGGGCCGCCGGCCGATCCGGTCGCCGCCGGGGTTGCTGATGATCACGCGGCCGAACCGCGAGAGGAGCGGGCCGAGCAGGATGAACGAGGCGCGCATCTTGGCGGCGGCCTCGAGCGGGACGAACAGCCAGTCGACGTCGCCCGCCGCCACCTCGTAGACGCCCGGCGCCGGGTGGTCGACCACGACCCCGAGGTCGGTCAGGGCCTCCACCATGACGCGGACGTCCTCGATCTCGGGCATGATCTCGAACCGGCACCGCTCGCCGGTCAGGACCGACGCCGCGAGCAGCTTGAGCGCGGCGTTCTTGGCCCCGCTCACCTGGACCGAGCCGCGCAGCGGCCGGCCGCCCTCGATCCGGAACGCCTCCGGGGCGGGCTGGTCGGGATGGAACTCCCAATGGAACGGCCGGGCGTCCGCCATGGTCAGCCGCGCGACCGCGGGCCCTCGCGGCGGTGGCGCTCGGCGACGCGGATGTGGACCAGGGTCCGCTGCAGCTCGGCGCGCGCGGCGGAGAGGTCGGCGCCCTCGTGGTATCCGGTCTCGAGCGCGCGCTGGGCCGCGATGCGCGCCTCCTGCGCCTTCGCGAGGTCGATCTCGGCGGCGAGGCTGGCCATCTCGGCCATGACCACCACCTTGTCGGGGCGCACCTGGAGGAACCCGCCGACGATGGCGAAGGCCTCCTCGTTGCCGTCCTTGCGGATCCGGAGCTCGCCCATGCCCAGCAGGCTCGCCAGCGGCGTGTGGTGGGGCAGGATCCCGAGCTCGCCCTCGATGCCCGGCACGAGCACCATGTCGACATCGTCCGAGTACGCCAGCCGCTCCGGCGTCACGATCTCGAGGTGGAGGGTCATCGGATTCGTCCCTCATGCCGCGCCTCTCGGCCGGCGGCTGCGCTCGCTCCACGTGCCCTTCGGGCCCAAGTCGCTCGCTCCCCCGCCAGCCTGCGGCACGGCGGCGTCACCCAATTCCACCGCCCGAGACCTGCGTCCTGGCGACGGCCGGGCACCGAGGGCGCCGAGAGGGGGGAGGAGAATGAGAACCGCGTCCGCGTAGCCAGTCCGAGGGAGGGCGATCTCAGTCCGCAGACTGGAATCGCCCGGACGCGGACTGGCGAGAGCGGACGCGACACCATGTCGATCACTCCGCCAGCTTGGCCGCGTTCTCGCGGACGTCGTCGAGGGTGCCGGCGAGGAAGAAGGCCTGCTCGGGCAGCGTGTCGGTCTTGCCCTCGAGGATCTCCTTGAACGACGCCACCGTGTCGCGGATCGGCACGTACTTGCCGGGCCGGCCGGTGAACACCTCGGCGACCGTGAACGGCTGGCTCATGAACCGCTGGAGGCGGCGGGCCCGGGCGACCGTGGCCCGGTCCTCCTCGGAGAGCTCGTCGATGCCCAGGATCGCGATGATGTCCTGGAGGTCGCGGAAGCGCTGCAGGACGCGCTTGGTCTCCTGCGCCACGTCGTAGTGGTCGGCGCCGACGACGTTGGGGTCGAGCACGCGCGAGGTCGAGGTCAGCGGGTCCACCGCCGGGTAGATGCCCAGCTCGGCGATGGACCGCTCGAGCCGGATCGTCGAGTCGAGGTGGGCGAAGGTGGTCGCGGGCGCCGGGTCGGTGTAGTCGTCGGCGGGGACGTACACGGCCTGGAGCGAGGTGATGGAGCCCTTCTTGGTGGACGTGATCCGCTCCTGCAGGGCGGCCATCTCGGTCGCGAGGTTGGGCTGGTAGCCCACCGCCGACGGCATGCGGCCGAGCAGCGCCGACACCTCGGAGCCCGCCTGGGTGAAGCGGAAGATGTTGTCGATGAACAGGAGGACGTCGCGGCCCTCCTCGTCACGGAAGTACTCGGCCATCGTGAGGGCCGTCAGCCCGACCCGCTGGCGGGCGCCCGGCGGCTCGTTCATCTGGCCGAACACGAAGGCCGTGCTCTTGATGACGCCGGAGTCGGTCATCTCGTGGATGAGGTCGTTGCCCTCGCGGGAACGCTCGCCCACGCCCGCGAACACCGAGACGCCCGAGTGCTCCTTGGCGACGTTGTTGATGAGCTCCTGGATGATGACCGTCTTGCCGACCCCGGCGCCGCCGAAGATGCCAACCTTGCCGCCCTTGCGGAACGGGCACACGAGGTCGATCACCTTGAGGCCGGTCTCGAACACCTCGACCTCGGTGGTCTGGTCCTCGAAGGCGGGCGGCTTGCGGTGGATCGGCAGCCGCTCGGCGGCGTCCACGTCGCCCTTGCCGTCGATCGCGAGGCCGAGCACGTCGAACACCCGGCCGAGCGTGGCCGTGCCGACCGGGACCGAGATCGGGGCCCCGGTGTCGGCGACCGCGGTGCCGCGGGCGAGCCCGTCGGTGGTGGTCATCGCCACGGCGCGGACCCAGTTGTTGCCCAGGTGCTGCTGCACCTCGCACACCAGGGGGGGCTGGCCGTCGCGGATGATCTCGACCGCGTTGAAGATGGCCGGCAGGGCGCCGGGCGGGAACTCGATGTCGACGACCGGACCGGTGATCTGGATGACCCGGCCGGTCGCGGAAGGGGCGGCGGTCGCCATCTGGGTTGTGCCTCCTCGTTCGCGCTGGCCTAGCGGGCCGATGCGCCGCTCGCGATCTCGACCATCTCGCGAGTGATGTTTGCCTGACGGACCTTGTTGTACGAGAGCGTGAGGTC
>JBJKRU010000118.1:0-4247 GCA_046704485.1 Candidatus Limnocylindrales bacterium | reverse complement strand
AAGGGGTCGCAGGTCATCGGCAACCTGTTCTGGGGCCTGGTCCTGTTCCTCACCTTCGACGCGCTGGGCAAGGGCGCCTACCAGCTGGGGATCTTCACGCTCCTGATCGCGATGCTGATCGGCCTGTACTTGCTGTACCCGGTGCCCGAGAAGCGCGACGGGTAGCGACCGCCAAGGATTGGTCGCGGGGCGCCAGATTGGGGCTCCGGGCCTTCGCCGGCCCGTGCCGGCCCGAGGCACCGGCTTGGGCCTCTGGCTTGGGGCTCCGGCTTGGGGCTCCGGGTTCGCCGGCCCGTGCCGGCCCATGGCTCTGCCCCGAGGCGCCGGCTTGGGCCTCGGGCTTGGGGCTCCAGCTTGGGGCTCCGACCCGCGGCCGGGACCCTAGTCCCCGTAGCCCTCCGGGTGTGCCCGCCGCCATGCCCACGCCGAGCCGACCATCTCCGCCAGCGTGGACCGCCGGGGCGTCCAGCCCAGAAGCTCCCGCGCCCGCCCGTTCGATGCCACCAGCACCGGCGGATCGCCCGCCCGCCGGGGTCCGACCGTGTGCGGGATCGGCCGCCCCACGACCTCCTCGGCCACGCGCAGGACGTCCTTCACCGAGAACCCGGTGGCGGTGCCGAGGTTGGCGATGGCGGGTTCCACGGGACCGCCGCCGACCGGGCCCGAGCGGGCGTCGGATGGGTCGGTGGCGAGCAGGGCGGCGACGTGGGCATCGGCCAGGTCCTCGACATGGATGTAGTCGCGGATGGGGGTGCCGTCGGGCGTCGGGTAGTCCTCGCCGAACAGGGTGAGCGCGGGGCCGCCCCCGGCCGCCCGCAGCACGTTCGGGATGAGGTGCGTCTCGGGTCGGTGCACTTCGCCCAGACGCTCGGTGGCTCCGGCCACGTTGAAGTAGCGCAGGATCACGCTCCGCAGCCCGTATGCGGCGCCGTACCAGCGGAGCGCCCCCTCGAACGTGCGCTTGGTCTCCCCATACGGGTTGATCGGGCGGAGGGATGCGTCCTCGGGGATGGGCGTGGCGTCAGGCACGCCGTATGTGGCCGCGGTGGACGAGAAGACGACGCGCAGCACGCCGGCGGCGCGCGCCGCCTCGAGCAGGGCCACGCCGCCGACCACGTTCTCGCGGTAGTACTTCGCCGGGTCGGCCATGCTCTCGCCCACCAGCGAGCGCGCGGCGCAGTGCAGGATCGCGTCCACGCGCTCGCGCTCGAGCAGGCCGCGCGTCGCCGCCTCGTCGCCGTAGCTTCCCCTGACCAGGCGCGCAGCCGGGTTCGGGATCGCGGCGTGGCCCGTCGAGAGGTCGTCGAGGACGACCACCTCGTGGCCGGCGGCGATGAGCGCGTCCACCGACACGCCCCCGACGTAGCCGGCGCCGCCGGTGACCAGGAACTTCACGGGACCACCTCGCGATCGGGCAGGACCTCGCCCCTCGTCTTGAGCACCTCCACCAGCCGTTCGGCCATCCGGGCGGCAACGGTGTTCTCGGGATCGATCTCCAGCGCGCGCCAGGCCAGCTGAAGCGCGCCGCCGTCATCTCCCCGGTCCAGGGCCACGCGCGACAGCCCTGCCACCGCAATCGAGTTGTGCGGGTCGGCCTCGACCGCCTGGCGGTACAGGCGTTCAGCCCGATCGAGCAGCCCCATCCCCAGTGCCTGCTCCGCCTGGACCAGCACCTCCATCAAAGTGGGCCCGCCGCGTCTTCATACATCTCGGCAAGGATGCCCTGTGCGAGCAGCATGAGCGAGCCCCGCTCGTTGAGGCCCGGGTCCGTGATGACGCGGTCGAGCAGCTCCTCGATGACCCTTCCCAGCCGCGGGCCAGGGGTCATGCCCAATTCGGCGACCAGGTCGTCGCCGTTCACCGCCAGGGCAGCACGGTCGAGCGGGTGTGCTGCCTGGAGCTCCCGCTCGACACAGGCTCGGAAGGCCTGCGTCTCGGGGTGGTCGGGGTCGCCGCCGCTGCCGATGGCGTCCGCGCGCCGGAGCGCGAACAGCGCGTCGATGCGCTCCGCCCCGACGCGCTTGATGAACCGGCGGATCGCCGCATCAGTTGCGGCGGGGTCCGTCTGGAACATGTGGTGGCGCACGAGGTCGACCACCACCTCGGCGGCCGGGCGCGGGTAGCGAAGGCGTCGGAGGAGGGCTTCGGCCAGCGCGGCGCCGACGGATTCGTGGTGCGGGAAGCGCCCGTCTGTGAGCGTGGCCGGCTTGCCGATGTCATGGAGCAGGGCCGCCAGCCTGACCACGGGTCGTACGGCCGGCGCCGCGTCCACGGTGCGCAGGGTGTGGTGCCAGAGGTCCTCGCCCGGGACCTTGTTCTGGAGAATACCGCGCTGGGCCGCCAGTTCCGGCGAGATGACGGCAAGGACGCCGGTCTGCTCGGCGAGGGAGAGGCCAACCGATGGCCGCGGTGCCGCCAGCAGCTTCTCGAGCTCAGCCCCGATCCGCTCCCCAGAGAGGTGGACCACGAGACCCGCGTTGGCGGCCATGGCGGCCAGCGTGGCGGGTTCGACGTCAAGGTCCAGTGTGGCCGCGAGCCGAGCGGCCCGCACCATCCGCAGCGCGTCCTCGCGGAAGCGGGCGTCCGGATCGCCCACCGCGCGCAGGGTTCGCGCCCCGAGGTCCTCGCGCCCCCCGAATGGGTCGGCCAGCGCGTTGGCGACTTCGCCGGGCCTGCGGCCCCACGCCATGGCGTTCACTGTGAAGTCACGGCGCGCCAGGTCGGCCAAGATGTCGTCACCGAACTCCAGGCGATGAGGCCGCCGGAAGTCCGCGTACTCGTGCTCGAGGCGGAAGGTCGTGACCTCGAACACCTGATGGTCGCGGCGCACGGCCACGGTCCCGAAGCGATTCTCGTAGACGGCCCCCGGGAACAACTGCACCAGTCGGTCCGGCCGGGCGTCGGTGGCCAAATCCCAGTCGGCGGGCTCGCGACCGAGCAGGGCGTCACGCACGGATCCGCCAACGACGTACGCCGCGTGGCCGCTGCCGACGAGCTGGTCGATCAGAGCGTGGACGGCTGCGGGGACGACAGCGTCGAGGTCGGGCCCATGCCGGTCGCGCTCGCGCGGGTCGGGCTCGCGCGGGTCGGGCTCATTCCGATCGGGCCCGTGCCGGTCGCGCTCGCGCGGGTCGCGCTCGCGCGGGTCGGGCTCATGCTGGTCGGGCCCAAGCCGGTCGCGCTCGCGCGTCGCGTCTCCCGGATCGTCGGCATGCCTTGCAGCAGTGCCGGGCGCTCCCCGGCCGGCCTCGAACCCCCTCGCGGCCATGGCCGCGCCTAGTTCTTGCCGAGGAACAGGTAGTCGCGCCAGGCCTCGTTGCGAGTGTCCTCGAGGTACGGCGAGAACAGCGAGTAGAGGTCGCTCCGGGGTTCGAACGGCTGGCGGAGCAGGCGGAGCCGCGCCTCCTCGGGAGTGCGGCCACCCTTGCGGTGGTTGCAGGGCCGGCAGGCGGCCACCAGGTTGTCCCACGTGTGCTGCCCGCCGCGGTGTCGCGGGAGGACGTGGTCGAGGGTGAGGTCGCTGCCCGTCCTGCCGCAGTACTGACAGGTGTTGCGATCTCGGACGAAGATCTCGCGCCGGGTCAGCTTCACGCGCGGCCGCGGCCGCCGGATCTGGTGCTGGAGGCGGATCACGCTGGGTGCCCGGTAGACCGTGCGGATCGAGCGGATCTCCTGGTGGTCGTACTCGATCACCTCGGCCTTCAGGCCGAACAGAAGCCGGAACGCCCGCGGCAGGTTGCAGACGTTCAGGGGCTCGTAGTTCTGGTTCAGCACGAGTACTACCCCGTCCATCGGCGGAACCATAGCAGCGCCGGGCAGTTCTCGTCTGAGCGCGACGGTGGAATGGCGGCGTCGTGTGCACGTCCATGCCGTCGGGCGATCCTGCTCGGATCGGCGGCTGTTCCCGCGATCGGCGCGGAGGTCCCCACGCCGGTCACATCGCCGGCGGCGTCATCTCCCGCTCGATCCTCGCGATCTCAACCTCGATCCGGCTGACATCCGCCGAGGCCTGCTCCCACTCGTGGCCGCCCGGCTCGACGGACATGCGCCGGTGGCGTGCCTCTCGGTGCAGGACGAGGAGCTCCTCGCGGGTGGACGGCAGGTTCGTCGTCGCCGGCTTCTTGGTGGTCATGGGTCCTCCGTGTCGATGCAGCTAGGGTAGCGCCGCGGGTGCGGGCTTGGGTCCGGCTGGCGCCCCCCGCGGCTGCGCCGCGTGCGGATCGGGCGCGCCGCGTGCCGGCTCGGGC
>JBJKRU010000117.1:0-2531 GCA_046704485.1 Candidatus Limnocylindrales bacterium | reverse complement strand
TGCTCCGCCAGCGCGTGCAGGACCCGCGTCTTCTCGTCCGGACCCTCCACCACCTGCGCCGTGCCGAAGACGACGACCGAGCGGTAGTTCATCGAGTGGTGGAACGACGAGCGTGCCATCACCAGCCCGTCGAGCAGCGTAGCCTCCACGCAGACGTCGGCGCCGCCGCGGAGGTGCCGGATGAGACGCGTGGCGGGCAGCCCGTGGAGGTAGAGCGTGTCGTCGATCCGCCCGTGCAGCATGGGCACGACGAACGGGGTCCCGTCCACGACGAACGCGACGTGACTCACGAGCGCCTCGTCGAGAATCCCGTATACCTGCTCGCGATCGTACGACGCGCGCTCCGCGCGCCTGATCTCAGTGCGCGGCGTGATCTCGAACGTGGCTCCGGGCGGATCGTCGCGGCCGGATCGGGCGACCGCCACTCAGTTCCCGATCAGCAGGCGCAGCCACGCCTCGAGCGGGCCAGGCGGGGGAGCGGGTGACGGTTCTGCGCCTAGCAGCGTGAGCGCGGGCGGCGGCGGAGCCCCGGGCTGGACGGCGAACACCTGCTCGCGCGGCTTCCCGTATCCGTAGGCCCGGGCCTCGAGCGCCAGGAACGCAGGCGACTGGATGACCGAGAGCTCGGACTGGCGCTCCGAGACCTGCTGGGCGAGGTTCGCGTCCTGGACACGGAGGATCGCCGCCTGCGCCGCAACCTGGTTCGACTGCGCGATTGCGCGGCCGAACACCAGCACGAGCCATCCGACCATGAGCGCGGCAACGGCGAGCGTGATGGTGCGGCGGTCGAGGCCGGCGATGCCCAGCCGGGGCTGCGCGGGCGGCGCCGGCGTCCGGGAGCCCGGCCGGCCGGAACCCTGCGGATCGAGATCCTCGTCCGGCGCATGCGGATGGCTCGCAACGTCCGCGAGACCCGCGGTATTCGCGGCATTCACGTCGCGGGCGCCGAGGACGAGCGGCAGGCTGACCGACTGGACGGATCGCATCGAGCGCACCGTAGCTGCGCCGTCGCACCATGTCAAGCCGTGTCGCCGTGCATGTGAACGGCCGCTTGCGCGCCTTGCTACACTGGCCGAAACAGAACAGGTGTGCGATTGTGCTGGCCGCCGCCACGGGGCGCGGATGACGATCCCGGGAGAGGGTGGCTCAGCGACGGGACATGACCGGAGGCGGCATGCGGCTGTACGCGCCCTCGTCCATGACGGACGTCCTGGACCGCCTGCTCGAGGACCCGGCGATCGCGCGTTCCGTCGTCGCCCACCGGGTGGTGCCCGCCGAGGAGGCACGCCTCTCCCCGCTCCCCGGATGGCTGGACCCGCGGATCGAAACGGGCCTGGCTGCACGCGGCCTGGACCGGCTATGGACGCACCAGGCCATCGCGGCGGATGCGCTTCACTCCGGCCGGGACGTCGTCGTCGCGACACCCACGGCGTCGGGCAAGACGCTCTGCTACAACCTGCCGGTGCTCCAGGCGGTGGCAGACGATCCCGCCGCGCGTGCGCTGTACCTGTTTCCCACGAAGGCGCTCGGACAGGACCAGGTCGCCGCATTCCGTCAGCTCCCCGGCGCCGCCGGGCTCGACGTCGCATGTGCCACCTACGACGGGGACACGCCTGCGCCCGTCCGCTCCACCGTCCGCTCCGCCGGACAGGTCGTCGTCACGAACCCCGACATGCTCCACGCGGCCATCCTGCCGCACCACACGAAATGGTTCCAGCTCTTCGAGCAGCTGCAGTACGTGGTGATCGACGAGCTGCACATGTACCGCGGCGTCTTCGGCAGCCACGTCGCCAACGTGCTGCGCCGCCTCATGCGGATCTGCGAGCACTACGGGTCACGACCCGTCATCGCCTGTTCGTCCGCGACCATCGGCAACCCCACGGAGCTGGCACGCCTGCTCACCGCCCGCCAGCCGGTCCTCGTGGACGAGAGCGGGGCTCCCACGGGCGAACGCCACGTGCTGGTGCTCGATCCGCCGCTGCTGGATCCGGCCCTCGGCGCGCGCGGCAGCTCGTTCGCACTGGCCGAGCGCGTGGCGCTGGCGTTCCTTCGCGCCGGCCACCAGACCATCGTGTTCGGCCGGTCACGTGTCGGCGTCGAGTTGCTGCTCACGGGTCTGCGCGAGGCGATGCGCGAGGGCCGCGGCCCGGCTGACCGCGTGCGCGGCTACCGCGGCGGATACCTCCCCGGCGAGCGGCGGGCCATCGAACGCGGGCTGCGTGCCGGCGAGCTCCTGGGTGTCGTGAGCACGAACGCGCTCGAGCTGGGCGTGGACGTCGGCGGGCTGGACGCGTCGGTCCTCGTCGGGTACCCCGGTTCCATCGCCGCGACCCGCCAGCAGATGGGGCGAGCCGGGCGCCGGCAGGGTGTGAGCGCGTCGGTTCTCGTCGCGGGCGGCGGGGCCGTCGACCAGTACGTCGCGGCCCACCCGGAATACGTGCTCGACCGGACGCCCGAGGAGGCACGTCTCGACCCCGACAACCTTCACGTGCTGCTCGCGCACCTTCGGGCGGCGGCGTTCGAGCTTCCGT
>JBJKRU010000116.1:0-7825 GCA_046704485.1 Candidatus Limnocylindrales bacterium | reverse complement strand
CGCTGCTCCGCCGCAGCGTGGAGCTGGCCGTCCGCGCGCGCGCCACCGTCGCCGCGGAGGATGCGACCGCGGGCCGCCCGCCCGCCCGCCGTTTCGTCGCAGCGTCAGTCGGCTCGTACGGGGCCATGCTCGCCGACGGATCGGAGTACCGCGGGAACTACGGTCGCACCGTCGCCCAGCTGCGCGACTTCCACCGCGACCGTCTGGACGTCCTCGCGTCCACGGACGCCGACGCCCTGGCGGTCGAGACGATCCCCGAGGTGGAGGAGGCAGCGGCTGTCGCCAGCCTGCTCGCGCAGTCGGACCGCGCCGCGGCCTGGATCAGCTTCTCGTGTCGCGACGGCGCACACCTCTGCAGCGGCGCGCCGGTGGAGGAGGGAGTGGCGGCCGTCGACGGACGGCCTGGGGTGCTGGCCGTTGGGGTCAACTGCACGGCGCCGGAGCACATCGACGAGCTGGTGGCGCGGATGCGCGCCGCCACCTCGCTCCCCATCGTGGTGTACCCCAACAGCGGCGAGGGCTGGGATGCGGCGACGCGCCGGTGGACCGGTTTCGGCCGCGATCGCGTGGACCCCGGGGCTGCCCGCCGCTGGCGGAGCCTAGGGGCCAGCCTCGTGGGCGGGTGCTGCCGCGTGACGCCGGACCAGATCGCCGTTCTCGCCCCGGAGCTCGGCGGACGGGCCCCGGCGTCGGGCAGTTCGAGGTGACAATGGACCCGTGCACGGACCCCGACACCTCTCGTCGCTCTGGAGGCAGCTCAGCGTGAACCGCGGCCTGGCGGCCGGTTTCGCCGCCCTCGTGCTCCTCCCGCTCGTCAGCGGCTGCTCCCTGCTGCCCGCCACCGCGAGCCCCTCGCCCTCCGGTCCCCCCGTCGTGCCGGCTGGGACGCACACCACCACGGCGTTCCAGCCCACGACGACCTACACGGTGGGCGATGGCTGGGTGAACCCGATCGACGCGCCCGACTACTTCAACCTCGCCGTGGCGCTCGACGTGAACAACGGCATCCACCTGTTCCACAACCCGCAGGCCCTCTCCCAGGACAACACCTGTCCCGCCGCCGCGCAGGCAGGCGTGGGGACCACGGCGGCCGACCTCGTCAAGTGGATCCGCTCGCTCCCCGGCCTCAACGTGTCCCAGCCGGTGATGGTCACGGTGGGTGGCCTACCGGCAACGCAGATGGACGTCAGCATCCACACCTCCTGGACCCAGACGTGCTCCTTCGCCAACGGGCTGCCGACGGTGCCACTGTTCTACCGGCCGTCGCAGTCGCTCGGCTGGTGGGTGGCCGGCGCCGAGAAGCTGCGGCTCTACCTGCTGGACGTGCCGGGCCAGGGCACGGTCGTGGTGGACTTGGATTCGTTCACCGGTGACGGCTTCGGCGACCTGCTCACGACCGCTGCGCCGGTGGTCAAGAGCCTCACGTTCGCCGTCAAGTGACCGGCGCGCCCGCTGGGCAGCCGCGCGTCCTCGCCTTGATCCCGGGGTATGAGGAGGGGCCCCGGATCGGCATGGTCGTGGCGGCCGCCCGGCGCCACCTGCCGGTCCTGGTCGTGGACGACGGCTCCTCCGACGACACGGCCTCGCAGGCGGCGGCCGCCGGTGCGCTCGTCCTTCCCCAGCAGCCGAACCAGGGCAAGGGCGCGGCGCTGCGGACAGGGTTCCGGCAGGCGCTCGCCGACGGGTACGACGGCGTCGTGACGCTCGACGCCGACGGGCAGCACGACCCTGACGAGATCCCGCGCTTCCTGGCCGCGTTCCTCTCCGGCGACGAGGCCACCGTCGCCGGGGCGCCGGCGCCCGCCGCGGTGGCGGCTGCCGGGCCGCGTCCCGAGCTCGTCATCGGGCGGCGCGACTTCACGCGCATGCCGCCCGTCCGCCGGCTGTCGAACTTGCTGGGCACCGCGGCGTTCTCCTGGGCTGTCGGCCAGACGATTCCCGACAACCAGTCGGGCTATCGGCTGGTGGGCCGCCGCCTCATGGCCGCCATGGCGGACAGCCGCGAGACGGGCTTCGAGTTCGAGGTGGAGATGATCGCCGTGTGCATCCGCAACGGATGGTCGCTGGCCTGGGTGCCCATCTCCACCATCTACGCCGGCGAGCCGAGCCACGTGCGGCCGCTGCACCATCTCCGGCACTTCGTGCGCGCCACCCGCTCGGCCCGGCGTCGCATCCGCGGGACCTGAGTCGGCGCACGTCAACGCAACGTCACCGCGCGTCGACTCGCGGTGAAGCGATTTGCCTCATGCTTGACGCAGTCGCCGATGCCGCGGCTCCGCCCGAATCCGCCAGGAACATGACTGAACCTTCCGCCCCGCCGCCCGCGGACCAGCCCGGCGACGCATCTCCAGCGCCCTCACCGTCACCGTGGGTGGCTCCGGCCGCCTCGTCCCCGGACCAGCCTGCGCCACGCGGCACAGCCCCGAACCCGATGCAGTCGGCGCCGCCGCAGGTCGCCCCACCGCCGCCGCCAGGCGCCGCGGGGGTGCCGGCGCCGGCCGACGGGGGAGAGCCGCCGCCTCCTCCTCCACTCCGGCGGGATGCCGCCGGGGGCGGCGTGCCGATGATCCTCGTTGCCGTCCTCGCCCCGGTCTTCGCGGTCGTCATGTTCGCGGGGGGCCTCGCCCTGGGGCAGTCAGGGGCGATCAGCCCGGCCACGGGCGCCGGTCAGCCGGCCCCCGGCGCATCCACCGCGGCCATCCCGTCGGGCTCGCCGACCCCGGATCAGGCCCTCGCCCTGATCGAGCAGGCGTGGCACGACATCCAGGACAACTACGTCGATTCCCAGGACCTCAACAACCAGCAGCTCGCCTACTCGGCCATCCAGGGAATCGTGAGCGCGGTCAACGACCCCGGGCACACGTCGTTCATGACCGCGGCCGAGGCCGCGGCGATGGACCAGTCGCTCTCGGGCACCTTCGTGGGGATCGGTGTCCAGATCGCGCCCGACGATGGCAAGGGCGGCGTCGTGGTGGCCCAGGTCTTCCCCAACACCCCCGCCCTCGAGGCGGGCCTGAAACGCGGCGACCGCATCATCGCCGTCGACGGCAAGTCCACGACCGGCGAGACGCAGGACCAGATCATCCAGTCGATCCGCGGGCCGGCCGGAGCGAAGGTGACCCTGACCATCGAACGTGCTGGCGTCACCAACTTCGACGTCACCATCACGCGCCGCAAGTACGATCTCCCGCTCTCGAGCTGGACCATGATCCCCGGTCGCACGGTGGCATTCATCCGGCTCGACTCCTTCGCCACGGGGGCGGGCAAGGCCGTCGTGAGCGCCGTGCAGGAGGCCGAGAAGGCCGGCGCCACGGCGATCATCTTCGACCTGCGCGACAACGGCGGCGGCTACGTCAACGAGGCCGTCGATGTGGCAAGCGCATTCGTCGGCAACGGGATCGTGTACCAGAGCGTCGACCGCAGCGGCAAGGTCCAGGACATCCAGGTGAAGCCGGGCGGCGTGGCGACCAGCATCCCGCTCGTCGTCTTGGCCAACGGCAACACCGCGAGCGCCGCCGAGATCGTGACCGGCTGCATCCAGGACGCGGGCCGGGCGCAGGTGGTGGGCGAGAAGACGTTCGGCACCGGCACCGTGCTCTCCCAATTCAAGCTCGCCGACGGGTCGGTGCTCCGCATCGGTGTCGAGCGATGGCTGACCCGCGACGGCCGCCCGATCTGGCACGAGGGCCTCGACCCGAACGACACGGTGGCCCTGCCATCTGGCGCGGCGCCGCTCACCCCCAACGACGTGCAGGGCATGACCGCCGCCCAGCTGGCCTCGTCGAGCGACACCCAGCTGCTCAAGGCGCTCAGCCTGCTCCAGGGCCAGGGCTGAGCCTTCGCGACCGCCAGACGGCTGAAACCTAACGCCGCTGCGCCGCATACCTAGACATTCTGGGTCTGGATCTGCGATCCTGCGCACATGAGCAGGCCTGCAGATGAACCCGAGACCCTGATCCGCGTCGGGCAGGCGGCCGAGATGCTGGGCGTGTCGGTTGAGACGCTGCGCCGCTGGGAGTCGGACGGCCGGCTGGCGACCGCGCGGTCCGAAGGCGGTCAGCGGTTGGTCGGCCTCGCCGACGTCACTCGCCTGCTGACCGAGCGCCGCCAGGCGATCGCGAACCGCCCGATCGTGGCGCAGTCCGCCCGCAACCGGTTCCCGGGGATCGTCACCCGGATCGAGCGGGACCGCGTGGCGGCGGTCGTCGAGGTCCAGGCCGGTCCACATCGCCTCGTGTCGCTGATGACCGCCGAGGCGATCGACGACCTCGGGCTCGAGGTGGGGCGGGAGGCGGTGTGCGTGGTCAAGGCGACCAACGTCATCGTCGAGATCCCGTCGTCGTAGGGGAGGAGGTCCGTTGCGCCGCGCGCTGTGCGTCCTGCTCGTTGCGCTGTCCGTGGGCGCCTGCTCGACCTCGGCCGCCCCTGCCGGTTCCGGCACGGCGGAACCCGCCGGCGTGGACCTGCAGGTCTATGCGGCGGCCTCGCTCCGGGTCGTGCTCGCCCAGGCCGTGACCGCCTACGAGGCGGCGACTCCGGGCGTCACCCTGACCGTCTCCACCGACTCGTCCACCGCGCTCGAGACCAAGATCGAGCAGGGGGCGCCGGCTGACGTGTTCCTCTCGGCCGACACGGCGAACCCGCAGCGCCTGGTCGATGCGGGACTGGCCGCCGGGGCGATGACCCTCTTCGCGGGCAACGAGCTCACCGTCGTCGTCCCCACCGCCAACCCGGCCGGCATCACGAGCCCGGTGGACCTCGGCAGGAGCGGCGTCAAAGTCATCGCCGCGACCGTCGGCGTCCCCGTGGAGAAGTACACCGCCAAGTGGCTGGCCAAGGTGAGCGCCCTGCCCGCGTACGGCGCCGACTTCGCGGCCAAGTACGCGGCGAACGTCGTCTCGCGTGAGGACAACGTGGGGGCGCTGCTGGCCAAAGTGGGCCTCGGCGAGGGGGACGCCGGTGTCGTCTACGTCACCGACGCGAAGTCGTCCGACAAGGTCGCCACCATCGACATCCCCGCTTCGGAGAACGTCCCGGCATCCTACGGCGGGGTCGTCGTCAAGGCGTCCTCGCACCAGGCGGCGGCGGCCGCCTTCCTCGCCTGGCTCGCGGGCAGCGGCGGGCAGGCGGTGCTGGCGGAATACGGGTTCCTGCCACCGTCGCCGTGAGCGCCGGATGACCGCCCGAGCCGTCGCCCCGCCGTCCCGCGCCCGCGGGATCAGGCTCGACTCGAGCCCGTCCGTGACGGTGTTCGCCGTCGCCGTGGCGGCGGTCCTCGGCCTGCCCGTCGCTGCCCTCGTGGCCCGAGCGCTGCTCGACGGCTCGCTCGCCGCCGCCGCGGGTATGCGGGTGGTGATGGACGCGCTGACGCTGAGCCTCCTCACCACCGGCACCAGCCTCGTCCTGATGATCGTGCTCGGGACGCCGCTCGCGCTCCTCCTGGCCCGCCGTCGATTCCGCGGTGCGGTGCTGCTCGAGACCGTGATCGACCTGCCGATCGTGCTGCCGCCGGCCGTCGCCGGATTGGCCCTCCTGCTGCTCCTGGGCCGCAACGGCCTGATCGGCCCCCCGCTTCGCGGCATGGGCATCGAACTGCCGTTCACCACCGCCGCCGTGGTCATCGCCCAGTGGTTCGTGGCCGCGCCGTTCTTCATCCGCTCCGCCCGGACAGGCTTCTCCGGCATCGACCACGATCTCGAGGATGCCGCGCGCGTCGACGGCGCGTCCGAGCGCCAGCTGTTCGTCCATGTCACCGTGCCGCTGGCCGGCACCGCCCTGACCGCGGGGCTCGTCATGGCGTGGGCCCGGGCGCTCGGCGAGTTCGGGGCGACCATCATGTTCGCGGGCAATGTCGAGGGGCACACCCAGACGCTCCCGCTGGTCGTCTACAGCGAGTTCCAGTCGGGGAACCTGGACACGTCCATCGCGGCGGGGTCGATCCTGGTGCTCGCCGCCTTCGGGGTGCTGGTGGCCGTCCGGCTGCTGCACTGGGGCCGGGTGCTGGACCTGCGTTCCGGGGGAAGTGGTTGAGGGGAGTGCCCAGCGCGGAGGATCGCCGCCCCAGAGGCCGAGCGCTCAGCGGTGCCGGCGGCTGTGGCTCCCTCGTCGCATATGGAGGATGCGGATCGCGCGGCGCCAGCCGTCGTGGCGTGCCGGCGGGTCAACATCGAGCCGGTACACCCACGCCGGGACCTTGGTCGGCGCCTCGGCCGGTATCGGCTCGGTCACCCGAACCACCGCCCCTGGTCGGCGTGGGTCACGCGCGGTGCGACGCCGTGGCGGACGATGACCGGCCAGGCCGGCAGCGTCGAACCCCGCAGCAGCTCGAGGCGCCTGACCGCCAGCGCGACCGCGAACGGGTCGCTGGCAAGGGCGGTGACGGCGTCGCGGAAGGTGGTGTCCGTGTTGGCGGGGGCCGCGATGTCCAGCTCGGCAACCGAGGCGGCCTGGGCCAGTGCGATCCGGTGCACGGCTACCGCCGCGACGAATGGGTCCGCCCGCCACCGTGCCGGCGGCGGCTCGTCGCGGTCGAGCACGTGCAGGAGCGCTGACGCCAGCAGTCGCGTGGGCGACACGGGGAACATGGCGCTGGCGTGTCCTGTCGGCCCGTGGAGGTCGGGTGCGGTCATGCCTGCAGCGTCACCGCCGTCCATTGCCGCGTCATGAACAGTCCGTGAAGTGTCGCCGCGAAGGAGGGCCCGGTTGTGGCCGCCGATGTCACATGTGAGGAGCCGCGGCCCGGGCGGGACGTCGAATGCGGGCGCCGGCGCGGCGTCGATTGGAGGTGGCCCTCCATGCTGGCGGGTGCGGGAGGGCGCTTGCCCAGTTCGGGCCGGTGCGGAGGCGGGGCGCGTGTCCGGCGGCTGAACTGCGGCGACGCGCGGGTCTGCCCTGCGGTCGCTACGCCTTCGGCGGGAGCGACGCGGCGAACGAGAGCGACCGCCCAACCCACGCGTCGAGCGCGGCGTCATCGCCCATGAGATCCAGCGGCAGCGCGGCCCAGCCTCGCATCGCGCGGTCGGGCATCGGCGAGAACGGCTCGGCGCCCGGGAGCGCGAGCGCGGCCTCGAGGTCGTCAGGCGCGAGGCGCACGACCCACCGGTCTGCGAACAGGCCGGTGGCGTAGTTGCCGCCGACGAACAGGGCCGGGTAGCCGAACATCTTGCGCGGTTGCGCCTGCGGGTGGCGGGCGGCGACCGCGGCGAACCGCTCGACGAGCTCGACGGGCGACTTCTCGAACGGCGGCATGACCCGCGGAGTGTAGTCGCGGGCGTCGATCCGTGCGTCAGCACGATGCCATTCCTCCATCGTGCCGCCTGCCGGCCCGGCGGCGCACGCCAGGCGCCCGGCCTGACATGATGAGCGCAGCGGGGCGGGGCCCCATTCGATTGTCCCAGCGGCGCGGCCCGTCCCGCCGGTGTCGCCTCCACGAGGTGTTCGACATGCGGATCCTGGTGATCGGCGCCGGCGGCGTCGGCACCGCGGCCGTGGCCATCGCGGCCCGGCGCGACTTCTTCGAGCACGTGGTGGTCGCCGACTACGACCCAGCGCGTGTCGAGCATGCGCTGGCGCAGGTGCAGGACGATCGGCGCTTCTCCGGCGCCCGGGTGGACGCGTCCAGCGTCGACGCCATGGTGGGGCTGATCCGCGAGCAGCGGATCACGCACGTGCTCAACGCGGTCGACCCGCGGTTCGTCATGCCCGTCTTCGACGCCTGCTTCGAGGCCGGCGTCACGTACCTCGACATGGCGATGTCGCTCTCCAAGCCGCATCCCGACCAGCCCTACGCGCTCGCGGGGCTCAAGCTGGGCGACGAGCAGTTCGC
>JBJKRU010000115.1:0-18736 GCA_046704485.1 Candidatus Limnocylindrales bacterium | reverse complement strand
CGACACTCGGTGCAGATGCCGAACACCTCCAGGCGGTGCGAGGTGACGCGGAAGTCCAGGCGCCCCGCGATGTCGTCGAGCACGGGCCCGAGGCCCACCTCGCTGACGTCGAACGACCGCCCGCATGCAGTGCAGATGGCGTGGTGGTGGTGAACGGCCTGGCAGGCGACATAGGCGTGCTCGCCGCTGGGCAGGTCGACGCGCTCCACGAGGCCCAGCTCGGTGAACAGCTCGAGGGCACGGAACACGGTCGCCCGGCCGATCGGGCGGCGAACGCGCCGTGCGTCCGCGACGAGCTCTGCGGCCGTGAAGTGGCCGTCGCGGGCGGCGACCAGCTGCGCCACGAGGCGGCGCGGCGTCGTCACCCGGTGGCCGGCACTGCCGAGCGAGCTGACGAAGGCGTCGGCGCCGTTCATGCCTCCGCCCTCGACGCGAGCGGGCCGGGATGGACGAGGTGGACGACCTGCCGCGAGACCAGCACGACCAGGAAGACGAGGGTCTGCACGAGGACGATGGTGGCGCCGCTGGCGACGCTGAGCCAGAAGGACAGGTAGAGGCCCGTCACCGCGGTCAACACGCCGATCGCCGCGGCCGTCGCCATCAGCCTCGTGAACCGGACGGTCAGCAACTGGGCGGTGGCGGCTGGCGTGATGAGCATCGCGACCACCAGGATGATGCCGACGGCCTGAAGGCTGACGACGATGGTCAGTGCGACCAGCACGAGGAACACGTACTCCATGCGCTCCACCGGGACCCCCGATGCGGCCGCCCCCAGCGGGTCGAACGTGGCGTAGAGCAGCTCCTTCCAGAGGACTGCCACCACGGCGATCACGCCGATGCCCAGCAGCAGCAGGCCCACGAGGTCGCCGGGGCTGATCAGGAGCACGTTGCCGAACAGGAAGCTGAACAGGTCCTGCACGAACCCGTTGATGGTGCTGAACAGGAACACGCCCAGCGCGAAGGCGCCTGCGAACAGCACGCCGATGGCGGTGTCCTGGCGGAGCTCGCCCCGCTTGGTCACGTACCCGATCGCGAGGGCCGTGGCGACCGCCGCGACCGCCGCGCCGAGGTAGTAGGGCGTCGCAACCATGTAGGCGACGACGACGCCCGGGAACGCGGCGTGCGAGATGGCGTCCCCGAGGAAGGCGATCCCGCGCAGGACGACGTACGTCCCGACCACGGCGGTGACGACGCTCACGAGAGCGGACGCGGCGAGCGCCCTGAGGAAGAAGCCGTAGGTCAGCGGCTCGATCAGCAGGTTCATCGTCGCGTCTCCGCCTGCTCGTGGAAGTGCTGTTCGCCCGGCGCGGGGTCGTCGTGGTGGTGCGCGTCGTCGAGCACGACATTCCGGCCGTCGAGCACCAGGAGGTGGCCGCCGTAGGCGCGGGCCAGGACGTCCGCGTCGAGGACCAGGTTGGACGGCCCGTGGGCCACCACGGTGCGGTTGAGCGCCAGCACCTGCTGGAACCGCTGCGCGGCGCATGCCAGGTCGTGCGTGGTGGCGATGACGGTCTTGCCCCGCCCGGCCTGCTCCTCGAGGATGTCCATGAGGAGTTCCTGGGTCGTCGCGTCGATCCCGGTCACCGGCTCGTCGAGCAGGAACAGGTCCGGCTCTGCGGCAAGGGCGCGGGCGAGGAAGACGCGCCGGCGCTGGCCGCCGGAGAGGCGCCCGATCTGCGTGTGCAGGTGGTCGGCCATGCCGACGTGCTCGAGGGCCTGGAGGACCGCGCGCCGGTCGCCCGGGCCTGGGCGCCGGACACGGCCGAGGGCGGGGTAGCGGCCCATGGTCACCACGTCCTCCACCGTGACCGGGAACGCCCAGTCCACGAGCTCAGCCTGGGGGACGTACGCGACGCGGCGAGCCTCGCGGCCGGCTGGCTGGCCGAGCACCTCGATCCGGCCGGTCCACGGCCGGGCGAGCCCGGCCACCAGCTTGAGGAGTGTGGACTTGCCCGCGCCGTTGGGGCCGACGACCGCGAGCAGGCTGCCCGGATTCACGGCCAGCGAGACGTGCTCGAGTGCCACCCGCTGGCCGTAACCGGCCGAGACGTCACTCAGCCACACGTCGGCGTGCGCGTGGGCGTGCGCCGGGTCAAGCGCGTCGTGGCCGTGCGTGTGCGCTGCCGCCGCCGTCAGCGGCTGGGCGGGGCGCTGCTCGAGTCGCGGAGCCGGAGTCTTAGGTCCCATATGAGACACAGTATCATCTTGCTCGAAGTCAGACACAAGGGCCGGTTGTCCTGCTGGGCTTCGGCCGGTCCGGGCGGCCGATGGTGCGAGCGTCTCGAGAGTCCCTACTTCTTCGGCGTGTACCCGGTGAGCTCCACGTAGGCCTGCCCGCCGACGCTGTGGCCGTCGACGGTCGCGGCCAGCCGCTGCGAGCCCTCCCAGTACACGACGCCCGTCGTGGCGCGCGTGTCCAGCTCCTGCTGCGGCACGGTGGGCGTGAGCTGTGCCGTGCGGCCCGCCGACGGGATCGACACCGTCCAGCCCGCGGGATAGGTGGTCCCCGTGGCCGGCGAGGTCCAGTGCCCTGTCACGCCGACCGTGAAGTCGCCCGCGCCGATCTGCCGCGCCGCGCCCTCCTTCCCGACGAGCGTCCCGTAGACCAGTGGGTACGAGCCGTCGGCGGCGCGGATCATCGAGAGCATGACGTCGGTGCCATCGCCGAGGTTGATGGCGAACCAGTCCCAGCCGCCTGAGCCCACCGAGATGAAGTCGCCCCATTGGTGGTCGAACCACGCCGTGCCCGTGACCTGGAGCCGGCGGCCGCCGACCGTGATGGACCCGGAGGCGTCCATCGAGGTGCGCGAGTAGTAGTAGGAGCCGCCAGCCGGCCCGAAGGCGACGTACCCGTCCCCGTTGTGGAGCACGGGCGGCCTGGCCTCGGCCAGGGACAGCGCGACGCCGAAGCCGGCAACCGGGTCGCCCAGAACCTCTCGAGGCTGCGCGGTCGCGGCGAGGCTGTCGGTCCCCCCGGCGCCCCGCATCGTCCACGGCGCCCGGGTGAACGTCGAGGGGTCGCTTGGGTCGAGGCCCCGGATCGCAAGGTCGAAGCCGGTCGTCGTGGGCCCGCCCGTGTCGACCTGGGGGCCGATCTCGGCGCGTTGGGCGTAGTGGAATTGCTGTCCTGCCTCGTCGGTGAGCGCCAGGTGAGACGCCCACGACACGGGGAACCCGCCGCGCTCCGCGCGGAAGACCACGAACTCGAAGCCCCAGTGCGCGCCAGTCTGGTCGACGAGGTGGCCCGTGTAGTACCACCACTCCGTCAGGCGGTCATGGGGTGCGTCGTCCCGGGGCAGCACCACAGGCTGGGGGTCCGGAGGGGCGGGGGCTGCGGTCGGCGACGCCACCGACAGCGGGTGCTGGGCAGGCGGGTTGGCGAGCACCGGCCCGCTGCATCCGGCGGCCACGAGCGCGACGGCGAGCAGGGCGGCCAGGGGCCGCAGGCGCGACCGCCTCATCGGTCCGCCTCCCCGGACGCCGCCTCGATCTCGGCCTCGGTCCGCGGCAGCACGCTGGCCAGCGCCCGGTCGAGCCGTGCGGGCACCCACCAGTTCCACTTCCCCAAGAGCCGCATCGTGGCCGGCACCAGGAGGGCTCGGACGACGGTGGCGTCGAGGGCGACCGCGATCGCAACGCCGAGGCCGAGCGCCTTGATCAGCACGATGTCGGCGAACGCGAAGGAGCCCGCCACGACCACCACGATCAGCGCCGCCGACGACACGATCCGCCCGCTCCTCTCGAGACCGCGCGCCACCGCCTCGGTGTTGTCGCCCGAGCGGTCCCAGACCTCCTTCATGCGCGACAGCAGGAACACCTCGTAGTCCATCGACAGCCCGAACAGCACGCAGAACAGGATCACCGGCTGGGTGGTCTCCACGTAGCCCAGCGGCTGGAAGCCGAGGATCGCCGAGAGGTTGCCGTCCTGGAAGATCCACACGAGCGCGCCGAAGCTGGCCACGATTGAGAGCGTGTTCATCACCAGCGCCTTCACGGGCAGCACGGCCGACCGCAACAGGACGAACAGCACGATGAGCGTGGTCAGCACGATGAACGCGGCGGTCCGCGGGAAGTCAGCCCAGACACGGGTGACGACGTCCTCGACATCGGCGGCGCCCCCGCCCACCAGCACAGTCATCCCGGCTGGTGGGGCGAGGGGGCCGCTGGAATCCCGCAGGTCGCGGACCAGGGCGCGGCCCTCGGCGGCATTCGGCCCGTACGGCGTGGTGATCGTGAACTCGGTCAGGTTGCCCTTGGTGGTGGCGGCCAGGCTCGCGGCCGTGTAGCGGTCGGGCGGCCCGCCCGGCGCACCGTACATCAGCTCGTACTGCGCCAGCGTCAACCGTGGATCGACGTTGACCAGGCTGTCCACGCGGATGATCCGAGGGTCGGCTGCCAGCCGCCGCGAGTAGTCGTAGAGGGCGGCGAGGTTGGCGGGCGTCGTGGCGTCGCCCCGCGTCTGGACCGCCAGCACGATCGGCGCGAACTCGCCTTCGCCGAAGTTCTTGGCCAGGACGTCGTACGCCGTCCGCGACGGGACCCCCGCCGGCAGGATCGTGGCGTCGGGCGAGTTGAACCGCACGTGCAGGAACGGCACCCCGAGGGCGAGAAGGATCGCGAGCGTGGGGACGAAGACGGCCACTGGGTGGCGCATCACGCGCCGGGCGAACCGGGCCCACGGGCCTTCCACGCCCGGCTCGACCTTGACTTTGCGGATGGCGAGCGCGTCGATCCGCGTGCCGACGATCGCGAGGATGGCCGGCAGGAGTGTGAGCGCCGAGGCCGCTGCCAGCCCCACCACGATCGCCCCGGCGATGCCGACTGAGCGCAGGATCATGAACTCGAACAGGACGAGCCCCAGCAGGCCGAGGAGCACGGTGAGCCCGGAGAAGAACACCGCGCGCCCGGCGGTCGCCACCGTGACGCGGACCGCCTCGGCGACGCGGTCCGGGCGGCCCTCGCGGCGCGCCAGTTCTTCGCGGAAGCGGCTCGTCATGAGCAGTGAGTAGTCCACGCCCAGTCCCAGGCCCAGCAGCGTGGCGAGGTTGAGCACGAAGATGCTCATCGGCGTGATCGAGGCGACGACGAAGATCCCCGCCAGCGCGATGAGCACCGCGGTCCCCCCGACCACCAGCGGGACGCCGGCCGCGACGACCGAGCCGAAGACGAGCAGCAGGGCGAGCGCGGCCAGGGGCAGCGAGATCAGCTCGGAGCGGCGGAGATCGGTCTCGGTGACCGATTGCACGTCGCCGTAGAACGCCGGGCCGCCGCCGATCATCACGGTCATGCCCGGGACCTGGTGGACGGCGGCCCGGACGTCTGGGAGCGCCACCGGCGAGTCGTCCGGCGACAGGTCGAGGAAGACGATGTCGTAGGCGGTGTGGCCGTCGGCGCTCACCTGGCTGGGGGACACCGTGTGCGAGAGGATCCTCGTGACATGCGGCGCCGACGCGACATCGCGCGTCGCCGCCGCCACCGCCCGCAGCCAGGGGAGCGTGCCCGCGGTCATGGTCCGCGAGGTGTAGACGAGCACGAGGGCAGACGGGTCTACGCCCAGCTTGTCCTGGAGCAGCTGCTTCGCGCGCGCGGACTCGAGATCGTTGAGGATGAACCCGCCCGCGGACAGGGCGCCAGGGGCGCGCGGGGCGAGCGGGATGGCCGCGAGGATGAGCAGCGCCCAGACGGCGACGATCCACCAGCGTCGCCGGACGGCGAACCGCCCGAGCCGATCGAACGTCATCTTGAGCTGGGGTGGAGCGCGACGGGGACGCCGGCTCGGCTCGGGAACGTGCCGCTCACGCGACGCAGGGTACGCCGGATGGGGCCCCGGCCCGTTCCGCGGCATGGGCGACCGAAGGATCGTTTCGGCTGCGGGGTTCCTTAGGCCCGCCCCGTTCTGTTAGCATCGCCGGACCGCGCCAGCCGCGGTCCATTCGGCCACGACGCAGCTGCAGGACCACCCGCGTGACGCTCTTCACGATCTGGTTCACGAGGCTCCCGGACTACCTGGTCATCCTGATCGCGGCCACCTGCCTGGCGGGCGGCTTCGTGTTCGTGTTCGCGCGGTCTGCCATGGTCGCCGAGGGTGGCCGCCACGGCTGGACGAAGCGGATCACGCAGCCGCGCGGCAAGCTCATGTTCGCCGGCCTCGCCGTCGTGTGGTCGCTGGTGTTCGGGATCGGACTCCAGTTGGTCCCCCATGAGGGCGCCAGCTCGCCGTACGGCGGTCTCGGCCTGATCGCGCTGTTCAGCGGGTTCTTCATCATGATGGGCTTCATCTGGAGCGTGATCGGGGAGTAGCCCGGCCGCCACCGGACCGCTCGAAGCCCGGCCGATGGCCGGGCTTCCGGATTCCGGAGCCAGCGCCTCCTCCGCCGTGTCCGGCTGGCACGCAGTCTGCCAGCTGGGACGCTCGGCCGGCACGCGGCCGCCGCGTCGGGATGCGGGGCCGAGAAGCAGCGACCCGGCCGGGCGGCCGGCCGGGTCGACGGTCGGGTGGGCGGGGGTTCGTGTCCGCGCCCCGGAGGTTTCGGCAGCGCGGCGAGGATGGCCTTGGCCTGGGCGTCCGTGGCGAGCATGATCAGGTAGACCGTGTCGTCCTTCGGGTAGATCACCTGGGTCATGCCGGTGCTCGAATCGGACCACACCGCCTTGCCGCTGATGGTGGACTGCGTCATCCCGCTGGTGTCGAAGCCTGTGTCCGCCATGAACTGGGTGGCGGGCACGCCCTGGAGCTGGAGCGCGTAGATCATCGGCATGCCGGTCGTGGCGCTCGCGACGGCGAACTTCACGTCGGCGATGGTCTTGCCGTACTTGGACAGCGTCGGGTCAAGGCTCGACTGGTCGAACGGCATGCCCGCGCCGGGGATGGAGGCGCCGTCGAAGCTGGTCTTGGTGAACGTGACGCCGCCTGCGCTGTCGGGCAGCGTCCCCTCCAGTGCGGTCGCATTGCCCGGTGCGAAGCTGATCACGGGCATGGACGGCGCGATGCTGGCGGCCGTAGCCTCCGTCGGGCCTTCGCTCATCGCGGCCTGAGACGCGGGCGCTTCGGACGCCGGCGCAGTGGGTGCGGCGGATGGCGTCGGGGTCGCAGACGAGCCGCCGCAGGCCGCCACGACGAGCGCGAGCCCGACCGAGGCCCACAGAAGGTGACGATGGGTCGTCATGGGGCGGGTCCCTTTCCGAATGGGGCGCGTCGCCAGGAGCCCCCGGGCATTGCTGTCTCGACGACGCGCGCCGATTGTAGGCATCTGCGCAGGCGATGACACGACCCGAAAGGGTCATTTCGTGGACGCCTGTCTCGACGCCTGTCTCGGCGCTTGTGTATCATCGCGGTCCATGCAGCATGCATAGGATTTATGCGATCTCGATCGAGACAGGGCGGCGGAGGTGCGGTCAGTGGACACACAGGCACGGGGCACTGACCCCTCGACGGCGCTCGAGGAGGCGCCGTTCGTCAACCGCCGCGACCCGGCCAAGCGGCTCGGCCCAGACGGCAAGCCCGCGGTCAGCCGACGTGCGCCGCGCTGGGAGGACGTCCCCGACGCGAAGTGGAACGACTGGCGCTGGCAGCTGTCGAACCGCGTCAACGACCTGGCGGACTTCGAGGAGATCCTCGAGCTCACCGACGAGGAGCGCGAGGGCCTGTCCGCGCCCGACAAGTTCCGCGTGGACGTCACGCCGTACTTCGTCAGCCTGATCGACCCCAAGGACCCCAACGACCCGATCCGCCGCCAGATCATCCCGCTCGGCCGTGAGCTCCGCAGCTTCACCGGGATGATGGAGGACAGCCTCGCCGAGGACCGCCACTCGCCGGTGCCGGGCCTGGTCCACCGCTATCCCGACCGCGTCCTCATGCTCATCACCACGCAGTGCGCGTCCTACTGCCGGTACTGCACCCGGAGCCGGATCGTCGGCGACCCGGCGCAGAACTTCAACCGCCGCGAGCACGAGGCCCAGCTCGACTACATCCGCCGGACGCCGCAGATCCGCGACGTGCTGATCTCTGGCGGCGACGGGCTCACGCTGGCGCCGAAGCTGCTGGAAGGCGCCCTCCGAGCGCTGCGGGAGATCCCTCATGTCGAGATCGTGCGCATCGGGTCGCGCGTTCCGGTGTTCCTGCCGCAGCGGATCGACGACGAGCTGTGCGAGATGCTCGAGAAGTACCACCCGATGTGGATGAACATCCACGTCAACCACCCCAACGAGATCACGCCCGAGCTGTCGCGCGCCTGCGACAAGCTGTCCAAGGCCGGCGTGCCGCTGGGCAACCAGTCGGTGCTCTTGGCCGGCGTCAACGACTGCGTCCACATCCAGCGCGACCTCGTCCAGCGGCTGGTCGAGAACCGCGTCCGCCCGTACTACATCTACCAGTGCGACCTGGTCGAGGGCGCCGGGCACTTCCGGACCCCGGTCGGCAAGGGGCTCGAGATCATCGAGGGCCTCCGGGGCCACACGTCGGGCTTCGCGGTGCCGCAGTTCATCGTCGACGCGCCCGGCGGCGGCGGCAAGATCCCGGTCATGCCCAACTACCTCGTGTCGTACTCGGACCACAAGGTGATCCTGCGCAACTACGAGGGCTACATCACCACCTACGAGGAGCCCGCCGAGTACACGCCGCACGACCCCAAGGGCTGCGACTACTGCCAGCACCCGCGGCCGGAGCCTGGCCAGGAGGGCATCACCGGCCTGCTCGACGGCAAGAGGATGTGGATCGAGCCGGCCGGCTTCGAGCAGGTCCACGACCGTGGCGCCGAGGGCATGCACCGGCTGAAGGACCCCTCGAAGTGGGTGCCGCTGGGCGTCGGCGCGATCGAGGGGAAGGCCACCGAGCCGGAGCCAGGACTGCCGGTGATCGAGGCTGGCAAGCCGCCGGTGGAGTAGGCGGGCCCTCGAGTCCAGATCGGCAGGCCGCTCAACCGAATCGGGTGACCGCCGCGAAACGGGTTGCCCGCGCGATGCCGGTTGCCCGCGCGATGCCGCCGTCGGGCTGACGCCGGAGTCCTGCCGCGTCGCACACCGGGCCGGGTCGTTCGGCCAGTAGCGCCGACCCGCGACATCGGCACGCCGCCCGCGAGGCGGTGGTCCATCGCCGAGCCTGGCACAGGGTCAGCACCTGGATGGATGACCACGGCGTGGCTTCCGGCGGCACACCGTGGGGGGCCCATGTCGTAAATCCCGACACGGTCGCGCCCGACGAGTTGCGGACTGAGATCGTCTGGCCACTGGCCGGGGAGGAGTGACCGGCAACGATCGGGCAAAGTCCGAATCGCGTCCGGGCCCTGGTCCCGCTCACACAGTCCCGCCCATGCTCAGCGGATGCGGGCCTCGGGCCGGGCTGCCCGCTGTGCGGGCGTTGCGTTGCAGGTGCCCGCTGACCGGGCAGGACGTGCGGCGGCGGGGGTCCAAACCGGCCCTTCGTGGCCCGCTCGCGCAACCGGTTGCCCGCTGGGCGGGCCGGCGCATCGGAGTGCCCGCTGGGCGGGCGCGTCGCATCCGCCCGCTGGCTGGCCCGGTCATGCACGCGACGGTGTCCCCGCGGTTGCTCGATCCGTGGCTGCGTAGAATCGGGTCCATGCCCGACGAACGCGCCGGCCGACCCGATCTCGGCACCGACCTCCCGCCTGCAGCCGAACCCCCGCCTGCAAGGGTCGGGAAGCGTCGGCGGCGCCGGTCGGCTGCACAGACGATGGGCGGGGTGCTGTTCGGCTTCGAGCAGCAGGTCTGGCGGACGGCCCCGCCGCCGCAGGAACTGGTCCATCACGCGCGCCCGGACGCACCCGTCCCCGCCGGCGACGGGACGATGCTCACGATCGAGCTCCCCGGCGACGCAGATCCGCCCCGCCCGCAGGTCAATGACGAGGATGGGGTGTCGTGACCGACTCGATCGCCGCCGGATTCGGCCGCCCGGCGCCGGCCGGCCTCCCCGCAGTCCAGCCCGCTCCGCCGGTGGTGGCGGAGTCGGGCGACCCCTTCACATCGCTCCGCGTCGTGACGGCGGTTGCCCGAATGGAGCGCGGCCGGCCGGTGCCCATCGATGCCCTGGTGGCAAACCTCAACGCATCGCACCTCGACTGGCTGTTCGCACGGGACGTGGTCGTTTCGGTGCTCGTGGCGCTCCAGGCCAACTGGATGGCCGACTATCGGAACGCCTCGGGGATCGTGCTTGACGAAGGCCCAGGCGGTGCAACAGTCACGGTTGAGGACTCACCGCGCGTGGATCCGTGGATCGTGCGCCAGGCGCTCCGCGAGGAGGCCGCCTGCCGTGAAGCGCTTGACGAGTTCGCGCGCCGCGACCGGCTCGCTACGGGAGGGTAGGGTGGTGGCTCGGTTTCTGGGGCGCCCCCGGCGGTTGCGCCTGCCGCGAGGGATCCCGCCTCGGGTCCTGGCGCTGAGCGGCCTGCTGCTGGGCACGATCGGGAGCTGCACGCTGCCGAGTATCAAGCCGCCGGGCCTCTAGCGAGCGTCGCGTCTCCCGGGCCTTCTTCGAGAAGGGGCGCCGACTTCGAGAAGCGGCGTGGGGCCCGCGTCGAAGCGCTGCGCCGACGGGGGTCCCTGCATCACTCCGCTACAGCAGCCCGCCGTGGACGAGCCGCAGGGTTGGCTCCACCGGATCGGTCGGCCCCGCACAGTAGATGTCGCGATCCTCGATGCGCAGGCCGAGCTCCAGCAGGTCCACCAGCGCGGGATGCGGTCCCGGCACCGTCACGTCGAGCGTCTCGCAGCGCGCCCCGCACCTCGCGATGGCCGCCAGCACGGGACCTACGGGCTCCGCGCCCGGCCGCACCACCAGGCGATCCACCGCGCGAGCAGCCGGGCCGATCTGGCGATCGCGGCCGTAGCCCACGGCCACCGGCCCGTCCGCATCGCGGACCACGAACGGGTCGCTGCCCGGCATGGTCGCCCAGTAGAGGCGGTCGACGGCTCGGTCGGCCCCCGTCCAGAGGAGCTCCAGCGCTGTCAGGTCGGCCGGGTCGCCGTCCACCACTTCGAGGGTGCTCGCCCGCGGGTCGGCGCCGGCGTGTCGCGCAGCCGACGGCCCGCCGCGCAGGTAGAGGGTCGCCCAGCGAGCCGCCATTCCCGCCCGCAGGTACAGCGGCAGGGCGCGCGGATCGTCCGACGCGAAGGTGGTCCGAGGCTGGCGGTCGCCGTACAGCCTCGTGAGCAAGGGGCGCCCGAGTCCTCGGCCGAGCCGTGTCGCATGCACGAAGAGGTCGGCGAGGTGCCACGCCAGGCCCACGTCGGCGATGGCGCCGAACGCGACTACCCCCGTCCCGGGCAGCTCGCTCACCATCACGCGATGGTGGCCGAGAAGGTGCCGGAGATACGGCCCGACCACGTCCGGCCCGCGTAGCTGCCCGGCCGGGTCGTCATTGCCGTTGGAGGCGAGGACGTCGCGGATCGAAGGGAGGTCATCGCGCGTCGCTGCGCGGACGATGGCGGTCGCACGCAGATCGTCGCCTGGCGTCATCACGCGACCATCCTGCCCGGCAGCCCCGTGGCCGTCATCCAGAGCTCCGTCCATCCACGGCGACCCGTGTGATCTCGTCGATCATGTCGTCGACGCACGGGCGCACCCGCGGAAGCAGGCGGTCCCAGTCCTCTGACGGGATCCCTCCGACGTAGAGGGTCTTCGCGCGGGCGACGACGGGGCGGTGTCTCGGCGGCAGCCGGCCCATCGCCCAGTCCGCCGCCCAGTCCTTCGACAGGAATGCACCAGTCGCGAGCGTCGCCCAGATGCGTGCGAAGGTGAGGACGACGTTGCGTTCATCGCCGTCGAGATAGGAGAGCAAGCCCGGGACGCTGTCGAGCATGGCCCGACGGACATCCGCCCAGGGGATCGGCCCGAACAGCTCGGTCGGCGGCGGCCCGAACAGCGGTCGGTTCGCCTGGAGGACCATGGCGAGCATGACCGCGAGGTCGGGGTTTGCCGGGTCCCATGGCGCGAAGTCGCCGCGCGCGAAGGCCGGGCGAAACCAGTCGCCGAACTGGAAGTCGAGGCGGCCGGGAGGATGCCACGGACGAACGTCGGCTTGCGCCACCACGTCGATCTCGAGCGAGCGCGATCGCCCGCTCGGATCGCCTGGCCCGGAGACCGGGAGCAGACGGTCGATCAGCGTTCGCTGCTCGGGCTCCGTCGTCCGTCGGCTGGTGACGACCAGGAGGTCGAGGTCGCTCGTCGGCTTGAGGCCACCGAGGACCGAGGATCCATGGAGGTCGATCCCGAGCACCACCTCCGGGAGGACGTCGCGGATGATCGCGACCGCCACCGCTATCTGGTCCGTGGGCATCGGCCGATCGCCCGGTCGGTCGCGGGCGTCCCCGGTGCGCAGGCCGTCGGCGCTCAGCCGGCCGCCGCTCCGGACTCGCCGGGCTGCGGCCATCTCTCAGTGCCCAGTTTCGCGCGCCGCCATCGGCCCCGGTCCTCGGCCGTAGCGGGCCATGATCTCGACGAGGCGCTCGTGGTCCAGCGCATGCGCGGTGATGCCGTCGCGGCCGACCATCGTCCCGGCGGCGAGCAGCGCGTTCACGATGGCTGCTTCGGTGGCCTCGACCGCGGCCTGGAACAGGGGGTTGATGGCCTTGTCCACGACCATCTGCGTGGCGACGGTCTGCCGCGGATCCTCCTCGCCCGCCGTTCGCGACAAGTCCCGGTTGCCCGTGGCGAAGGCGATGATCAGGTCTCCGGAGCCGTGCGACGCGATGCTCCCCATCCGCGCGATGCCGAGGCTCGCGCGCTGGGCGAGGCGCGAGCACTGGTGCGGCAGGAGAGGCGCGTTCGTCGCCAGGATCACGATGATCGACCCGCCCTCGGGCCCAGAGCGCGACGAAGCGCCCGCGGGTGGCACCGCGCTCGTAGACGCCGACGACGTCGCCGAACCGGCCACGCTCTGCGCGCGCGCTGCCGCGGCCTCCGCGCGCGCCTCTGCCTCGAGCTGCTCCACCCGGTCCCACGGGCTCGGGACCTCCGAGACGGGGATCTCCTGGCCCACCGGCACGCCGTCGATCCGCAGCAGCTTGCGCGAGCCGTAGTTCGCCTGGACCAGCGCGCCCACGACCCAGCCGCCGTCCTCGGCCGGCACCCGCCGCGACGCCGTGCCGATGCCTCCCTTGAACTCATGGCAGATCATCCCGGTCCCGCCACCCACGCTGCCCTCGGCGACCGGACCGCTCGCCGCCGCCGCCAGGGCCGCGTCGACGTGGGAGCGTTTCACGTGAAACCCGTTGATGTCATTGAGCGCGCCGTCGTACGTCTCGCCGACCACCGGCAGCGACCAGAACACCGATTCCTTTGCGCGCGAGCGAGCGGCGTGGGCGATCAGCGCATCGTGGACCACGCCGACGGAGTGGGTGTTGGTGATGCCGATGACCCCGCCGAGGAACCCGGACTCGCGCACCCACTCCAGCCCGGTGAGCTCGCCGTTGCCGTTGAGGCGATGGCAGCCGGCGAAGACGGGCTCGGTCCACACATCGTCCTCGTGCGGGACCACCACCGTCACGCCGGTTCGTACGGGGCCCCGGCCCACGACGAGCGGACCGTCACCCGCCACCAGCGTGGCGTGGCCGACGAGGACGCCCGGGACGTCGGTGATGGCGTCGAGCTCGCCGGGCTCCAGGAGGCCGATCTTGATCCCGAGCTCCCGCGCGCGCATCGCTCCTCCGCGTTCCCGCGTGCCCCTCGCGGCCCCCGTTCCGGGTTTCGCGTTCCCGCCGGCGCCGGCGGGGACGCTTCGCCATCCACCCTATCATCGCCGCGTGCCGCGGATGCTGGAAGCCAATCGTCGTCTCGACCCGCGCCGTCGGGTGCACACGCACGGCCCGACCGGAACCGTGCAGCTGGAGCGCCTCGCGGCGCTTGACGGCATGGCGCCGATGGACGCGGCTGAGTCCTTCCTCGACCTGCCGGGCCTCGCCTTGCTGGAGAGCGCCCGTCCGGGCCGCACGGGGCGCTGGAGCCTCTTGACGGCCGATCCAATCGAGGTGCTGGAGGCGGCGGGGGACGGCGCCGATCCATTCGCTGAGGCGCGCCGGATGCTGACGAGGCTAGCGGCCAGCGTTGCCGGCACGGCAGGTGGCGAGGTGTCGACGCGCGTGCTGCCCCCGTTCACCGGCGGTCTCGTCGGCTATCTCTCCTACGACTTCGGACGCCGCCTGGAACACCTCCCCGAGATCGCCGCGGCGGACCAGGAACTCCCCGAGATCCGCCTCGCGCTGCACGACTGGGCGATCGCCTGGGACCGCCGGACCGGGCAGGCATGGCTCGGCGGGCGCGCGCTTGACGGGGACGCCGCACGGCTCGCCCGACGGCTCGCCGCTGTCCGCAACCGGCTGTCATCGCCCCGTCCCGGCCCGCCGACACCGGCGCACCCCGACCGCGACGCCCAGCTCGTCTTCGTCTCGGGCACCACCCACGCACAGTGGGTTGACGCCGTCGCCGCGGTCCGCGAGGCCATCGCCGCCGGCGAGATCTACCAGGCCAACGTGGCGCGCCGTCTGGAGGGACCGTTCTCTGGCGACCCGTGGCCGGTCTTCCGGCGCCTGCGGACGGGCGACCCGGCGCTGTTCGCCGGCTATCTGGACCTCGGCGGGGATCCGCGGACCGGCGCGGCCAGGGCCCTGCTGTCGGCCTCGCCGGAGCCGTTCCTCGCAGTGGACGCCCGCGGCATCGTTGCGACCGACCCGATCAAGGGCACGCGCCCCCGCGGCCGAACGCGCGAGCAGGACCGCGAGCTCGCGCGCGAGCTGCTGGCCAGCCGCAAGGACCAGGCGGAGAACGTGATGATCGTCGACGTGCTTCGCAACGACCTCGGGCGCGTCTGCGCGCCGGGGACTGTGCGCGTGCCGAGGCTGCTGCGCCTGGAGCGGACCGCTGCCGTCCAGCACCTGGTGACCACCGTGACGGGCCGCCTCCGGCCGGGCCGTGACGCGTTCGACCTGCTGTCCGCGTCGTTCCCCGGCGGTTCGATCACCGGCGCGCCCAAGATCCGCGCCATGGAGGTCATCGAGCGCCTGGAGCCCGTGCGCCGCGGACCGTACTGCGGCACCATGCTCTGGCTCGGCGCGGACGGCCGGATGGGCTCGTCCATCCTCATCCGCACGCTCGTGGCGGACGGGACGCGCCTGACGCTCCACGTCGGCGGCGGCATCACCTACCGCAGCGACGCCGACGCGGAATGGGACGAGACGGTGGCCAAGGCGCGCGGGCCGCTGTCGTCAATCGGCGCGGTGGAGGTGCAGCGGTGAGCCGGGCGGCGCCCAAGTTCGTCTGGGTCGACGGCGAGGTGCTGCCGGCCGACGCGCCGCACCTCTCGGTGACCGATCGAGGCTTCCAGCTCGGCGACGGCATCTTCGAGACCCTCCGCGCGAAGGGGGGCCGCTGCACCGAGCTGCCCGAGCACGTGGCCCGCCTCCACCGGTCGGCCGCGGGTCTCGCATTCGAGCTGCCCGATGACGTGGACGTGCGGCTCGCCGACGGGATCGCGAAGCTGCTCGCGGCGGAGGGCCTCGACGGGCCCGACGGCGACGCCTCCATCCGGATCACGGCCACGCGGGGCGACTGGGCGTTTCGCGGCCTGCTGCCTCCGCGAGACGTCCACCTGGTGCCCACCGTCGTCATCCAGGCCTGGCCCGTCGAGCCGCCGCCGGCCGGGCACCTCGAGCACGGCATCGCGCTCGTCGCCTCGGCCGTCCGCCGCGATCCCCAGAACCCGATCGCCACCCTCAAGACGACATCCCGCGCTGACTACGTGTTCGCCCGCATCGAGGCCCGCGCCGCGGGCGCTGACGACGCCATCTTCCTGACCATCACCGGCCACTTGTCCGAGGCCACCACCGCGAACATCTTCCTCGTCCGCCGTGCCGCCGACGGTGTGCTGGACCTCGCGACCCCGGCCCTCGACTGCGCGATCCTCCCGGGCACTACGCGCTCGTGGCTCCTGCACTGGGCGGCGGGCGTGGGGCTTCGGCCAGTCGAGGGCTGGCTAACGCCAGACGAGCTGGCCACCGCCGACGAGGCGTTCGTCTCGTCGTCGGTGGCGGGCATCCTGCCGGTCACGCGGTTCAACGGCCATCCTATCGGCGACGGGTTGCCGGGCTCCTGGACGAAGCGGGCGCGCGCCGATCGCGAGGCGGTGTTCGGGCGGGGCTGACCCGGTCCCGGCGGCTCATGCCGGATGGCTCTGGAGGCGGCGGCACCCCCCGGGCGAGTCTCTTGCGGTTGGTTGACCTGCTGGCGGGATCGAAGATGACAGCTCTGTTGGTGGCCGACGAACGCGTCGCGGGGGCCGTCGAGATCGCCCGCCATGTGGCGTCGGGCGAGGCGTCCGCCAGAGACGTGCTGGAGCAGCATCTGCGCCGGATCGACTCCGGCAACCGGGCGGTCAACGCCATCGTCACGCTCGCCGCCGACGCGGCGCGAGACGCTGCCGACGCAGTCGACCGTGCCCGGGCAGACGGCCGGCCGACCGGTCGCCTCGGCGGCGTGCCCATCACGGTGAAGGACACGTTCGCCACCGCTGGTCTCCGCACGACGGCTGGCTCGCCCCGGCTCGCGAGCCACATCCCGACACGTGATGCCACCGCCGTCGCGCGACTCAGGTCGGCCGGCGCGGTCATCGTCGGGAAGACCAACACGCCGCCGTTCGCGCCGGGCGGGGAGTCCGTCAACGCCGTGTTCGGGCGGACCGTGTACCCGTGGGACCACGAGCGGACGACGGGCGGGAGCAGCGGGGGCTCGGCCGCGTCTGTGGCGTCCGGCTTCGCCGCCTTCGACATCGGGAGCGACATCGGCGGGTCCATCCGCGTCCCCGCCCACTTCTGCGGCGTGTTCGGCCTGAAGACCACCGAGAACCTCGTCTCGCCGATCGGTCACATCCCGCCGCCGCCGGGAGCGCCGTGGGGTCTGCTGCGCATGCTCCTGAGCGTCGGCCCGATCGCCCGGTCAATCGACGACCTCGCACTGGCCGTGAGCGTCATCGGCGGCCCGGATCCGGCGCGGCCCGACGTCCCACCGCTGGACCTCGACGCCGTGGCGCCTGTCGAGATCCACTCGCTCCGCGTCGCGTGGTGGGACGAGTTCGGCGTGCCCATCTCCAGCGACACGCGGGCTGTGCTCCGGTCCGTGGTGGAGGCGCTCGCGGCGGCCGGGGTGTCGGTTGAGCGTGCTGCCCCGTCGGCCTTCGACCCGCCGCTGCTGGCCGCGCTCGCGAACGAGATCCAGCTCGCGGCCGTGCACGCCCGCGCCACGCCCCTTCACCTGCCGAGGGCGGTCCTCCGCGGCGCCGGCGGGCTCGTCGGGCGACGCGACCAGGCGGCGGGCGGGTTCCTCCGGGGGATGGGCGGCACGCTGTCGTCCCTCGCCCGGGCGATGTCGGCTCGCGATCGCGCGATCGAAGACCTTGAGCGCTTCCTCGCACTCCACGATGCCTGGCTGGTCCCCGTCGCGCCTATGCCGGCCTTCCCGCATCTCGCCCGGTCCGGCACGCTCGGGCAGCTCCGCGCCGCACTCGACGTCGACGGGCGCGGCGTGCCACTGGTGCTGGGCCTCGAGGCGTGCGCGAGCCCATTCAACCTTACGGGCAGCCCGGTGGTGGTCCTCCCGACGGGCCGCAGCGGTGAGAGCCTCCCCATCGGGCTGCAGCTGGTCGGATCGCGGTGGGGCGACATGCGCCTGCTCGGCATCGCGCAATCCGTTTGGCGCGCCATCGGCCGAGACGATGATCTGCCGATCGCGACCACGTCAGTGGCGAGGCGCTGACCCGTCGCGGTGCGCGGGGCCACGGGCCTTGCGTCTGGCCCGAGCGTCGCGTCTGGCCCGCGGACGTTGCGTCTGGCGTCTGGCCGGGCTTCGCGTCTGGCCCGCGGGCGTCGTGGGCGGGCGAAGGTTGCGGCACGACCGGGATCCGGCGGCTCCGGCAGGGCGAGCGCGGCCAGGGGGTCGGCCGTGCGCGACAGGCACCAGCCGTGGCGACGCGGCCCGGACGAGGGCGCCAAGAGTCACCATACGCATAGGTGACGGCGCGGAGGCCCGGCATCGGGAGGCGACGCCGCTGAAGGCAGCCCGCCGGCGAGGAGACCGAGAGGATGGAACAGCAGAGCGTCCGAGTCGCGGTCATCCAGGCAGGCTCGGCCGCCTTCGACACGGAGACGACGCTCGGCCGCGTGGAGCGGCTGGTGGCCGAGGCCGCTGCCCAGGGAGCCAAGCTCGCCGTCCTGCCGGAGGCGCTGGTCGGCGGGTACCCGAAGGGCGCGGACTTCGGCGCCACCGTCGGCCGCCGGACCCCCGAGGGCCGGGCGTGGTTCGCTCGCTACCGAGAGGCCGCGATCGAGGTGCCGGGACCGGTGACCGACCGGCTCGGCGAGCTGGCCCGGACCCACGGCATGCACCTCGTCATCGGCGTCATCGAGCGCGACGGCGGCACGCTCTACTGCACGGCGCTCCTGCTCGGCGCCGACGGGTGGCTCCTCGGCAAGCACCGCAAGGTCATGCCCACCGCGGTCGAGCGGCTCATCTGGGGCCAGGGCGATGGGTCGACCCTGCCGGTCGTGGACACACCGTTGGGCCGCGTCGGCGCCGTCATCTGCTGGGAGAACTACATGCCCCAGCTCCGTCTGGCCATGTACGGGCAGGGCATCCAGCTCTACTGCGCGCCGACCGTGGACGACCGCGAGACCTGGCAGGCGACGATGCGCCACGTCGCGATGGAGGGCCGGTGCTTCGTGCTTGCGGCCTGCCAGT
>JBJKRU010000114.1:0-15094 GCA_046704485.1 Candidatus Limnocylindrales bacterium | reverse complement strand
GCCTTGAGCGGCTCCGTCTCGAACCACTGGTCGAGGAAGTCCTTGGCCGACATCGTCATCAGCTGCACGAACACCGCCTGCTGCCGCTCGGGCAGCTGGCCGAAGCGGCGGGCGAGGCTCGCGATGGGCACCAGCGGGCGGGGGTCGTTCTCGGTGGGGTCGCCCGGGACGATGCCGAGGATCGGCTTGATGAACCGGGCCATCTCCACCATGAGCTGGCCGTACTCCTCGTACGCCTCGGCATCGTTCTTCGACCAGCGGCGCAGCTCGCGGACGGTGCGCCCGTGGTCATTCACGCGCCACAAGTAGTCGCCGCCCTTGGGCGTCTCGTCGACGCCCGGCCGCAGCGGGGTGAACGTGCCGTCGAGGGGGAGGATGTCGAGCCCGAAGCGCGGGAGGTTGAGGTCGCGGATGATCTCGGGGCGCAGCAGGCTGACCACGTAGCTCGCCACCGAGAAGCGGAAGCCTGGCACGATCTCCTCGGTGACCGCCGCGCCGCCGAGGACGTACCGGCGCTCGAGGACGAGCGTCTTGAGGCCCGCCCTCGCCAAGTAGGCGGCCGAGACGAGCCCGTTGTGCCCCCCGCCGATGATCACCGCGTCGTAGCGCTGCGGCACGCCACCCTCCGTCTCGGACCTGCGGCTCGTCGGCCGCTATTCAGCCTGCATGGGATCGATGCAGTCTAGCTGACGCGAGTTGGCCCGGCCTCGGGCGAGCCTCGCGCGATCCCGGCTGCCGCGTGTGCGCGCCGGCCGCATCCTCGCCGCCAGACCACGACTTCCGGGTCGGTCGCGAATCGCCCACCTTGCAGCGAAGGTGGAGCCGGATCGGCCCCGCGCAGAGCACGGCGGCAGCGGACATCGTCTCGCTCGGGGCGGCAGCGGGCAGCGCCCCGTCGGGCGGCACCGCCCGGCTGAGGTCCTCCGCTACCACCCTTCGCGCAGCGTCCGCTCCAGGGCGGCCACGACCAGGTCAGCGCTCCGCCGGTCGATGCACAGCGGGGGCTTGACCTTGAGGATGTTGTTGCCGTCGCCTGTCGGCTGGACGATGACGCCCAGCTCGAGCATCCGCTCGCAGATGGCGAGCGCCTCCGCGGCGGCGGGTTCCAGCGAGACGGGGTCGCGCACCAGCTCGACGCCCAGATACAGGCCCATCCCGTGGACGGCGCCGACCATGTCGCCGTGCTCCGCGGCCACGTCCTCGAGCCCGGCCTTGAGGTGTCCGCCGACCTCCCGGGCGTTGTCTCGGAGGCCCTCGCGGTCGATGGTCTCGAGCACGGCCAGGCCCGCGGCGCACGAGACCGGCGACCCGCCCACGGACGAGAAGAAGGACCCCTCGGCCGCGAACGCCTCCGCGATCGACCGCGTGGTGACCACCGCGCCAACTGCCATGCCGTTGCCGGCCGCCTTGGCCACGGTGACGATGTCGGGCACGACGCCCTGCTGCTCGAACGCCCATTGGTAGGCGCCGAGGCGCGAGTAGCCCGTCTGGACCTCGTCGGCGATGGCGACCCCGCCAGCCGATCGGACGGCCGCGTACGCCTCGCGGAGGTAGCCGTCGGGCAGGACGATGCCGCCCGCGTTGCCGTAGAGCGGCTCGGCGATGAACGCGGCCGGTGACTGGCCCTCCGCGCCCATCCGGTGCAGCACATCCCGGACGTCGTCCGCGTAGCGCGTGCCGGCGTCAGGCCCGCGGTGGATCCCCCGGTAGGTGTTCGGCGGCTCGACCGTGTGCACCCACGCGGGTCGCGTGCCGAGCGCCCGGGGATTGTCGAGGGAGGAGGTGGTGATCGCGTCGGCGGCACTGGTCCAGCCGTGGTATTCGCCCCGGACGCACAGTACGTCCTCATGGCCGGTCGCCGTGCGGGCGAGGCGGAGGGCGAGCTCGTTCGCCTCGGACCCGGTGTTGACTAGGAACACGGTGTCGAGCGGCGCCGGGAAGCGAGCGGCCAGTGCTTCGGCGAACTGCACCATGACGCCGTAGAGGAACCGCGAGTTGGTGTTGAGCCTCGCGAGTTGGCGCCGCACCGCCGTCTCCACCGCCGGGTGGGAGTGCCCGAGGACCGCCACGTTGTTGACGATGTCGACATAGGCACGGCCGTGGGTGTCCACGAGGTGCTGGCGCCAGCCCCGCTCGATCCGCGGCGGGGCGTGGTAGTAGTGCTCCTGGACGTCGGCGAGCACGCGACCCCGGCGGAGCAGCAGGTCCGCCACGTCGTCAGGCGGAGCGGCAGCAGCGCCCGCGGGGAGCCCGAGCAGGGTCGACGGGTCTGGGCAGAGCGCCTGCCAGGCGGACGCGAGCGACGGGACCGCCCTCTGGGGCGCGGCGAGTCCACGCGCCAGGACGATCTGGACGTGGACGCCGGCCGGTGCGTGATGGTGCGGCAGCGCATCGATCCGGCCGAGTGGCGATCCAGGGTCTACCTGCCCGCCATCCTGCACCTCGGACGCCACGCCGTCGAGCAGCAGGTCGAAGCCATCCGCGGCGATCGACACGCCGGCCGAGCGCCGCCGGACGACGCCGGCCACAGGAGCGACGATCGGCGTCCCCGCCGCGGCGAACACGTCGACGCCGAGGTGGACCGTCTCCGGCTCCTCCATCGAGTCCAGGCGCGTGTCCGCCAGCCGCGCCTCGCCCCACCGGCCGATCGCCAGCGCGCTCGCCGCCGCCACGGCCGCGCTCGCGGCGGGCCGGGCGACAGCGTCCGCGGACAGCACATCGCTCGTGGTCGACAGGTCGAGCACCAGTGCGTCGCGGAGCCCGCCGATCGGGGCCACTGCCGACGACAGCATGAAGACGTGGCGCGGCGCCAGCCCGGCAACGTCCCGGATCGCTTCCTCCGCGAGCGGGAAGGGGACGGCCGACACGACCTCGAGCGCGGCCCACTCGCCATCACGGACGCTCGCCACGTAGGCGTTGTCCGGATCGAGCGCCGCCTGCTGGTCTCCGCTGATCGCGACGGCCGCTGCGCGGGACACCACCAGCGGCCACAGGGCCGCGAGCTCCGGCTCGTCGAGCGGCTGGATCGGCAGGAAGCCACGGGCCACCTCGCAGGCGGACTGGAGGGGCGAGCCGAGGGCGTGGTAGGCGTCGGCCGCCATCGTGACGGCCAGCTCGGCGGCGAGCCACGTCCGCGACAGGTCGCCGAAGTCGATGAGCCCGGTCGGGACCGGCTGCCCCGCGGCGTTGCGCCGGACGATCGTGTTCACGTCGGTGACGTCCTGGTGGAGCGCTTGGATCCGCAGGTCGGCGGCCAGCGGCGCGAGCGCCGACTGCGCCCGGCCGATCGACGCCTCGAGCAGCGAGCGCCTCGCCGGGGAGCTGGCGAAGGTTGCGAGCGCCGCCACGACCTCGCCCGCGTGACGGACGTCCCACTGGAGCGCCCGATCGAGGGCCGGGTGGTCGAAGCCGTCGAGGGCCTGGGCGATCCGGGCCGCCATCGCCCCGTGCACGCGGAGGTACGACACCGGCAGGTGTCCCTCCGCGACCGGTTCGCCCTCGAGCCAGGTCACCAGGCGAAGGTCGTGCTCGGCGCCGGACGCGGTCGTCGCCCGGGCGATCAGCGCCCCGTCGCGAGCGCGCTGCGGAACGGGCACCTCGAAGGGCAGGCCCGCAGCAGCGGCGCGGGCCATCGCGGCGTTCTCGGCCTCGAGTGCGGTGCGCCCAAGTCCCTCCCGTGCCACCTTGAGCACGAACCGCTCCCCGCCCGGTGTGGTCACCCGGAAGTTGCGGTCCTGATGGCTCCACAGCTCGTGGAGCTGGCCCTCGACGCCGAAAGCCTCGCCCAGCAGCCGGGTGGCCTCGCCGACGTCGAGGACGGGTCGGCGGTGCTCGTGACCGAGGAACGGGTTGTCGCGCATCGCCTGCATGGTGGCAGAAGGGCGCGCCCGGCGAGGGCGCGGGGCGCGGGCTGATACTCGCGGGCGTCGGGTCGGGCCGCGACACGGCCCGGGTCGGGGGCCAGGCGACAAGGGCCACCCGCTGGCCCAGGAAGGCCTCAGGGCAGGAAGGGGGCGATCCGCAGGCGCACTGGCAGCCCCGCTGACGGCAGCGGCATCGCGAACTGCATCGGCTCCGCCCCCGGCAGGCCGAGGAGTTCAGGGATGGTGACGAAGGTGAAGCCGCGATCCCGGTACGAGGCGATCACGGCGGGCAGCGCGGCCAGGTCGATCGAGCTGCCGCAGTGGCCCAGGATGACCGAGCCGTTGGTGCCGCGACTGGCCGCCCGCGCGTACGACGTGGTGGGCCACGGCTTTCCGTCCGGGCGCCGAGAGGAATCGGCGAACGATGCGTCCCAGTTGAGGACGATGTCGTACCCCGCGGCACGGGCGGCGAGCAGCGTTCCCGGGCTGTAGGCGCCGTACGGCGGCCGGAAGACCGCCAGCGACGGCGCGCCGATGACCCGCTCGAGCGCCACGCGGTCGGACCAGATCTGGGTCCACTGCTGCTGGAACGTCAGTCCGGGCATGTACGGATGGCTGACAGTGTGGTTGCCGATGGGGAAGCCGAGCCCGGTGACCCGCCGCCACAGGGCGGGTGCACGGACCACGTTGACCGAGTTCGGGAAGAAGGTCGCGGGCGTCTGGGTCTCGACCAGGACGTCCACCAACGCACCGCAGACCGCTGGGCTATAGCCGTCGTCGAAGGTCAGCGCCACCACCTTCTGGGTCCGGGGTCCATGCGAGACCACCTGCGCCGCCAGCCGCTCGGTGGGCCTGGGGGCGGGCATGCCAGTCAGGCTGGGCGCGGGACGTCCCGACGGCTGTCCCGCGGCCACCGGGCCTGCGGTCAGGCAGAGTGCCGACACGGCGAGCAGGACTGCCGCCATCCTGCGGTGTCGGCGACGGGACGGCATGGAGGACGCGGCGACGTTCGGCACGGCATCGGATCCGACGGCCGCCGCAACCCCGCCGTGACGCCCGGCGGCCATGATGGACGCGCAGGCACTCCGCCGTCCTATCCAGCCTGCATAGCTCTCATGCATACTTCCGGGGTCACCTACGCTGGAGGTTGCGCGTGAGCGTCGGCACCCCGTTCCATCCCCGGGCCGCGGCCCTGAATCGCAAGATGCAGTGGCGTGAGTGGTCCGGCTACTGGGCGTCGTCGGTCTACGCCGACTTCCACGACATCGAGTACAACGCGATCCGCGAGGCCGCCGCTGTCATCGACGTCAGCCCGCTCTACAAATACCGGATTGCAGGCCCGGACGCCATCGCGCTCACCGACCGCGTGATCACCCGCGATGCGACGAAGTTCCGGGTGGGCCAGGTCTACTACACGCCCTGGTGCGACGAGCACGGCAAGGTGATCGATGACGGCACCGTGCACCGGGTCGGCGAGCATGAGGTCCGCTGGACGGCCGCGGACCCGCAGTACCGGTGGCTGAGCCTCAACGCCGCGGGCCTCGACGTCGAGATCGAGGACGTCTCCGAATCGCTCGCCGCGCTGGCGCTCCAGGGCCCGTTCAGCCGTGCGGTCCTCGAGGCGGCCACGGGAGGGGATTGGTCGGACCTCGGCTACTTCCGGCGCCGGTCCGGCGCCATCGCGGGTGTCGACGTCGACGTCAGCCGGACCGGCTACACCGGTGATCTGGGCTACGAGCTCTGGATTCCCGCCGAGCAGGCCGAGGCCGTCTGGGACCGGCTGTTCGAGGTCGGCAGGTCGTGGGCGATCCGGCCCGCGGGCATGCTCGCCCTCGACGTGGCCCGGCTCGAGGCCGGCCTGGTCCTGCTCGAGGTGGACTATACATCGGCCCGCCACGCGATGAACCCGGAGCAGAACTACAGCCCCTCCGAGATCGGGCTCGGCAGGCTGGTCGCGCTCGACAAGGCGGACTACGTCGGGAAGCGCGCGCTGCAGGCGGAGCAGGCGGCAGGCGGCCCGGCGCGACGGCTGGTGGGCCTCCAGCTCGACTGGCACGACATCGAGGCGCTGTTCGATGCGCAGGGCCTGCCGCCCGCGATCTCGCCCACCGTGGACCGCTCGCCAGTCCCGGTCTTCGCCGGCGGTCGCCAGGTCGGGAAGGCCACCTCGCACGGCTGGAGCCCCATCCTCAAGCAGGCGATCGCGCTGGCGTCCGTGCCGCCGCGATTCGACCGCATCGGTGCGCGGCTCGAGGTCGAGTGGACCGTGGAGGGTCGGCGCGGCCGCGTCGGCGCCTCGGTGGTGCCGCTGCCGTTCCTGGACCTCGAGCGGAAGCGCGCGTGAGCGCGAACGATGCGCCCACGGCCGATCGCGACCACCGCGGGGGTCCTGACTGGGCGGCCTTCGACGCGCTTGTCGAGGCCCGCCTGCCCCAGTGGACCAGGGAACTCGTCGACTACCTCGCCATCCCCTCCGAGGGAGGCGACCCTGCGGCCCTGCGCGCGGCCGCCGAGTGGACGGCGACGCGACTTGCCGCCGCGGGGGCGACGGTCGAGGTGCTCGAGATCGCCGGCGCGCCGCCGCTCGTCGTCGGCGAGCTGGGCGACGGCCCGCGCACGCTGACCGGGGTCCAGCACTACGACGTCCAGCCCGCGGCGCCAGTCGAGCTGTGGACGACGCCGCCGTACGAGCCCGATGTGCGCGACGGCCGCGTGTGGGCGCGCGGCGCCACCGACAACAAGGGGGAGTTCCTGCCCCGGCTCTGGGCGCTCGAGGCATACCGTGAGGCGATCGGGCCAATCCCGTGCCGCGTCCGGTTCCTGGTCGAGGGCCAGGAGGAGACCGGCTCGGGCGCACTCGACGCCCTGCTCGACCTGTCCCCGGGCCTGCGCGAGGCCGATGCGGCGCTGATCGAGGGCGGCGCGATGGATCTCGCGGGGCGGCCTGGCGTCGCGGGGGGCGGCAAGGGGATCATCGTCTTCGAGCTCCTCGTGCGGACCATGGCGCACGACGCCCACTCGAGCCTCTCGGTCGTCCTGCCGAACGCGGGCCACCGCCTGGTGGCCGCCCTGGCCACGTTCTGGAACGCGGATGGCCGCCCGGCGATCGAGGGCCTCGGCGCGGGAGCGCTCGCGCCGACTCCAGCCCAGCTTGAGGTCATCGCGGCACAGGACCAGCAGGACCTCGCCGACATCCGCGCCGACTGGGGCGTCGACCGCTTCCTGGGCGGCCTCGACGGCCCGGCCGCCATGGAGGCGCTGGCCTTCGAGACCACGCTCAACCTCCAGAGTCTGTGGGCCGGCCACACTGGATCCACACCCAAGACGGTCACGCCGGCGGAGGCGAGCGCGCGCCTGGACGTGCGGATCGTCCCGGACCAGCATCCGGACGACGTCGTCGCGGCCATCCGCCAGCATCTCGACGACCACGGGTACGGCGACGTCGAGATCCGCGTGCGCGAGGCCGAGCCGGCCTGGTGGACGCCGCCGGACCACGTCGTGGTGGCGAGCGCCGCTGCCGTGTCAGGCGAGGTGGCCGGCCTCGAGGCAACGCTGGGCGTGTCGATGGCCGGGACGGTGCCGATGGCGCAGGTCTGCGCGCGTCACCGCGTGCCGTGCGTCTCGCTCGGCGCCGGCAGGGCCGACTGCCGCGCACATGCGCCCGATGAGAACATCCGCATCGACGACCTTGCGGCGGCGGCGCGGATGATGGCGCGGTTCGTCGATGCGCTCGCGCGCCTGCCCGAGGTGCCGCGCGTTCCCTGACGCCGCGTGCGGCCAGCGCGGCGACCAGCCCTGACGGGCGCGATCGAGGGCCGCCGGGCCGCGTGGCAACGCCTACGGCAGGATCAGCTGGGCGCCCCCGGTCACGGCCACCGACTTGGTATCCGGCGCGACGGCCAGCGTCACGATCGCGCCGCCGTCGATGGTGCCGGTCAGCTGCTTCGCCACCCGGAGCGTCGCCTTGGCGCCGCCAGCCGCCGAGATCATCCCCGTCTCGGCCTCCAGGTCGCCCAGCTCCGCCGTCGAGGATCCGAGGACGGTGACCGTCAGCTGGGCGACGGTGCCGATGCCCCGCAACGTGGAGCCGCCCGAGACCGACAGCGTGAGCGACGCCCCCATCGCCTCGATCGTGCCGGTCGCACCGCCCCGGAGCGAGACCGAGGCCACCCTGGTCGAGGTGATTCGCACCGTCACCGGTTTGGCGGACGTGAACCCCGGCGGCGCGACGGCGACGTCGAGCTGACCGCCGCTCACGGTGGTCTGGACCAGCGGCAGCAGATTGGACGGCGCCTGCACGTCCACCGAATCAGGTGTGCCGGTGCCCAGGACCAGGTTGAGCGGGCCGTCCACCGTCACCGCCGTGAAGGCGCCGAGCGGGCGCGACTCCGTCCCGCTGTCGGAGGCGGCTGGGACGGGTGTCGGCGACGCCGACGCGCCACCACAGCCGACGACGGCGAGGATCGCCGCCACGCCGAGCAGGGCGAGGCGGACGGGGGCGCGTCGCGGCGCGGTTTCATGCATGGGTTGGACTCCGATCCGCGGACGCAACGGCAGGATGCCGCGGGACCGGCCCGGGGCCGAGGGCCGGAGGTGGCCCGGGCGCGGGCCGCAGGTCGCCCGAACGAGGGGCGGGTCGGCCCCGGCGCCAGGGACTCGCGCCGCCCTAGCTGGCGACCCTCGCGAGCGAAGCCGCCAGGGAGACGGAGGTGGCCTCGTCGAGGCCGCTGGTGACCATCAGCCAGCTCGGCTGCTGGCCCTGCGCCACGACGACCGCGTACCCGCCGGAGTCGGTCGCCACCAGGGTGCCCGGCATGTCGCCGAACGTGGCGTCCCCGGCGCCGCTCCCCGACGGGATACAGCCGGTGCCATCAGTGCAGAACGACCCCTCCGAGAGCGACACGGACGCGCCGCCCGGTCCCTTGTAGGTGATCGTGAGCTTGCCGCCGTTCGCGAGCCGGTACTCGCCCGCGGAGACGAACCAGCCCGTGGGCAGCACCGCGCAGTACACGTCCCATGTGACCGACGACGCGAGCTGCGCGTAGAACGCCTTGTTGTCCGCGCTCCCGGTGCAGACGTCGGCCGACCCGCCCCCCGGCACCGAGGAGGACGGTCCGGGCGATTCGAGCGGGGCGCCAGACGAGTCCGGCGCGGGCGAGGCCGTGGCGACCGGGTTCGAGCCGGGCGCCTGCGTGGCGCCCGGCGATGCATTCGGCCCGGCGCTCGCCTGGCCACCCGGTGTGCCGGACGCGACCGGCGCCGTGGATGCGGCCGATGAACCGGGGGCGCCCGACGGCGTGGTCCCGCCACATGCAGCGGCCAGCAGGCCGACGACCAGGACCAAGGCCGGAGCGCGTCGCATGGCACACAGCGTACCCGCCGCGCGCCGGGCGTGCTTCCCGCGTGATGCACGCCCGCTGCGCGCGGCCGGCGCGACTCAGGGCGCCGACGCGGCCAGCCGCACGAGGGCGGGCGGGACCCCGAACACGTCGCGCACCCGCGCTTCAGTCAAGACCTCCTCCGGCGGCCCATCGGCCACCAGTCGCCCGTGGTCCAGGAGCACCAGCCTCGGGAAGAAGTGCGCGGCGAGCCCGAGGTCGTGGAGCACCGCGACCAGCGTGGTGCCATCGTGCTCGTTCAGGTCGCGCATGAGGTCCATTGCCTCGACCTGGTGCCGCAGGTCGAGGTGCACGGTAGGCTCGTCGAGGAGGAGCGTTGCCGATTCCTGCGCCACCGCCAGCGCGAGCAGGACGAGCTGGCGTTCGCCCAGCGAGAGTTCCCGCGCGTCGCGCCCCAGGAGGCCCCCGAGGCCAACGCGGTCGACGGCAGCCGCCACCGCGGCGCGATCGGCCGGACGCGAGCCCCGCAGCGGGTCCTCGTGCGGCAGGCGCCCGAGCGCCACCACCTCCTCGACGCGCATCGCGAACGGCAGCGCCGTCTGCTGGGGGACCACCGCCAGCCGCCGCGCCACCGCGCCGCGGTCCATGGCGCTGACGGGCAACCCGCCGAGCTCCACCCTGCCTGCTTGCGGACGCAGGATTCCCGAGACCACGCGCAGCAGGGTGGACTTGCCTGCCCCGTTGGGGCCGATCAGGGCCAGCCGCTCGCCCGGCTCCACGCGGAGCGACACGTCGCGCAGGATGGCGCGGCCGCGCGCCTCGACGGTCACGCCGTCGAGCCAGATTGCCGCTGTCACAGCTCGTACCCCGTCCGCGTCCGCCGCAGCAGGACGAGGAAGAACGGCGCGCCGATGATCGCTGTCACCACGCCCACGGGGATGTCGCCCACGACGCGCGCGAGGAGGTCCGCGTACACGAGCAGCACCGCGCCCCAGAGCGCGGAGATCGGGAGCACCGCCCGGGCGTTCGGCCCGGTCAGCAGCCGGACGATGTGCGGGACCACGAGGCCCACGAACCCGATCAGTCCGGAGACCGTCACGGCCGCGGCGGTGACCAGCGACGCCAGGCCCAGCAGCAGCGGACGCTCGCGCTCGACGTTGACGCCGAGGTGGGCCGCCGCCTGCTCGCCGAGGAGCAGCCCGTTGAGCGAGCGCGCCCGCGTGGCGATCAGGATCGAGCCGACGAGGACGATCGGCAGCGCGCCGATGAGGCGCTCCCACGACGCCTGCTCGAAGCTGCCGAGCAGGTAGTTGAAGATCTGGCGCAAGGCGGCGCCCGAGAGGTACATGGCCATCATGAGGCCCGCAGCCAGGAGCGAGGCGACCGCGTACCCCGTCAGCAAGAGGCCGGTCAGGGGCGCCAGGCCGGTGACCCGCGCCATGCGATACACGGCCGTGATCGACACCGTGGCCCCGATGAACGCGAGCACGTTGGGCAGACCGAAGCCGAAGACGTAGAGCTGGATGGGCAGCATCAGCCCGATGGCAGCCCCGAGCGCAGCGCCCGACGCCGTGCCGAGCACGTACGGGTCGGCCAGCGGGTTCCGCAGCAGGCCCTGGAAGGTCGCGCCCGCGACCGCGAGGGCGGTGCCCACGGTCATCGCAAGCAGCACACGCGGAACGCGGAGGTCCCAGACGATCGCCGCCGTGGCCGCGTCGGCCGTTGAGAGGCGGGTCCCGAGAGCCTTGTCGAGGACGATGGCCACGGCGTCCCCGAACGGCACGCTGACGCTGCCGAAGGCGATCCCCAGGACCGCGCCGGCGCCGAGCGCCACCAGCCCGCCGACGACCAGCCAGAATCGGCGATCACGGGCGCGGGCGGCCGCCCAGAGCTGGGCCCCGGTGCCTCCCGCGGTCGCGACACCCGACGTCACGGGACCGGCGGGATCGGCGCGGACTGCGGGATCGCCAGCTCCGGGTGGATGGCGGAGGCCAGGAGCTGGAGCCCCAGGAACAGGCGAGGGCCGGGCCGCGTGATCGTGGTGTCGTCGATCGTCGCGACCCTGTTGTTCTTGACGGCGTTCATCGTCGACCAGCCGGGGCGCTTGATGGCGTCGGCGACCGACGACCCGTCGGCGAGCAGGATGATGTCCGGGTTGGCCGCGATGAGCTTCTCGGCGGGGAGGGACCAGTCGGTCGTCGAGCCGGTGGTCAGGGGCGTGCCGCCGGCATCGGTGATCATCTCGGCGATGAACGACTGGTCGGCAGGCGCATATCCGTCACCGATCTCGTAGTAGACCGTCGGCCTGGGCGCGCTCGCGACCGCGGCCTCGACGGCATCGAACGCGGCCTGTATCTGGGCGTTCATCGCCGCGGCCTCGGCCACCTTGCCCACCGCCGTCCCGATCAGCATGTTGTCGGCAAGGACGCCTGCCACGTTGGGCGCGTAGACCACGATGACCGGGATGCCGAGATCGCGGAGCTGCTTGATCGTGTCGGACGGGGTGCCGAAGTCGCCGCCGGCGATCACGAGGTCGGCCTGTGCGGCCACGATCTTCTCGACGTCCACGTTGACCGCGCCGTTGTTGAAGGCCTCGAAGTCGGGGACGGCGCTGGCAGCGGGCGGATACAGGAAGACGTCCTGCGCCTTGCCGACCACGTCCCCGCCGACGCCGAGGGCGAACAGCGTCTCCGTCACGGCCGGCATCAGCGACACGATCTTCGTCGGCTGGGCAGGGATCTGGACCTGGGTCCCTTCGTCGTCGGTGACGGTGACCGGGAAGGCCGCTGGCTCGGCAGTCGCGGAAGGGGCCTCCGTCGGGGCCCGGGTCGGCGCGACCGAGGGCGGCGGGGTTGCCGAGGGCGGTGGCGTCGCGGCAGGAGTGGCGCTGCAGGCGGCCAGCAGGGCGGCGAAGGCGAGCGGGGCGGCGGCGCGGATCGCGCGGGGCGCGGTGAGACGTGCGTCCACAGGGGACTCCCTACGGGGCGGGGAGAAATGACGGACCCCCGGGCTTCGGGGTCGAAGCCGGGGGTCAGGCGGTGGATCGCACGGTGCGCCTGACCTTTCTCTCGAAGGCTCGAGCGGCACGCCGGGCCGGCGACCGGACTTCCGCCCCCGAGGGGGCGGTCACCGTAGCGGGACTGTGCCGGACTTGCACCGGCTTCGCGACCGTGGCGCGTCGGTTCTGCAGGGGCCAGCGGCCCCGTTGACCGCGACAGGGTAGCACCCTGCCAGCCGGCGTAAGGGCCCGATAAGACCTCGCTGCGAGGATCTGGGTCACCGCCTCCTCCCGCCACATCGCATTCCCGCCGGAGGAGGGGCTCGATGGAGCTCGCACGACGGATCCGATGGTTGGCGCTCGTCTCGCCCGTGGCACTGGCCGCCGCGCTGGCTGTCGGGCAGCCGGCGCCTCCGGGTGTCGTCCTCGCGGGAGGGCCGAAGGGCGAGCCAGCCACGCGACCCCCGCTCGAGCGGCCCTGCCAAGCGGACGCGCTCCCGCCCGATGTCAGGGCCGGCCCCGCCTGGTACCGCCTGGATCCTGTGCTGGACGCGTCAGGCACCCTCTCAGGGCAGCAGCTGACCGTCGGTGTCGGCCGTTCCGGGTGGACAGTCCAGTTGCCGCCCGAGTCCTTCGCCTCGGGGCCTGTGGCCGGGCGCGTCCTGGTTGGCGACGACGACGGCCAGCGCTCGCGCCTCCGCACCCTCGACGCAGCCCGGGGCTGCTGGACCCCGATCGGCACGTCGTCCGACGTCATCCGCAGCGCGGTGCTGACACGGGACGAATCCCGCGCCTACGAGCATCGGGTCGAGCGCTCCACGCGGCGGGACCTCGGGATCTGGGCCCGCGACCTCACCGCGGGCGACGCCGACGCCATGCCCCTGGTGGCCGGGCTCGGGCCTGACGGTGCGTACGGCCCGACGTTCTCGACGAGCATGCTGGCCGCCGCCGATGGCCGGATCGTGGTGAGCACGTGCGGCGGGCTCGCCTGCCGGACGCGCGTGGTGGACCCGCGCACGGGACAGGCGATCATGACGGCCGGCACCGGCCTCGGCATCGGGCTTGCTGGCCAGCGGCTCGTCGCAATCCAAGCGTGTCGCGGCCTCCCTTGCGAGGTCGTCTCCATCGACCTCGAGTCCGGCGCCGTCAACAGGCTGGGCGAGACCTACGGGGCGGCCGTCGTGACGCACGACATGCCAGACGCAGTCGTGTTCGCGGCGCCGCGCGGGGTCGGCATCTTCCGGCCCGGCGCGCAGGCGCCCAGCACGGAGGTCCTCGGATCGGCGGGGCTCGCCCCGATCGCCTCCACCTCGGTCGCGGACTCCGGGGCCGAGGCACCCGGAGGACTCGTGGCGGTGGCACCGGGTGGGCGCGTGTCCGACCCGGGCGCCATCCGCCTCCTCGACCCCACCGCCGCAAGGCTCACCGCCGCTGAGGTGCTCCCGTGACCGCACGACGACCCGTGACGCGCAGCCTCACCGCTGTCGCCACCGCTCTGTGCCTGCTATCGGCCAGTGCAGGCTCTCTGCTCGCCGCGTCACCCGACCCGACGATCTCGCCGGCCTGGCCGATCGACACGGCGCTCACCTATCGCTGGGCGACTGGCGCCGTCCCGCCGTCGATCATGATGGCGGCGATCAACACGGCGGCTGCAGAGGCGACGGCCAGCAGGGGCTCGCATGCCCCTTCGTACGCCTACCGCAGCGGCGCTGCCAACTCGATCTCGTACGGCACCAGCAACCCGTGCGGCGTCAACGGCCTGGCCTGCTTCTCCCGGAACCCCGCCAGCGCCTACTGGCAGCTGTGGTTTCGCGAGAACGGCCACCGCTACGACTGGGGAACCCTGAGCTGGTGCGAAATGACCGGCAGCCCCAACGGCTGCTACCGGGCGGAGACCATCACGATCGACGAACTCGGGCACGTGTCCGGGCTGGACCACCACGTGAACCTGCCGGACGGCAGCGACTACGCGGACGCGGTCGTGCAGGCGTACAGCCATCCGCGACCGCAGGCGGGATGGAACGCCAGCACCTTCGGGCGGTGCGACGTGGCCACCCTCCAGCAGGTCTACGACGTTGCCGCCTGGACCACCCTCTACTCCACCTGTCTCGACGTCCCGACGAGCCTGACCCTGGCGGTCTCGTCGACGACCGCCAAGCTGGGCACAGCGGTGACGTTCACCGCCACCCTCAAGAGCGCGGGCAGTGGGCGCCTGGCGGGCAATCCGATGGCCGGCCGCGTCGTAGTCCTCCAGGCGCTGACGGGCACCACCTGGGCGGACCTGACCACGATGTCCGCGGGGAGCACCCAGGGCACCTACCGGACCGTCTGGGCGCCGAGCCGGACGCAGGCCTTCCGGGCCGTGTTCCGCAAGCCGTCTGCCGAGGGCGTCCGAGCGTCGACATCCTCGTCCGTCACCGTCAGCGTCGCCTGCTACACCTCGCCGTGCCAGCAGCGGGCGAGCCCAGCCGACTCAGACCAGCGGGGCAGCGTACGGTGAGCGTTCGGCATCGGGTCGCCCAGCTCGGCGCTGCCGCGGCCCTGGCGGCCGCCCTCGCCGCGTGCACGGGGCCAGCGACGGGCACGCTGGTCCCGGCCAGTCCGCCGAGCTCGCCGGACACGATGACCGCGGTGCCGGGCGGCGTGGCCCCCGCCAGCGCGACCGCGCCGACGGGGTCGATGTCGACTCCGGACGCCAGCGCCTCGAACATGCCGGCGACCGCCGCGCCGGCCCTGGCGGACGAGCCGCCCCCCGGCACGCTGGCCGGCGGGACCGCCGGAGCCTCCGCCGGGGGACGGCTCGGCTCGTACACCTGGTCCGGCAGTGGCACGGACGCACCATGGATCGTCGTGCCCGAGTCCCTCGTGGTATCGGCAGGGGCGCGGCTCACCGT
>JBJKRU010000113.1:0-8370 GCA_046704485.1 Candidatus Limnocylindrales bacterium | reverse complement strand
GCCTGATCGTCTCCGGCGCCGCGGTTCTCGCCCAGCTGATCCTGTGCAGCCTGGCCGGCTACGCGTTCGCGCGCATCCAGTTCCGGGGGTCCACCGTGATGCTGATCCTGCTGCTCGCGACGGCCCTCATTCCCTTCCAGCTCACGGTGATCCCCACCTTTGTGATCTTCCATGACATCGGGCTCATCAACACGCTCGGGGCGCTCATCGTGCCGCAGCTGACATCCGCGCTGGGCATCTACCTCATGTACTCGTTCTTCCAGTCGTTCCCGAGAGAGCTCGAGGAGGCCGGGCGCATCGACGGGTGCAGCCGCCTGCAGGTCTTCTGGAAGATCGTGCTACCGCTCGCGAGGCCGGCCCTCGCCGCCCTCGGCATCATCACGTTCATCTACGCATGGAACGACCTGTTCTGGCCGCTGATCGCGATCACATCCAGTCGAACGTTCACCGTGCAAGTGGGCCTCACCACGTTCCAGGGTGAACACATAACCCATTGGTCGGCCATCATGGCCGGCACCACCTTGACCACGGTGCCGGTGCTGCTTGTGTTCCTTGTCGGCCAGCGCCGGTTCGTCCAGGCGATCACCGGCGCCGTCAAGGGATGACCGGCGGCGCCGGGCTGACGAAATAAGGAGACCAGTATGAGACGAATGGTGCTGGCGGGAATCGCGGCCCTGGCCCTGGCGCTGGCCGCGTGCTCGGGCTCGAGCTCGAGCCCCTCGGGAAGCAGCTCAACTGGGAAGGTCACCCTCCAGTTCTGGACCGCACAGACCCCGCCCACCACACAGGTGATAAACGGGCTCGCCAGCGAATTCAACGCCACGCACCCGAACATCGTCGTCCAGGCGAGCTCCGGGGGGACCTCCACCGGAGATCTTCTCCCCAAGGTCACGACGGCGCTCGCGGCCGGGACCGCTCCCGACATCGCCTACATCTACGGGTCCTACGCCGCGAACATCGCCCAGAGCGGCAAGACCGTGAACCTGGCGAACATCATTCACACGCCGGGATACGGCTGGAACGACTTCTACCCGGCATCACAGCAGATCGTGTCGCCCGGAGGCAAGGTCATCGGGTTCCCGGCCCTCATCGACAACCTGTCGGTGATCTACAACAAGAAGATTTTCGCCGCGGCCGGGGTCCCCGATCCGTCCCCCAACTGGACCTGGGATCAGTTCCGCGCCATCGCGAAGAAGCTGACCAATCCGGCCCAGCACATCTACGGCGTTAATTACCCGATCGGCGGGGACCTGCTCGACACGTCCTGGCGGTTCTTCCCCGGGCTCTGGCAGCGCGGCGGGCAGATCCTCTCGCCCGACCACAAGAAGGCGTTGTTCAACTCGCCGGCCGGGGTAGCGAACCTAACGCTGTGGCAGCAGATGGCGACCGTCGACCACTCGGTGTACCTGGACCCGACGGCAAGCAAGGCCGAACCGTTGTTCACGAGCGGGCATCTGGCGATGTTCGTCAGCGGACCGTGGGAGGTGCCGGTGCTCAACCAGGCGAAGGTCGACTGGGCGGACGTGCCGCTGCCAGCGGTGAGCACCAACCACCAGACCGTGTCCGGGCCCGACAACTGGGTCATCTTCAACAACGGCCCCGCGCAGGTGGCCGCGTCCATCAAGTTCTTGGAGTGGCTGACGGCGCCGAAGCAGGAGCTGGCGTGGTCGATCGGGTCCGGCTCGCTCCCGATCCGGCCGTCCATCCTCAAGCTGCCGGGTTACCAGGAGTACCTGAAGAAGTGGCCGGGGATCGGGCCGATGGCCGCGAATCTGGTGAACGCCAAGGAGGCGATGCCCACGCTGCCGCAGTGGCCGCGCGTCGTCAACGCCCTCGGCAACAGCATCGCGGCGGTGCTCCTCGGCCGGGCCGCCCCGGCGGCCGCCCTCAATCAGGCGGCGCAGCAGGCGGACACGATCCTGAACGTGCCCGGCGCGGCCGGCGGGTAGCGGGCCAGGCGGCTCTTTCCGGCCGGGCGACCAGACGGCTCAGCCGCCGCGGATCCCGGCCGGGATCCGGTCCCCGTGCGCGCCGATCAGCTCGTCGCATACGCGGATGATCTCGTCGATGGGCAGCGTGGCCGCCGTGCTGGGGTCGAGGAGCGCCGCCTGGTACACCAGGTCCCGGCGCTCCTCGAGCGCGGCCCGCACGGTCAGCTCGCAGACGTTCAGATACAGGCGGTTGAGCGCGGCGAGCTGCGGCGGCAGGCTGCCTACGTGGGTGGGCTGGACCCCCGCCCGGTCCACCAGGCACGGCACTTCGACGCAGCAGTCCTCCGGCAGGTTGGCGATCGAGCCGCCGTTGCGGACGTTGCCGTAGACCATCCGGGGGGTCCCCGTCTCGATGGAGTGGATGATCTGCGGGGCGTATTCGGGGCCGCGCTCGAGCCCCAGCGGCTCGCCGGCCCGTAGCTTGCGCCGGGTCTCCGCGTAGGAGTCGAGGTTCCGCTCACTGCGATGCAGGTACTCGTTCACCGGGATCCGGAAACGGCGGACCTGGTCCTCATGGGGAAGGAACCAGGGCACGAGGTCCGCGTTGTGCTCGCTTGACTCCGTCGGAAAGTAGCCAAACCGTTTGAACATCTCCACGCGGACGCGCCGTCCGAGCCCCTCGGGGTCGTCCTGCACGATCTGCCGAAGCCGCGGATAGAGGTCCTGCCCGCCGTGCTCCAGCTGGAGGATCCACGACTGGTGATTGATCCCGCCGGCGAGGTAGGCGATCTCTTCGAAGGGGACGTCGACGAGCTCCGCGAGCTGCTGGGCGGTGTTCTCCGGCGACATGCAAACACCGACCACACGCTGGTGGGCGGTCCCCGCGTAGATCGCCCAAATCAGCGCCGCCATCGGGTTGGTGTAGTTGTAGACCCAGGCGCCGGGCGCGACCTCGCGCACGTCTCGCGCCAGGTCAAGCAGCGCCGGGATCGTGCAGAGGGCCCGGAAGATGCTTCCGATGCCCATCGTGTCCGCCATCGTCTGTCGCACGCCGTGGCGCCCGGGGATCTCGAAGTCGAGCCTCAGTCCCTCGTGCCCACCGACCCGGATCATGCTGATCACGTGATCCGCCCCATCGAGCGCCGCCCGGCGGTCCAGATGCGGCTCAATCGTGGCGGGCACGCCCAGCGCCGTCACGGTCCAGCGCGCGATGGCCTCGGCGGTTTCGAGACGTTCGCCGTTCACGTCGAACAGCGCGATCGTGGACCCGGCGAGGTCTTCGAACCCGAGGATGTCAGCCAGCAGCTCCTTGGTGAACTCGACGCTGCCGGCCCCGTTGAGCACGATCTTCGTCATCAGACCTCCAGGTGGGGCAGGACGTGCTCCGCCCATAGATCCAGCTGGGCCGTCGATGGCTGCAGGGTGTGGAGGATCAGGTATTCGACGCCGATGGCGATCCGCGCCCGGAGCTTCTCCACGATCTCGGCGGGCGTGCCCGTCAGATACACCTGCTCGAAATACTCAAAGGGCCTGCCGCCTCCCATGATCGTCGCGTAGGCGCGCCGCTGCTCGGCGACGGCCTGCTCACGGTCCTGGGTGGGAACGAGATGGAGGAAGTTCTCATGCGCGACCGTGAACGCGTCCAGGTCGCGGCCCGCCGCCTTCAGCGCTGGGCGGATCTCGGCGAGGTCCTCGGAGATCTGCGCCGGAAGGGCCGTCGCCCGCGCGATCCACCCGTCCGAGGCGACGATCCGCCGCAGAACCGCGGGCGCCAGGACGGGCCGCTCCGGGGAGGCGGCGTGCGGCAGTTGCCGGCCGCCCGCGCTCCACAGGCACAGCGGCGAGCGCATCGCCGGGCCAACCGCCACGTCCTGCAGCTGGTAGAACCGGCCCTGGTGCGTCACCGACTCGCCCGCGAGCAGCCGGCGCAGGATCTCGATCGACTCGTCGGTCCGCCCGCCCCGCTCCGCTCGTCGCTGTCCGACGGCCTGGAACTCCCGGTCATCCCAGCCCGTTCCCGCGCCAAGGATGAAGCGCTCATCGGCGAGGGCCTGGAGCGTGGCCACCTGCTTGGCGAGGACGACCGGCTGGCGGGTCGGCAGAACGAGCACCGAGGTGCCCAAGCGCAGCCGCGATGTCGTTGCCGCCACGTACGTAAGCGAGACGATCGGGTCGAGCCACGGGACCGCATAGAACCTGCTCTGGTGGAGCAGGTGATCGGTCGCCCATACGGAGTCAAACCCCAGGTCCTCGGCGCGCCGGGCGAACGCCACCAGCTCTTCCCCGGTGCGCCCGCCGGCCCCGGCGAACGTGGGCAGGAACACGCCCACTCCCCGCAGGCCCACTAGCGGAGCCCTGCTTCCTTGAGCGCGCTGTCCACGAGGTCACAGGCATCTCTGGACAGCGGCCGCAACGGCGGCCGGACGTGCGCTTCGTCGATGACCCCCAGGCGCGTGAGCGCGTGCTTGATGCGGGCGCGGTAGTCGCGGACGGGCGGGGCGAAGATCGCATCGCACAAGGGCTGGAGCATGCCGCGGAGCTCGAACGCACGGGGCAGATCGTGGTCGCGCACGGCCCGGTGCATCTGGACCTGCTCGCGTGCGGCGAGCGTGCCGAAGCCGAGCAGCGCCCCCTCGGCGCCGAGCAGATACGCCTCGAGCAGGAAGTTGTCATTGCCGTTCAGGACGGTGGGGGCCGACGGCAGGGACGTCACCAGCCTCGCGGTCTCCACGAACCGCTTCGCGTCAAAAGACGCCTCCTTGATGGCCACCACGCCATCGACGCTCATGATGCGCTCGATGGTCTCGGCTGAGAAGTTCACCCCGCCCAGCGCGGGCTGGAGCTGGAAGGCGATGAGCGGAAGGCCGGAGGCCTCGGCCACCGCACGGTGGTACGAGGCGGGAATCTCGGGGTCCAGCGGCTCGCCCTGGTATGCGGAGATGGGAAAGACGAGCAGGGCGTCGGCTCCCGCCCGGGCGGTGTCGGCGGCAATCCGGCGGGCCTGTTCGGTAAACGAAGCCGCGAGCCCGGCGACCACGAGAGCCCGGCCACCGACCTCCTCGACCACGACCTCCAGAACCTGCAGGCGCTCCTCCGGGAACAGGTGAGGCCCCTCGCCCGTGTCCACGTTCACGGCCAGCCCGCGAATGCCCTGGCTGACGAGCCAGTCAACGTATCTTCGGAGGGACTCCTCGTCGATCGACAGGTCCCTCCGCATCGGCGTGACGATCGCCGCTATCAGGCCGTTCAGGTCCGGCCGTTCCATTCCATCCTCCTTTCTCGTGGCCGCCCGGCACGCCCCGCCGCGCATCACTGATGGCCTGCCAGACCCGGTCCGGGGTCATCGGCATGTCGATGTGGCGGACACCGAGGTGGGACAGCGCATCGATCACCGCGTTCTGGACCGCGGGCCCCGCCCCGATGGTTCCCCCCTCGCCAACGCCCTTCGCCTGCAGTGGGTTCCGGTCGGTGGGAGTCGTCAGCGGGACGGTGACGAACGCGGGGAGGTCCGCCGCGCTCGGTATCGCGTACGTGGCGAGACTGGACGTCTGGGGATTGCCCGCCTCGTCGTAGACGACGGACTCGAACAGCGCCTGGGCGGCGCCCTGCGCGATCCCCCCGTGGATCTGCCCCTCGACCAGCATCGGGTTGACGCGGTGCCCGCAGTCGTCCACTGCGACATGGCGGATCAGCTTGGCCTTCCCCGTCTCGGTGTCCACCTCCACCACCGCGACGTGGACGCCGGACGGATACGTCGAATCCTCCATCTCGAAGTCGGTCTGCGCCCGCAGCCCCGTCTCCATGCCGGGCGGGAGAGATGACGGGTCCGCCGCGGCGACCGCGAGCTCGCCCCAGGACAGCGACAGCCCCGGGGCTGCCTGGACGCCGATCCGGCCATCGAAGCGGCGCACGTCGCTCTCGTCCACCGCGAGCAGATGGGCCGCCAGCCGCCGTGCCTTGTCCAGCAGCGCCGCCGAGGCGCGAAACACCGCCGACCCGCCGACCTGGAGGGACCGCGACCCCATCGTCCCCCCGCCGCGCGGCACGAACAGCGTGTCCGAGTGGCGGACCGTGACCGCATCGAACGACACCCCGAGAGTGTCGGCCACGATCTGCGCCCACGCGGTCTCGTGCCCCTGCCCGTGCGGGCTGGTCCCGGTCAGGACGGTGAACCTGCCCTGGTCGCTGGCCTCCACCGAGGCGAACTCGCTCCCCCAGCCTGTGACCTCCACGTAGCTGCCGATGCCGATGCCGTGCTGCCACGTATCCCCCCGGCCGGCGCGCGCCGCCTGTTCCTGGCGCAGGCCGGAGTACCCCGCCGCGCGGAGCGCGATCTCGAGGGCCCGGCCCAGGTCCCCGCTGTCGTAGTTGGCGCCGGTCGGGGTGCGGTAGGGGAACGCCCCGGGCGGGATGAAGTTGCGCCGGCGGATCTCCGCCGGATCGATTCCGAGCTCGGCCGCCAGCATGTCGAGCGCGCGTTCCAGCAGGAACGTTGCCTCCGGCCGGCCCGCTCCCCGGTAGGCGCCCACGGGGGTGGTGGTGGTCACGGCCGCGACCGCGTGGAAGTCGATCCGGGGGATCCGGTACGGGCCTGAGGCCATCAGGCCGGTCAGCTGCGGCAGGGTTGCGGCCTCGCTGGCGTACGCGCCGATGTCCTGGATCAGGAAGGCCCGGAGGCCGAGCACCCGCCCGTCCAGGGTGGCGCCCAGCTCAACGTGCTGCACCTGCCCGCGGCCGTGCGTCATCGCGACCATGTTTTCGCTGCGCGTCTCCGCCCAGCGCACCGCGCTTCCCATGTGCCGGGCGAGCCACGCGACCACGACATGCTCGGGGTAGGTCGGGATCTTCCCGCCGAACCCGCCGCCCACCGTCGCGGTGCGGACGCGCACCTGAACCGGGTCCAGCCCCAGAACCTCGGCGACGATGCGGCGGGCGTCGTGGGGCGCCTGCACCGAGGCCCACAGCGTCACCAACGGCTCAGCGCCGGCCACGCCGGCGATGGCGAGAGCGCCGTTGGGCTCCATCGGGACCGGCGCCACTCGCTGGTTCACGAACCGTGCCCGCACGACGATCTCGGCGCCCTCAAGAGCGTTCGGGTCCTCGGCGACATCGTCGATGCGGATCGCGAGGTTGGAGCCGTGGGCCTGGAACAGGACCGGCGCGCCGGGCGCCAGCGCCGCCTCGGGATCGATCACCGGGGCGAGCGCCTCGTAGTCGACGGCGACGGCGTCGGCGGCGTCCATGGCCTGCGCTCTCGTCCGCGCAACCACCACGGCCACCGGCTCGCCGACGAACCGGACCCGGCCGATGGCGAGCAGCGGCCGGGCAAACACCTCGGGACTGTCCTCGACGGGGGGCATGCGCAGCCCGCCCATGTCCTCGGCGGTGAACACCCCGACGACACCGGGCATCGCGCGCGCCTCGTCCGCATCAGCCGACCGGATGAGCGCGTGTGCGATCGGGGACCGGACGAACACTGCGTGCAGCGCCCCCTCGCAGGGGACGTCGTCGGTGTACCGGGCGGCGCCGGTGAGCAGCGCGCGATCCTCGCTGCGGAGCACGGAGCGGCCCAGCACCCGCCCGGGCGCGGGCGCCTCCAGAAGGTCAGGAGCGTGGACGGTCATGCCTGCGTCTGCGGTCCCGTTCAGCTGTCGTTGCGGATGCCCTCAGGCATCAGCGACCCGTGAGCCTCGATCAGGTCGTCGCACATCGTCACGATCTGCTGAGTCGTCAGCGTGGCCGCCGTGTTCGGGTCGACCAGCGCGGCCTGGTAGACCAGGCTGCGCCGCTTCTCCAGCACCGCGCGCACCGTGAGTTCCACCACGTTCAGGAAGGTCCGGTTCAGGGCGAGGCACTGCGGGGGGAGGGCCCCGACCCGCGTGGGCTGGACGCCGGTCTTGTCGACCAGGGTCGGCACCTCCACACAGGCGTTGCCGGGAAGCCCGTCGATCAGCCCGCCGTTCCGCACGTTCGTGTAGATCTCACGGGCGGCGCCGGTCTCGAGCGAGTGGATGATCTCGGAAGCGAGCTCGGAGGCAGGCTCGACCTCCAGCTCCTGGCCGGCGTCCAGGGCCGCCTTGGTCTGCTCCCAGTCCTCGAGGTTCCGCTCGCTGCGGCGCACGTACTCGTCGATCTCGCACCGGAACTGCTCGACCTGGTCGTCGTGGTGGAGGAACCAGGGGACGTACTCGCTCGAATGCTCGCTGGACTCGGTGGGGAAGTAGCCAAAACGCCGGAAGATCTCCGCGCGCGCCCGTCTGCCCTGCCCTTCAGGATCGGCCTCGACCACCTCCCGGAGCCGCGGGTAGAGGTCCTCACCGGTGCCGCGGTGGCGGAACCGCAGGACGAAGCACTGGTGGTTGAAGCCGGCGGTGCGGAAGGCGACGTCTTCCTCGGGCACCCCAACGGTCCTGGCCAGAAAGGCATGCGTGTCCCGGAC
>JBJKRU010000112.1:0-6189 GCA_046704485.1 Candidatus Limnocylindrales bacterium | reverse complement strand
ACCGCGGTCCGCGCCCGGCGGATCGAGAGCGACGCCGCGGCATCGGCCACCGCCAGCAGCAGCGCGCCGTCGTCGGCCTGCCGCCGCGCCCGCTCGTCCTCGAGGCCCCGCAGGCGGGCGACCTCGTCAGCCGCCCGGGCCCCATGCCCGATCACCGTTGCCTCGTCGTCGCCGTACCGGCGCAGGAGCCGGTGGATCTCCCCGAGGCGGTCCTCCAGGCGCGCGAGGCTTGCAGGGTCGTGGTCCACGGTGTCGGCGAGGTTCCGCACCTCCGCGGCCGCGTCCTCGAGCTCCGCCTCGAGGCCGGCCAGCCGGTCCGCCAGCGGCGACCAGCGCTCGTCGAGCCGCGCGAGGCTCCGCAGGTCGTGTCCGGCCCGGGCCACCCTCTCCCGGGCGCCCGCGCCCTCGGCCAGCAGGAGCTCGCGGACGCCCGATGCTCCCGCGAGGATGGTCTCGGCGTGCTGCGCGGCGGCCAGCTGCGTCGTGATCTCGTCGGCCTCGCCCGCCCGCAGGCCGGCGGCCGCGATCTCGCCCGCCTCGTGCTCGAGCAGGTCGATCCGGCGCAGGAGCTCGCGCGGGTCCATCGCGAGCCCGTCCATCGCGGCGCGGTTGGCGCGCCACGCGTCCACGGCTTCCGCGACCCGAGCGCGCCCGGCCTCGTGGCCGCCGTAGGCGTCGAGGAGGTCTCGCTGCCAGTCCTCGTCGAGCAGGCGCTGCTGGTCGTGCTGGCCGTGGATCTCCACGAGCGGCGCCACCACCTGCGACAGCCGGCCCGCCGTCACGGCCGCGTCGTCGAGACGGGCTGTGGACCTGCCGCTCGCGGCCACCTCGCGGGCCGCGATCAACGGCTCGGGCAGGCGGTCGAACAGCGCCTCGACACGCGCGAGGTCGGCGCCGTGCCGCACGAGGCTGGAGTCCGCGCGGGCGCCAAGCGCCAGCCCCAGCGCGTCGATCAGCAGGCTCTTGCCCGCGCCGGTCTCGCCGGTGAGCACGTTGAGCCCGGGCTCGAGCGCCAGCCGAAGTCGGTCGATCAGCGCCAGGTCCTCGACCGTCAGCTCGATCAGCCGGCCCGGCCGGCCAGGAGTGGGCTCGGTGCGCATCGTCAGGAGGGCAGCAGCTCGACCTTGGTCCGCAGCAGGTCCCAGAACGGCAGGGCGCCCGTGGGCTCGACGAACCGGATCGGGCGGTCGAGGGCGCGCACCTCCACCACGTCGCCGACGGCGAGCCTGCGGTCCTCGCGGCCGTCGATGGACATGAGCGCCTCGAGGGCGTCCACGACGCGGCAGCGGACCACCTGGCGCGGCGAGACGACGACCGAACGGATGGCCGACAGGTAGCCGGCGATGGGCGTGACGACCAGGTTGCGGCTCTGCGGGTCGAGGATCGGGCCCCCGGCCGAGAAGCTGTATCCCGTTGACCCGGTGGGGCTCGCCACCACTAGGCCGTCGGCCACGAACGTGGCCAGGTGTGACTCGTCGATGGACACGTCGAGGCGCACCACGCGTGCCAGCGCGCCGCGGGCGACCACGATGTCGTTGAGCGCGGCGAACGTCTCCGTGGAGGGCCGTCCGCCGGGCAGGATCGAACCGGCGAGGGCCATGCGCTCGCCCACGGCGAAGTCGCCCTCCACCAGCTGGAGCAGGACCGGCTCAAGCTCCTGCTGCTCGGCCTTGGACAGGAGGCCGACCTTGCCGAGGTTGACGCCCAGCAGCGGCACGTCGTCGACCGCTACCGCTTGGGCAGCCCGCAGGAAGGTGCCGTCGCCGCCGAGGACGACCAGGACGTCGGTGCTGGGCAGCTCTCGGTGGAGCGTCGCGTAGTCGCCCGCCGGGGCGGACCAGTGGTCCACACCCCCCGTCTGGCACCACGCCACCGCCCGGTCCCGCAGCCCGAGCGCCGCCTCGTTGGTGGGGTTGAAGGCGAAGCCGATCCGCGGGGTGCTCATGGGGCGCCTTTCCACGCGGCTGCGACGGCCTCGTCGATCCGCAGCTCCAGGTCCGCACGGGCCGGCCCGGCGGCAAGGTGGCACATGAACGCGCGGTTCCCCTCTGGCCCGAGGATCGGCGAGGCGATGACGCCGCACATGCCGATGCCGAGGGATGCGGCCTTGGCCGCCACCTCGCGAAGCACGCGGCGGTGCACGTCCGGGTCGCGGACCACGCCTCCCCTGGCATCCGCGCGGCCCGCCTCGAACTGCGGCTTGACCAGCGCGACGATGGGGCCGCTGCCGTCCCGGAGCGTGGCCCGCACGGGGCCGAGCACCAGCCCGAGCGAGATGAACGACACGTCGACAACCGCGAGGTCCACGAGCTCGGGAAGCGTCTTCGCCGTCAGCGTGCGGGCGTTGACCCGTTCCATGCTGACCACGCGCCTGTCATGCCGGAGCCGCTCCGCCAGCTGGCCGTGGCCGACGTCGATCGCGTAGACGCGCGCCGCCCCGCGGGCGAGCAGCACGTCCGTGAACCCGCCGGTCGAGGCTCCGACGTCGACAGCGACGCGGCCTGCCGGGTCGACCTCGAACGCGTCGAGGCCGGCCAGCAGCTTGTGGGCGCCCCTGCTCGCCCACCTCTCGCCCTGCGCCACGGTCACCGTCGCGCTCCGCTCGACGAGGTCACCCGCCTTGAGGTCGTGGCGGGCGGCGTCGCCCGCCCCGACCCGGACCTTGCCCGCCAGGACGAGGGCCTGCGCCTGCGTGCGCGTCGACGCCAGACGCCGCTCCACGAGCAGCTGGTCCAGACGCTGGCGCTTGGCTGAGGCGGTCGGCATGGCCCAATGGTGGCACACGCCGCTCAACCCGCGCATCACCCGCGCAGAGGCGTCAGCGCGGCTCTTTCGAGGTTGCGGACACGCCGGCGAGCTCGAGCGCCTCGACCACCTGGGCGGTGATCCCCGGCACGTCGATCCGGAGCAGGCGGCGCAGGTCGACAACCGATCCGTGGTCCACGAACCGCCCAGCCGGGAGGCCGATGACCTTCACCCGGGTGTCGCGGTAGGCGGCGTCGGCGGCCCGCGCCTCCTCGAACGCCTCCAGCACCCCGCTCCCGAAGCCGCCGGTCACGACGCTCTCCTCGAGCGTCACGACCAGCCGCTTGCCGCGCGATTGCTCGAGGATGAGCTGGCGGTCGAGGGGCTTGGCGTAGCGGGCGTTCACGACCCCCGCGGACCACCCGCGCTCCGCCAGCTGGTCGGCGACCGCCATGGCCCGCATCGTGATCGGGCCGAACCCCACCAGCAGCAGGTCGCGGCCCTCACGGAGCACTTCGCCGCGGCCGACCGGAAGGGCCTCGGGCTCGCGCTCGGGCGCCCCGACTCCGGGATCGCGCGGATAGTGGAGGGCGAACGGGTGGTCCTGCGCGAGTGCGGTCCGGAGCAGGGACCGGAGCTCCTGCTCGTCCTTCGGGCTCGCGATCACGAGGTTCGGCAGCATCCGCTGCGCGGGCAGCGTGAACATGCCCTGGTGGCTCGTGCCGTCCTCCCCCACCAGCCCTGCCCGGTCGACCGCGAGCAGGACGGGCGCGTCGTTCTGGCACACGTCGTGCACGGTCTGGTCGAACGCACGCTGGAGGAATGTCGAGTACAGGGCCACCACGGGCCGCATGCCGCCCAAGGCGAGTCCCGTCGCCAGGGTGACCGCATGCTGCTCGGCGATGCCGACATCGATGAACCGGTCCGGGTACTCGGCCTGGAACCTGCTGAGCCCCGTGCCCGTGGGCATCCCGGCGGTGATCGCCACGATCCGCCGGTCCTTGGCGCCCAGCTCCACCAGCTCGCGCGCGAAGAACGAGGTGTAGTTGGGCACCTTCGGGAGCTCCGCCGCCGGCCGCGTCGACGTCTCGCCAGACTCGTCGTCGTCACCCGTGCCATCGGCCGGGGCCGTCTGGACGGGCGGGCGGTCCGCCGCTGCGTGCGTCACGCCCCGCCGGTCGGCCATGACCGAGGACGAGGGGCCGGCTCCCGCCTCCGCGTCCGCGATGTCCATCGGGGGCAGCGCCGCGCCGTGGAAGGAGACCTGGTCGTTCTCCGCGGGCTTGTAGCCCTTGCCCTTGCGCGTGCGGACGTGAACCAGGACCGGCTCATCGAGGGTCAGCGCCCGCCGGAACGTCTCCTCGAGGAAGGCGCGGTCGTGACCGGGCATCACGCCGATGTAGGTGATGCCGAGGTCCTCGAACAGCTGACCTGGCTGGGCCAGCGAGATCACCGACTGGCGCACGCGCCTCGACAGCTCCAGCGCCCGGGGGCCGACCATCGGGATCCGCTCGGTGACGGTGTCGTACGCGGTCCGGCCTTGGCGCCACGCGGACGAGAGCTTGATCTCCGAGAGGTACTTGCTGATCGCGCCCACCGCGGGGCTGATCGACATCTCGTTGTCGTTGAGCACGATGAGCATCTGCGTCTGCCGGTGCCCGATGTCGTTGAGGGCCTCGAGGCTGAGGCCCGACATGAGGGCCGCGTCGCCCACCACCACGGCGACCCGCTCCATGGAGTGGCGCATGTCGCGCGCCGTCGCGAGCCCCTCGGCGATGGACAGGCCGGTCCCCGCGTGGCCGCCGTCCATCACATCGTGGTCCGACTCAGCACGCCGCGGGAAACCGCCGACGCCACCGAGCTTGCGGAGCGTGTCGAACCGCCCGAGCCGCCCGGTGAGGAGCTTGTGGGCGTAGGCCTGGTGGCCGGTGTCCCAGACGATCTTGTCTCGTGGCGACTCGAGCAGCCGGTGCAGCGCGAGCGTGATCTCGACCACCCCGAGCGAGGAGCCGAGATGGCCCCCAGTCGAGGCGACGGTCCGGATGATCGTCTCGCGGATCTCCGTCGCCAGCCGGTCGAGCTGCTCGTCCGACAGTCCCCGCAGGTCGGCAGGCCCCGTCAGGACCTCGAGGATCGACACGCTACGGGGCTCCTTGCTGCAGGGACACGACCAACAGCCGTCGAGCGCGAGCTCTGCCGGCTTTATTGATAGCGGATGGTAGCAGGTTGTTTCGCGGACGCTCCGAACGGCGCTAGCCGGCAGACTCCTCAGCCGCCGCATCCGTGACGGCCATGGTGCCGTCCGCGCGGGCCATCAACTGCGAGACGCGCAGCTCGGCGGACGACAGCAGCCGTTCACATCGGCCCTGCAGCGCGACCGCCCGCTCATAGGCGGCGATCGTCTCCTCGAGCGTCTGGTTCCCGGCCTCGAGCGCCGCCACCACGCGCCCTAGCTCGGCGAACGCCTCATCGAAGCTGAGGGACTCGGGGTCCGCCCCCGCGTCGATTGGCTCGGTCACGGTTGCTCCTCATGGGGCGCCGGCTGGACCGCCGCATCCGGGGGCGCCAGGTGCCGGTCGATCCGGCCGGCCAGAATCATACCGAGCCGGATCCCGATCACGAGAACGACGGCCACGGCCAGCACGTACGCGCCCAGTTCGATCACCGCCGCCCGCCCCCCTGGCGGGCGGGCCCGTCGCTCGTCGCGTCGAGCCGGCCGGCGGCCAGCGCGATGTCCAGCCGCTCCCCCGCCGGGGCGTCTCGCGGGTCCCGGAGGACCATCCCGTCCGCCAGCCGCCTGACGATCGCGTACCCGCGCCCCAGCGTGGCGCTGGGGTCGAGGGCGGCCAGCGATGCGGCGAGGGCGGCAAGCGATGCGGCGGCGGACCCCAGCCTCGCCTCCGCGATGCGGGCAGGGATGGCGGCCAGCAGATCCACCCGGCGCCGGTCCGCCGCGATCCGCCCCTCGACCGCCCGGCTGGCGCGGTCGAGCGCGAGGCCGACGCGCTCCCGCCTCGCCGCGAGCTGCGCCGACGGCTCCACCCGGCCGAGGACGCGCCCTTCAGCGTCCAGCGAACGCCGGACGGACTGCGTCCGCCGCGAGGCGGCGGCGTCTGCCCGCCGCCCCAGCGCACGGGCGGCCGCTCCCACCTCGAGCCGGTCCGGGACGATGAGCTCCGCAGCGGCCGAAGGGGTGGGCGCCCGGACGTCCGCGGCGAAGTCGGTCAGCGACACGTCCGTCTCGTGCCCGATGCCGGCCACCACCGGCAGGAGGTGCGAAGCCACCGCCCGCACGACGCGCTCGTCGTTGAACGCCCAGAGGTCCTCGGGCGACCCGCCGCCGCGGGCGAGGATCGTCACCGACGGAGCCTCGCCCTCGCGACCCACGGCCGCCTCGTCCTGGACGTACCCCTCGAGCGCCCGCAGCGCGGCCACGATCGAGGC
>JBJKRU010000111.1:0-5469 GCA_046704485.1 Candidatus Limnocylindrales bacterium | reverse complement strand
CTGATGGCGGCGTTCTTCAACTTCTTCGGCGCCTTCGCGGGCACGGCGGTCGCCAAGACGATCGGGGCCGGACTCGTCGACGAGAAGACGACGACGCAGGTGATCGTCGCGTCGGCCCTGCTGGGCGCGATCGCCTGGAACCTCATCACCTGGTGGCTGGGACTGCCGAGCTCGTCGTCGCACGCCCTGATCGGCGGCCTGGTGGGCTCCACAATGACGGCGGTCGGCACGGGCTCGGTGAAGTGGGACGGCGTCGCCAGCAAGGTGATCGTCCCGCTCGTCAGCTCGCCGATCCTCGGCTTCATCGGCGCGTTCATCCTCATGGTGGCCCTGACCTGGATCTTCCGGAACGCCGCGCGGAAGCCGCTGGGCCGAGCCTTCCGGCGGCTGCAGGTGCTGTCAGCCGGGTACATGGCCTTCGCCCACGGCAGCAACGACGCCCAGAAGACGATGGGCATCATCACGCTCGCCCTGTTCTCGGCCGGCGTGGTCAGCACGACCGACGTCCCGGTCTGGGTCATCGTGATCGCGGCCACGGCCATGTCGCTGGGCACGGCCGTGGGCGGCTGGCGGATCATCCACACCATGGGCCAGCGCGTTGTCGAGCTCGAGCCGATCCACGGCTTCGCCGCCGAGACGACCGCCGCGTCGGTCATCCTGGGCGCCGCCCATCTGGGCATGCCGGTGTCCACGACCCACGTCATCTCGAGCGCGATCATGGGCGTGGGCGCCAGCAAGGGCCTCCGCGGCGTCCGCTGGGGGGTTGCGCGGCGCATCCTCGTCGCCTGGGTCCTCACCCTGCCCGCGGCCGGTGTCGCCGGCGCCATCTCGTGGGTGGTGCTCAATGCCGTGTCCACCACGGCGGGGCTCACATGAACCGCACTCCACCCGCACCTCGCCAGACCGCAACCGGAGGCACCGCATGGTCCGCCTGATCCCACGCGACGAGAAGTTCTACGACCTGTTTGTCGAAGACGGCGAGAACCTGCTCGAGGCGGCTCGACGCCTCGAGGAGCTGGTCGCCTCCTACGACCGGATCGAGGAGCGGATCACCGAGATCCAGGCGCTCGAGAAGCGCGGCGACCAGATCGACGCCGAGCTGCTGGCGCGCCTCGAGCGCTCATTCACCACGCCGATGGACCGCGAGGACATCCACGAGCTGATGAACCACCTCGACGACGTGGTGGACAACATCCAGGCGGCCGCGGAGACGCTCCAGATCTACGACATCGCCCAGCCGACCGAGGAGGCGCGCGAGCTGGCCAGCATCGTGTCCGCCGAGGCGGCCCAGCTGCTCGAGGCGCTCCAGAAGCTCGAGTCCGGCAAGAACGTGGGCATCCACCTCGCGACCGTCCACGAGCTCGAGCACAAGGCAGACCAGCTGTCACGGAGCGCGATCGGGCGCCTGTTCAAGAACGGTCTCGACCCGCTCGAGGTCATCAAGTTCCGCGACCTGTACTCGATCCTGGAGGAGGCGATCGACGCCGGCGAGGACGCGGCCGAGGTGATGGAGCGGATCCTCGCCAAGGCCTGACGGGGGAACGCGACGCCGCAGGCCGCGGGGAGCCGGCACCCGTCGCTCGGCGGCCCGACTCGCCGAGCGAACCGGGGGCCGGGGGCGTCAGTCGCGTCGGAGCACGTACCCCACGCCGCGCACGGTCTGGAGCAGCGCGGGGTTCGCCGGGTCGGCCTCGATCTCCACGCGGAGCCAGTGCACGTGGACGTCGACCGTCCGCGTCTCGCCCGCGTAGTCGTAGCCCCAGACGTGCTCGAGCAGCTGGTCGCGCGTGAACACCTGGCCCGGGTTACGGAGCAGGAACGCGAGCAGCTCGAACGCCTTGGGCTTCACCGGCACGGGTTTGCCGTCGCGCAGCAGGCGGTGCCCGGCGATGTCGACCCGCACGCGGCCGAGGTCGACCGGCGACGGCGTCGCGACGGCAGCAGCGGTGTCGGGGGCGGGAACCGCCAGCCGGTCCTGGCGACGGAAGATGCCGCGGATCCGGGCCGTGAGCTCGCGCAGCGAGAAGGGCTTGGTGACGTAGTCGTCGGCCCCCAGCTCCAGCCCGACCACCTTGTCCACCTCGCTGTCGCGAGCGGTGAGCATCACGATCGGCACCGTGGATTCGGACCGCAGGATGCGACACACCTCCACACCCGAGAGCTCGGGGAGCATCAGGTCGAGAAGGACGAGGTCGGGTTGCTCTGAGCGGAACTTGGCGAGCGCCTCGCGGCCGTCAGCGGCGGGGACGGCGCGGAACCCCTCAAGCTCGAGCGCCTCGACGAGGGTCTCCCGGAGCGTTGCCTCGTCGTCCACGACGAGGATCGTTCGTGCCATGCGCCCGCCATCGTCGAGCGCAGGTGTTAACGCTTGGTTCACGCCGCGTCAACGCTCGGGCGCGGCATCATCCGGCCCGGAGCGCGTCGAGCGCCGCGTCGAGGCGGGCGAGCGTCTGATGCCGACCGAGCGCCACGAGGACGTCGAATAGCGGCGGCGTGGCCGGCTGCCCGGTGACCGCCATGCGGATCGCCATGAACAGGTCGCCTGCCTTCCAGCCGCGGGCCTCCACGAGCTGGCGAAGCGGCGGCTCGAGCTCATCGGCCTCCCAGGTCACCGCGTCGTGGGCGGCGATGACCTCCCGCGCGACGGTCAGCCCGTCGATCGTGGTGGCGGCGTCCCAGCGCTTCGGCACCAGCGCGGCCGGGTTCGGAACGAGGTCGCGCCACAGGAAGCCCGCGACGTCGGTGATCGACGCCAGCGTCGGCAGCCGCTCGCGGACGATCGGCAGGAGCGCGCGCACCTCCTCGCCGGACGGCGCGCGGTCGATCTGGCCCGCGACCTTCGCCGCCTCCGTGAACGGCAGCAGGCGGGTGACGAGCTCGGTGTCGTCGAGTCGTCGGATCCACTGGCCGTTGAGCCACTCGAGGCGCTCGCGGTCGAAGCGGGCGCCGCCCTTCTGCACCTTGTCGAGCTCGAACCGGTCGGCGATCTCGTCGAGGGTCATCACGTCCTCGTCGGTCCCCGGCGACCAGCCCAGGAACGCGAAGTAGTTGACCAGTGCCTCGCGGGTGAACCCCTGCGCGATGTAGTCGGCCACGGCGGTCTGGCTCTTGCGCTTGCTCATCTTGGTCCCGTCGGGATTGAGGATGAGCGGCAGGTGGCCGAAGGTCGGGATCTGGTAGCCCAGCGCCTCGAACAGCAGGATGTGCTTGGGGGTGTTGCTGATGTGGTCCTCGCCACGGATCACGTGGCTGATCTGCATCGCCGCGTCGTCCACAACCACCGTGAAGTGGTACAGCGGGGTGCCGTCGGCGCGGACGATGACGAAGTCGCCGCCGAGGTTGGCCGTGTCGATCTCCACGCGGGCGCGGACGAGGTCGTTCCACCCCACGAGGCCCGGTCGGACGCGGAACCGGACGGCACCGCTGCGGCCATCGCCCTCCCTGGCGGCGCGCTCGGCCGCCGTGAGGTGCGCGCACCGGCCCGAGTACGCCGGCGGCAGCTTCGCCGCCTCCCGCTGCCTGCGATCAGCCTCCAGCTCGTCGGGCGTGCAGTAGCAGCGGTACGCGAGGTCCTTCGCGAGCAGCTCCTCGGCCGCCCGCGTGTAGGAGTCCAGACGCTGCATCTGGCGGTACGGGGCGTACGGCCCGACCTCCTCGACACCCGCGACGCCCGGCCCTTCGTCCCAGGTGATTCCGAGCCAGTGGAGGCCGTCTAGGATGTCCTTCTCGAACGCGGCGGTGCTCCGCGCGACATCGGTGTCCTCGAGGCGGAGGACGAACGTGCCGCCCGTGTGGCGCGCGAACAGGTAGTTGAACAGCGCGGTTCGAGCCGTGCCGATGTGGAGGGGGCCGGTCGGGCTGGGCGCGATCCGGACGCGGATGTCGGAGGGCATGCGCCGATTGTATGGCGGGGCCGCGGCGTGTCCGGGGGCAACGCGGCCGACAAGGGGCGGCGGTGCCGAAGGGGCGGAAGTGCCGAAGGGGCGGCGCGGCCGTCGCGCAGTCCGTGGGACTCTCCGCCTCCACGCGGCGCGCAATCTCCGTGACACCGCCCGGGGTGGCGGTGCCGAAGGGGCGGCGCGGCCGACAAGGGGCGGCGGCGCCGAAGGGGCGACGCGGCCGTCGCGCAGTCCGTGCGACTCTCCGCCTCCACGTGGCGCGCAATCTCCGTGACACCGCCCGGGGTGGTGCTACGACGCGAAGCGTCCCTCGGCACCGCCAGCGCCGGTGCTGGAGAGCGGGTTACGCACGAGTCGCGGCGAGTCGGCCCCGTAGCACCGCAGTCAGCAGTATGCGGGCATCCGTGCCGCTGCCGCGGGCATCCGTGCCGCTGCCTCGGACGGGCGTCGCGCGCCGCGAGTGCGCGCGAGGCGCAGCTGAGTCCGCCATGGTTCGCGGGGCGAGGTCCCGCCGAGGTCCCTCAGCCGCCATCCCTTGCAGGGACGACGTGGAACAGGGACGGGTCGGCCTCGCCGGGGACCATGCGGATCAGTGAGGCCGGTCGCAGCCCCAGCGTCGCGCGGCCGCGCGGCCCGTCGAGCGTCAGCGAGTCCAGCGACTCGGAGCGAGCCAGCACTGTCACGTGCGCGCCGGGGACGAGGGCCCGCGCCTCGAGGTACGAGAGCAGTCCCGCATCCTCCTCCGCCGCCTCGGTGACCCGCAGGACCGTCGCCCTCGCCCCCGACTCCAGCTCGGACAGCGGCACGCCGGCCGGCCGCCGAAGTGCCGCGTCCAAGTCGATCGGGTTGCCGTGGGGACACGTCTCCGGGTGGCCCAGGAGTTCGTCGAGGCGGGCTTCGACCTGCGGCGAAAGGGCGCCCTGGAGGCGAGCCGCCTCGGCGTCGCTGTCGGCCCACGACAGGCCGATCACCGACGTGAGCAGCCACTCGAGCAGCGCGTGGCGCCGGAAGATGGCGTCGGCGGCAGCACGGCCGGCGCTCGTCAGGGCGAGCCCGCGGCCGGTCGCCGGCTCGAGCAGGCCGTCGGAGGCAAGCCGCCGGCACATTTCGGACGCGGCCTGCGTGCTCACGCCGACGTGGCGGCCCAGCTGGGCGCTCGTGGCGACACGCCCGTCCGAGCCCATCACCCGCAAGGCGAGGAGGTACTCCTGGGCGGCCGCGGAGATGTCGGCGGGGTCGTGGCGGCGCTGCATGGCCCTGAGTCTACGGTTCGGGGTGGCCGTGTGGGGACTGGGGCGCCTCAGGCGGGGCGGCGTCGACATGGCCCTCGCCGACTGGCCCGGCGTCAGCGGGTCCGGCCTGTGCTAGGTCGGCCTCGCGCGCGCCCTCGTCCTTCGCCGCCCGCCTCGCCCGCTCCTGGTACTCGGGGCCGTGCTTGCGGGGGTCCGCGTACTCGCGGGGGTTGAGCGTCCAGTAGCGGCCTGATGACGCGCCATACCAGGCCCCGCCCTCCCAGGAGGGGTCGAGCGGCTGCGATGCCTCGTCGTAGGTGGTGGAGCCGGGGCGGGCG
>JBJKRU010000110.1:0-2835 GCA_046704485.1 Candidatus Limnocylindrales bacterium | reverse complement strand
GGACCGGGCGTTCCGCGACCGCTACGGCGTGGCCGCGATCAACGTGGTGAACGACCTGACCATGGAGGCGGTCCTCGCCGCCGCCGTGGCGGAGCGCTCGCCGCTCATCGTCCAGACATCGGTCAAGACGGTGCGGTCCATCGGCATCGACCTGCTGTTCGCCATGTGGCGGGAGATGACCGCGGGGATCGAGGTCCCGGTCAGCCTGCATCTCGACCACTGCCCCGACCGGTCGTTCATCAGCGACTGCCTGCGAAAGGGCTGGAACTCGGTGCTGTTCGACGGCTCCCGGCTGCCGGTGGCGGAAAACCTCCGGCTGACCGTCGACGTCGTGGCCGAGGCCAGGTCCTACGGCGCGCACGTCGAGGGCGAGATCGAGGCCATCACCGGTGTCGAGGACGACATCGGCTCCGACGAGGAGGCGAACAGGGAGTCGCTGCCCGTCGCCCTCGACTTCATCAGGAAAACGGGGATCGACGTGTTCGCGCCGGCGATCGGGAACGCGCACGGCGTCTACCGTTCCGAGCCCCACCTGGACGCGCAGCGCGTCTCCGACATCGTGGCGGCGGAGCCCATCCCCATCGCCCTGCACGGCGGCACCGGGATGACGGACGCCCAGTTCACGGACCTGATCAGCCGGGGATGCGCCAAGGTGAACATCTCCACCGCGCTGAAGATCACCTACATGAAGTCGAACCTGGCGTTCCTGCTCGAGGCGCGGGACCGCGACACCTGGGACCCGCCGTCGCTGTTCACCGCGGTGCGCGCCGAGGTGCTGGAGATGGCGGCCGGCCACATGCGGCGGTTCGGCAGCGTGGGCCGGGCCTGGTGACGTTCCGGTGACGAGCACGCTCATCCTCGACTGCGACGGTGTGCTCGCCGACACCGAGCGCTACGGCCACCTCGTCGCGTTCAACCAGACCTTCGAGGAGTTCGGGCTGCCGGTCCGGTGGAGCGCCGCCGAGTACAAGGAGAAGCTGCTCACCGGCGGCGGCAAGGAGCGGATGGCCAGCCTGCTCACCCCGGAGTTCACGGCGGCCGCCGGGCTGCCCGCCGACGCCGCCGGCCAGCAGGCCGCCGTCGCCGCCTGGCACCGCAGGAAGACCGAGATCTACCTGTCCCTGGTCGCGGACGGCGCCATCCCGCCACGGCCCGGGGTCGACCGGATCGTCGGCGAGGCGCTCGCCGCGGGCTGGCCGGTGGCGGTCGCCTCCACGTCCGCGGAGGCGTCCGTCCGGGCCACGCTGGAACGGGCCGTCGGCGCCACCCGCGCGCGGGCGGTCAGCGTGTTCGCCGGGGACGTGGTGCCGCGCAAGAAGCCGGCGCCGGACATCTACCTGCTCGCCCTCCGATCGCTCGGGGTGCCCGCGTCTGATGCTGTCGTCATCGAGGACTCGCGCAACGGGCTGCTGGCCGCGACGGGGGCCGGCCTGACTTGCGTGATCACCGTCAACGACTTCACCAGGGACGAGGACTTCAGCGAGGCGGCGCTCGTCGTCTCCTCCCTGGGCGACCCGGGGGGCGAGCGCACCGTCGTCCTCGCCAACCGCAGCGGCGCGCGGCCCGGCGACTGGGTCACGCTGGCGGACCTCGCCATCGTGACCGGAGACACCGCAAGGAAAGGGTGAGCGCATGTCCGAAGCGAACCTCGCCGACGTCGAGGCGGTCGTGCGCACGATCGCCACGGTCGCGGTGGACAACGAGAAGTACTTCGGCGACCTGGACGCGGTGGTGGGCGACGGGGACTTCGGCTATTCGATGGCGCGCGGCTTCGAGCTGGTCCTGCAGGGCTGGGACGACTTCGACCGCACCGACATCGGAACATTCCTGAAGAAGATCGCCGTCGTCATCACCAGCCGCATCGGCGGCACCTCCGGGCCGATCTGGGGCACCGCCTTCCTGCGCGCGGGCGCGGCCGCCGGGACAGCGGAGGTGCTGTCGCCCGGTCAGGTCGTCGAGATGCTGCGGGCGGCGATCGGCGGTATCAAGGCGCGCGGCAAGTCGGACGTCGGTGACAAGACGCTGCTCGACGCGCTGGAGCCCGCGGTGGACACCATCGAGGCGTCGATCGAGGACGGAAAAAGCGCGGCGGAAGGGCTGCGGGCGGCAGCGGCCACCGCGCGCGAGCGGGCCGAAGCCACCCGCTCGATGTTCGCGAAGCGCGGCCGTGCCGCGTACACCGGCGAGCGCAGCATCGGCACCCTGGACGCGGGTGCCGTGGCCGTAGCCGTCATGTTCGAGGCGCTCGCCGACCAGTGGGCGAAGCGTTCAGCGGAACTGTGACCAATGGAGGCACTGTCGTGAAGAAATTCGTCAATGACCCGAGACAATTCGTCCCCGAGATGCTCAAGGGCATCGCGCTGGCGAACTCCGACACGCTGCGCTACGTCCCCGAGTACAACCTGATCATGAGGACGGACGCGCCGCGCGACGACAAGGTCTCCGTGATCCAGGGATCCGGGTCGGGACACGAGCCCGCGCACGTGATGATCGTGGGCAAGGGCATGCTGGACGCCGCGTGCCCAGGCGACGTCTTCGCCGCCCCGCCGATGGACTACGTGTACGAGACAAGCAAGCTGCTCGCCTCCCCCAAGGGCGTGCTGCACATCATCAACAACTACACCGGTGACCGGATGGCCTTCGAGATGGGCCAGGAGATGGCCGAGGCCGACGGGGTCACGATCGGCACGCTCCTCGTCGACGACGACGTGGCGGTGAAGGACTCAACGTACACGGTCGGGCGGCGCGGCGTCGCCGGGAACTTCTTCGTGATCAAGGCGGTGGGCGCCGCGTCCGAGCAGGGCGCCCCGCTCGACGAGCTGCTGCGGATCGGCA
>JBJKRU010000109.1:0-9059 GCA_046704485.1 Candidatus Limnocylindrales bacterium | reverse complement strand
GTGCTGGGGACCGGCTGCTGGACGCCGCGCGTGCCGCTGGCCTTGGGCGCTGGGTCGCCTATCTCGAGGCGATCCCCGACCTGCTGCGCGACGCCGAGCTGGGCGAGCTGCGCAAGGTCGCGCTCCGGGCGCGGGCTGCCTACGGGCCGAAGGATTCGATCCGCGACGCGCTGCCCAGGGACGTGACCGCGCCGTTCATGGATGCGGTCGACCGGCTGCTCAAGGAGCTGGCGAAGCGCGAGGCGGCCGGGGGCTGAGCCGCCCGCGGACAGGGAAGGCGGCGGGGGCGCGGGACCCGAGCGTCAGAAGATGAACGGCAGGATCCGGTGGGTCCGCGCGCGGTAGGCTGCATACCCTGCGTAGCGCTGCTCGAGCCAGACCTCCTCGCGCATCGACTTGAGCGTGAAGAACCCCAGCAGCACGAGCGGCCCCACGACCGCGGCGGCCGGCGCCTCCATCACGAGGCCGTAGCCGACGGCAGCGATCACCAACCCGCCGTAGATCGGGTGCCGGACCAGCCGGTATGCGCCTGTCTCCACGAGCCGGCTGCCGTCCCTGGGGTGGGGGAGGACGGTCAGCGACCGGCCGAGGTGCAGGACGCCGAGCAGCGCCAGCAGCCCGCCCGCGCCCATCAGCACGAGCCCCGTGACGGTCACGACCGTGATTGCCGGCCACGTGTGCGTCGTCAGCGGCGTCTGGGCGATCCCGGCGAGGAAGATCCCGGCCATGATCACGATCTGGATGGCGAACCAGCCCTCGCCGCGCGGGCCAAGGCTCGGCAGGGAGGTCATGCGCTGGCTATGTCGGCTTGCGCCAGCCACTCGTCGCGAAGGATCGCCATCCGGATGACATCGACGTATCGGCCCTCGCGGAAGATCGCCCGTCGCAGGGTGCCCTCATGGACGAAACCGATCCGCTCGTACACGCGGCGGGCGCCGGGATTCGTCTCGTACACGTCCAGCCATATCCGCTCGAGCCGGAGGAAGTCGAAGCCGAAGCCGACGAGCGCCCGCATCATCTCGGTGCCCAGGCCCCGGCCGCGGTCGTCGGGGCTGCCGATGCCGATGCCGAGCCCCGCGCTGCCGTTGGCGAGGTCGAGCTCGTGGAGGCCGCACGTGCCGATGGGCCGGTCGTCCTCGAGGAGGCAGGCGACGAAGTGGTAATCCGACTTGCCCTGCCGCTCGAGCATGCTCTCGAACCAGTGCTCCTCCACAGCCTGGGACATCGGCGATCTCATCCCGAGGGTGCGCATCATGCGCCAGTCGTTGAGCCACGTCATGAAGAACGGGATGTCGTCGCGCTCCGCGGCGCGGAGGAAGACGCGGCCATGCTGGATCTGCGGCTCGGTGCCGTCGCGTCGGGCTGCCATGGCCGAAGTCTACGCGGCCTGCGCGGCGCCCGGGATCTTGGCGCTAGCGGGCGATCCGGCGATCCAGCCCAAGCTCGTCGAGGCCGAACGCCTCGAGCAGGAACGGCGACGGGGCGGCGGGGTCGAACAGCAGGGTCAGCGAGCGGCGCGCCCGCGTCCAGGCCACATAGGCGAGACGGCGCTCCTCCTCGAGCGCACGCTGCGGCTCGGCGGCATCGGAGATGGATCGCCGCCCGGGGAAGCCGTCGGCGAGCACGACCACGTGGTCCCACTCGAGGCCCTTGGTCCCGTGGGCGGTCGCAAGGGTCAATGGGGCGTCGTCGCGCCTCAGGTCCGCCAAGCGCGCCCGGAACGCGGCCACGGCGTCGCGCAGCGCCGAGAGCGTGGGCCATGACGCGGCCCAGCCGAGCAGCGCGGTCAGCAGGTCGCTCTCGGTGGGCTGGTCTGGGTTGTCCGGCGGCTGCGCAACCTCGGCGGATCGGCACTGGGCTCGGAGGCGGGCGAGGGCGATGAGCGGGTCCGGCGTGCTGCCGGCGGCGCCATCTGCCCGCTCGAGCAACCCGTCGAGCCGCGGGTCCTCGACCGGCAGGACAAGGTCAGGCGCCCGGAACGGCAGGCGCCGGTCGACCGCGACGACCACCGGCACGAGGAGCTCGCGGTTCGTGCGCGCCAGCACGGCGCGCGTCGAGCCGTCCTCCGGCCAAGCGGCCATGGCCCGGGCCACCCGGACGGCGTCGTCGCCGGCGTCGGGTGCCAGCAGCAGGCGCCCGGTGTTGCGCGGCCCGGCGACGATGCGTTTGGCGAACCGCTCGTGGTTGTGCTCGACGAGCCGCACGGCTCGCTGCACGACGGGTGGGGGGCACCGGTAGTTGGTCTCGAGGTCCACCCGGCGCATGCCGGGAAGCGCGGTCGCAAGGGTCAGCACCCGCCGAACGTCGGCGAGGCGCCAGCCGTAGACCGTCTGGTCGTCGTCGCCCACGAGGAACACGCGGTTGCCCGGCGCCGCGAGCAGGAGCGCGAGGTCGAGCTGGGTGCGATCGAGATCCTGAGCCTCGTCGACGAGCAGCTGGCTGCACCGGGCGCGCCACCGCGCGAGCACGACCGGGTAGCCCTCCAGGAGGCGGAGCGCCCGGAGGACGAGGTCGTCGAAGTCGAGCGCCCCGTCGTCGCGGAGCGCCTGCTCGTAGGCGACCCAGGCTCGCGCCACCGGGCCCGCGGCCTCGTCGGCCGCGACGTCGTCCGCGCGCACGCGGAGGTCCAGCTTGAGCCGGCTGAACGCAAGGTCGAGGCGTCCCCGGTCCGCGGCCGGCATCTCGGGCCACAGCCCGCGCACCACCGCGTCCCGGTCCGCCAGCGCGGACACGTCCACGCCGGACTCGGCAAGCACCTCCCGCCCCAACGCGTGGAACGTGCGGACCCGAACCCCGCCTTCGCCAGAGGCGCTGGCGCCTATGGGCTCCAGCGCCTCGTCCAGCCGCTCGGCGAGCTCCTCGGCCGCCCGCTTGTTGAACGCGACCACCGTGACGGCATCGGGCTTGACGCCCCGGTCCACCAACCATGCGACCCGGGCAACGAGGGTTGTCGTCTTGCCACTCCCCGCCGGCGCCACGCACAGCACCGGGCCGTCTGGCGCGGTGGCCGCTGCCCGCTGGTCGGGTGCGAGCCGCGCAAGACGCTCGGTGACGGATGCGTGCACTTGGCGAGAATGCGCGCGGCGGCTTATCGGCGGCTCACGCTCGCGGCGTGCCGCGTCGGTCCGCTCATGCCCGGCGGGGCGCGACCGGTGAGCTGGGCTGGACGCCGGCGCGCTGGCGCAGCGCTGGCATCGAGTCCGCCAGCGGTTGCCTCCGGGTCCGCCAGTGGGGTCCAGTGGCCCTTGCCGTCGACGCCTGGGCAGGCAGGCTATTGGCATATGGATGCCAATGATCACCCCCATCACCACCACGACAGCCACCGAGGCTGGGTGCGCACGGGCGGTCGGCGCGGTCGCTGGCTCGAGCCGTTCCTCCTGGTTCTCCTTGATGACGGGGAGGCTCACGGCGCGGCCATGATCGCGCGCCTCAACGACCTGTGCATCGCACCCAATGGCGTGGACGTGGGCATGGCCTACCGGACCTTGCGGGAGCTCGAGGACGACGGTCTGGTGGTGTCGCGGTGGCTCGCAGACGACGGAGCGCCGCGTCGAACCTACACGCTCACGGAAGGCGGTAGACAGGCGCTGCAGGAGTGGATCGCCGTGATGCACGAGCGGCGTCGGCTGGTCGAGGCGTTCCTCGAGCAGGCCGCGGCTCCCGTGGCCGGCGAAGGAGGTCAGTGATGCCCTGCTGGCACGGTTGGCACGATTGCGGGCGATGGTACGGCCCGCCCTATGACCCGGGCTGGTCCGGCCCGTCCGACTGGTACGAGGAGCCGGTCTGGTCCGGTCGCCGTCGCCACCGGCGTGATCGGCGTCCCGATCCGGCGGAAGTGGCCGAGGACTTGGCGGCGCGAATCGAGGACCTCAGAGAGGAGCTGAGTCGCACAGAGGCGGAGCTGGCCGACCTCCGTGACCTGGAGAAGGCCGGGACCGGGGCCTAGCCCGGGCCGGCCTGATCGACACCGTCCACCACGAAGGGCGGGTGCACCTGCGGGGCGTTGGCGAGGTGTGGCAACGCCCCAAGTCGGCAGAGGAGGATGCGATGCAGCAGCTCACCAAGGTCTCCCACGGACACCACGACCGTCTATGGGGGTACGTGAACCAACTGGACGAGATGGCCGACTGCCTCGACGCCGACTGCCTCGACAGCGCGCGGATGGAATCCGGCCTGCAGCAGCTGCGCGAGCTCCATGAGGGCCTGACAAGCCAGCTGCTGCCGCACATGGAGGCGGTCGAGGCCGCGGTCCATCCCACGCTGGAGCGGATCCTCGGGGACGCGGAGGTGGCGGCCGCGATGACCGGAGAGCACGAAGAGATCCGCCGCTTGGTGGCGATGCTCGAGGGGTTCGTCGCGGACTCGACGGCACACCAGGACCGGGCTGCCGTGCTCGGACTCCGGCGCGTCCTACTCCGCCTGTACTCCCTCCTCAAGACGCACTTGGCTGAGGAGGAGCTGTACATCCCAATCCTCGAGGACCGCCTCACGCCCGCCCAGGAGGCCGCGATCGCGCGGGCGCTCGACCACGTCGCCGCCGAGCGCCTGTAGCGCGAACCAGCGCGGACGCCGCAGGACTGCCGTCCCCTCGCTGCTTGCAGCGAGGGTATCTGCCCGCCCACCGGGCACTGTGATGCACGTGCCCGATGGGCGGGCACTCTGGCGCGCGCGGGGTCTCCCTGAGTGAAGAAGAACGCCCGCACACGTGCTGTGCCGCCCGCACAGCGGGCATCTGCGCCGGAACGCCCGCGTGGCGGGCAGGACCGCGTCCTGACGTTCCTGACGCGTCCCGGCGCGACGTGTCGCAGAATCAGCTCGTGACCCCCGGACTCACCGCCACCCTCGCCAGCCTGCCCGACCGCCCGGGCGTGTACCTCATGAAGGACGTCCACGGAACGGTGCTCTACGTGGGCAAGGCGCAGAGCCTGCGGAGCCGCGTCCGCAGCTACTGGCAGAAGCAGTCGGCCGGCAGCCGCGGCGAGGTCCACCGCATCCGCCAGGTCATCGACCGCGTGGTCGACCTCGAGGTGACCGAGGTGGACAGCGTCAGCGAGGCGCTGCTGCTCGAGGCGAACCTCATCAAGCGGTTCAAGCCCCGCTTCAACGTCCGCCTCAAGGACGACAAGAGCTACCCGTACATCAAGGTGACGCTCGCCGACGACTTCCCCCGTATCGAGCGCACCCGCAAGCTGCCTGCTGACGGGAGCCGGTACTTCGGGCCGTACGCTTCCGCGTCGAGCGTGGACGAGGCGATGAACCTCGTCCGGCGGCTGTTCCCGTTCCGCACATGCACGATCGACATCCGGGAGGGCAAGCGCGCGTTGGCGCGGCCGTGCCTCCTGTACCACATCAAGCGCTGCCAGGGCCCGTGCATCGAGGCGATCGACAAGCGTGCCTACCGAGCCGACATCGCCCAGGTGGAGCTGTTCCTCGAGGGCAACGCCGACGCGGTCGTGGACGGGCTCGAGCACGAGATGTCGTTCGCCGCGGAGCGCCAGGCGTACGAGCGTGCTGCCGTGCTGCGGGACAAGATCCGCGCCATCGAGCGGACCATGGAGAGCCAGAAGATGGCCGCCTTCGCCCGCACCGAGCTCGACCTGGCGGCGATGGCCCGCCACGACGACCAGGCGGCTGTCCAGCTGTTCGTCGTCCGCAACGGGAAGATGGTCGGGCGCGACGTCTTCTTCCTCGAATCGCCGCGAGACGTGCCCGACGACGAGGTCCTGGCCAGCTTCCTCGAACAGTTCTACGCCCGCGCGACCAGCATCCCGCGGGAGGTGCTGGTGCCCCGAGCCCTGGCCGACACCGCGGATCTCGAGGCGTTCCTGGCCGGGAAGCGCGGGGCGAGCGTCCGCATCCGGACCCCGCAGCGCGGCGAGAAGCGCGAACTGCTCGAGCTCGCCACCCGCAACGCCGGCGAGGCCCTGGCCCGCGAGGCCGCCCGCTGGCTCGCTGACGAGGGCAGGACGCTGGGCGCGCTCGAGGAGCTGAGCGGGGCACTCGGCCTCGCAGGCCCACCCATGCGCATCGAGTGCTACGACATCAGCAACTTCCAGGGCTCGGAGTCGGTGGGCTCGATGGTGGTGTTCGAGGAGGGCCGGCCGCGCTCCGGCGAGTACCGGCGGTTCAAGATCAAGACGGTCCAGGGCGCCAACGACTTCGCGAGCCACCAGGAGGTCCTCCGTCGCCGGTTCCGCTATGCGGCGTCCGGCAAGGAGGGAGACGAGGAGGCGCGACGCTGGGCGATGCCGGACCTCGTGATCATCGACGGCGGTCGCGGTCAGGTGTCTGCGGCCCAGGAGGTCCTCGACGAGCTCGGCCTGTCCGATCTGCCGATGTGCGGCCTGGCCAAGGAGCGCGAGGAGCTCGTCCTGCCCGGCCGCGAGGAGCCGGTGGTGCTGCCGGTGACCTCGCCCGCGCTCTACCTCGTCCAGCGGCTCCGAGACGAGGCGCACCGGTTCGCCATCACCTACCACCGCAGCCTGCGCAACAAGAAGACCGTCCGCTCCGCCCTCGACGACCTGCCTGGTGTCGGGCCCAGGCGCAAGCGCGAGCTGCTCAAGGTGTTCGGCTCGGCCAAGCGTGTCCGCGAGGCGCCCGTCGAGCAGATCGCGGCGGTGCCGGGAATCGGGCCCGCCCTCGCCGAGCGCATCAAGGCGCATCTGGAGTCCTGACGCCTCTTGCGTCCGCAGGTTCGGGCGCCCAGCATCCGCGCAGACCGGAAGGCGAAGGATCCCGGTCGTGCAACGATCGCGACCACGCGACGTCTCCCGGTCGCAGCGTCCCGGGAGGGGAGTCAGCGACGCCTCAGCCACTCCCCGCACCAGAGCCCTCTGCCGAGTCTGCACGGCTTCTGTGGTCGGCCGGCGTCGCGGAACCTTCGCGCCCCGAGCCCGGCCTTCGGCCTCCTCGCACTTGCGACGGCCAAGGTCGTCACCGTCGACCTGGCGGCGATGGAGTGGCGCACCGCGCCTTGGTGCTGGCCGGCCTGGGTGTGCTCCTCCTGGTGTCCGCCTGGCTGTTCACGCACCTCCACAGGCCCCGCGCCGGCACGCCGGGGCTCCACGGCCCGAGGCCCGCAGGCTGACGCGAAACGCGCGTGGCGGCCCGCCGCGGCAGTCGACTTGACGGCGGTCCGCCGCGACCCCATGCGCAAACCCTCCCGGCGCGACGGCCTGACTCCCGGTATCATCCCGCCCCGATGCGCCGTTTCGGACCCGCCCTCATTCTCGTCATCGGCCTGTTCGCGCTGGTGACGAACTTCTCGCCGTGGACGATCACCATGTCGAACGGTGATGTGCGCCCGGTGACCAAGCTCGGCCTCGATCTGCGCGGCGGCATCCGCCTCGAGTACGAGGTGCTGCCGGTGAACGGCCAGTCGCCGACGACCACGGACCTCAATGTGGTCCGCCAGATCATCACCAACCGTGTGAACGGCACCGGCACGACCGAGGCCACGGTGGTGCTCCAGGGCACGAACCAGGTGGTCGTGGAGGTGCCCGACGTCTCGAACCCCAAGCAGGTCGAGGACCTCGTCGGTACCACGGGCCGGCTGGACTTCATCCCGCTCGGCAGCACCGCGGCGGCGGCCGGCCAGGCACTCCCTGCCAGCTACACGAGCACGCCCTGCTCGGCGACCGTCGTTGTCAACTGCGTCCTGTTCTCGGGCGACGCGCTCTCGTCGGCGACGATCGGCGCCGACGCAACGGGCAACCGCACGGTGGACTTCACCCTCAACGACAAGGGCAAGCAGCTGTTCGCCAGCTACACCACCAGCCACGTGGGCGACTACTTCGCGGTGGTCCTGGACGGCAAGGTCATCACCGCGCCAACCATCAAGGAGGCCATCCCGAACGGCCAGGTGCAGATCACGTCCGGCGGCATCGGCGGGTACCCGCTGGCTGACGCCCAGAACCTCGTGAACATCCTGCAGTACGGCGCGCTGCCCTTCCCGCTCCAGGAGCTCTCCAACGAGACGGTCAGCGCCACGCTGGGGATCGCGTTCCTGCACCAGAGCCTGCTGGCGGGCGCCATCGCCATCCTGCTCGTGATCATGTTCATGGTGGTGCACTACCGCCTGCCGGGCGTCGTCGCGGGCGGCGCGCTCCTCTACTACACGCTGGTGGTGGTGGCGATCTTCCGCTGGGTCCCGGTGACCCTGACCCTGGCCGGCATCGCGGGCTTCGTCCTGTCGATCGGCATGGCGGTGGACGCCAACATCCTGATCTTCGAGCGGACGAAGGAGGAGCTGCGGATCGGCAAGAGCCTGACCGCGGCAGTCGAGGCCGGGTTCAACCGGGCCTGGCCCTCCATTCTCGACTCGAACATCTCGACCCTGATCACCGCGTCGATCCTGTTCCTGTTCGGCTCGTCAACCGTCAAGGGCTTCGGGCTCGTGCTGATCATCGGCGTCCTGACGTCGATGTTCACCGCCGTCACGGTCACCCGCACCGTGCTGCGGATCGTGGTCACCAAGCCGTGGGCGCGCCAGGCGCGCATGTTCGGCGTCACCGAGGCGGAGTTCCTCGCGCGGCCAGCCATGACAGGCCGCGCCGCGCGACGCGAGGCTGGCACGCGTGTTTGACATCATCGGCAAGCGGAACTGGTTCTTCGCGTTCTCCCTCGCGGTCACCATCCCCGGCTTCATCTTCATCCTCCTCGGCCCCATCACGGGGGAGAGGATCGGCCTGCAGTTCTCGATCGACTACACGGGCGGCACGGTCTGGACCATCAAGTTCGCCGACGCCAGCGTGACCCCCGACCAGGTCAAGTCCGTCATCGCGGGCCAGGGCTACGACGCCCAGGTGACCGAGGTGGGCAAGGGCGCCGCTGGTCAGGGCTTCATGGAGATCCGGACGAAGGCCGCGCAGCTCGCCGCGCCGGAGGCGAGCCCGACCCCGCTGCCGACGGCGGCCTCGTCCTCCTCGGCCAGTGCCTCGGCGGGTGCCAGCGGCTCCGCGTCGGCTGGCCCGTCCGCCTCGGCAGCGACGTCGCCCGCCGCGTCGGCGAGCAGCGCCCCCACCGGGAGCCCCGCCCCGACCGGCTCGGCGGCCCCGTCC
>JBJKRU010000108.1:0-6621 GCA_046704485.1 Candidatus Limnocylindrales bacterium | reverse complement strand
TGGATGGCGCTCGACCTCGGCGGCCTCACGCCGATCCTGTACTCGTTCATCGAGCGCGACGAGATCGTCGAGGCGCTGGCGGCCGTGACGGGACAGCGGATGCTGTTCAACTACTTCCGCATCGGCGGCGTGAACGGTGACCTGAACCACGAGTTCATGTCGCGCGTCGGCGACTGGATGAGCCGTGCGCTGGTCCAGCACGAGGCCAACATCGGCCTGCTCAACGAGAACGAGATCTTCGTCCGGCGGATGCGCGGCATCGGCAAGGTGGACCGCGACACGGCGCTCCGGATGGGGGTCACCGGCCCGAACATCCGGGCGGCTGGCGTCCCGTTCGACGTCCGCCGCGCGCACCCGTACTCGGTGTACCCGGAGCTGGAGTTCAACATTCCCGTCCGCGGCAGCAAGGACGGCGGCGACTCCCTCGACCGCTACCTGCTCCGCCTGGACGAGGTTCGCGAGAGCATCCGGATCATCGACCAGTGCCTCCACGAGATGCCGGACGGCCCGGTCATGGCGAAGATGCCGCGCCTGATGCGCCCGCGGCCAGGGCGCGCGTGGGCCGCCGTCGAGTCCCCCCGCGGACTGTTCGGCACCTACGTGATCTCGGACGGAACGGACCAGCCGTTCCGGTTCCGGATCCACGACCCCTCGTTCGTGCACCTCCAGCTCGTTGGGATGCTGATGAAGGACAACCTCATCGCGGACACCATGGCCGTCATGGCCAGCCTCGACCCGGTCATGGGCGGGATCGACAAGTGACCGCAGTCAACCGCTCCCTGGGCCAGGTGACGAACGTCGGCAAGATCGTCATCCCGCTACTGCTGATCATCCTCGTGGTCGGTCCGCTGGCGACCGTGTTCCTCGCGACCGTCATCGGGCCGGTCGTGGTCGACATCGTCAGCTCGAACCTGGGGATCTTCCGGTTCGTGCTGGCGATCACGATGATCCTGCTGTTCAGCATCCCCGCCGCGTTCATCATCATCTACATGGAGCTCAAGGTCATCGCCTACATGAACCTCCGTGTAGGCCCCAACCGAGTGCTCCCCGCCGGCGCCGCCCACTCGGTGGTGGCCGGGCTGAAGGTGCTCACCAAGGAGGACTTCAGCCCCAACTCGGCCGACCGGATCGTGTTCACCTGGTCGCCAGTGATCGTGTTCCTGACCGCGGTGATGACGTTCATGGTCATCCCGTTCGGGCCGGGCCTCGTCGGCGTGCCGCTCAACATCGGCCTGCTCTACCTGTTCGCGGTCGGCGGCATGACGGTTGTCGGGCTGCTGCTGGCAGGCTGGTCCTCGTTCAACAAGTACTCGCTGCTCGGCGGCCTCCGCTCCGCCGCCCAGGTGGTCTCCTACGAGATCCCCCTCACGCTCTCAGTCGTGGGGCTGATCCTGCTGGCCGGCTCACTGAGCATCGATTCCATCGCGCGCCAGCAGGCCGGCTGGGCGTGGGACTGGTTCGTCTTCCGCCAGCCGCTCGGCGCGCTGATCTTCTTCATCGCCGGCGTCGCCGAGGCCAACCGCACGCCGTTCGACCTCACCGAGGCGGATTCGGAGATCGTCGCCGGCTTCGCCACCGAGTACTCGGGCATGCGGTTCGGCTTCCTGTTCTTCGCCGAGTACGTGAACGTGTTCATCATGTCGGCGCTGATCGTGACCCTGTTCTTCGGGGCCTGGAACGCGCCGGTGGACATCAACTGGCTGCTCAACCTCGTCGGGATCGCACCGCTCTCGATCACGCTCAACCCCGGCCAGCTCGGCCTCGGGCTGCTGCTCGTCGCGGCGGTAGGCCCGCTGCTGGCGACCCTCATCCTGGCCGCGCCCTTCTACTTTCTCCGTCCCGAGAAGCCGGTCTGGCAGTCCCTGGTCATCGGTTTCGTCCTGCTGAACGTCCTCGCGATCGGCGCCCTCGGTCTCGTCGCCTATGTCGACTGGGATTGGGTTGCCGGCCTCATCTGGTTCATGGTCAAGTCGTTCGCGTTCGTGTTCGTGTTCGTCTGGATGCGGGGCACCTTCCCGCGCGTGCGCATCGACCAGCTGATGGGCTTCGCCTGGAAGTGGCTGCTGCCCGCGTCCCTGCTCAACCTGTTCGTCACCGCCATCGCGATCATCCTCATCAAGTCGGCGGGGATCAGCTGATGACCACCATCCCTGGCATGGGCCTCGTCCGCGGCATGGGCCTGACCCTGTCGCGGTTCTTCCAGCCCAAGGCCACCATCATGTGGCCGGAGCAGCAGGCGGACGTCGCCCCGAAGTTCCGCGGCCGCCTCCAGCTGCTGTACGACGAGTACGGCACGCTCAAGTGCGAGACGTGCTTCCAGTGCGCGCAGGCGTGCCCGGTCGAGTGCATCGACATGGGCGGCATGGACACGCGCGGCAGGTTCCACGTCCACTGGGGCCCGGCGGAGACGTACGGCGAGCGGCGCGAGGAGTCCGCGATGCGCCGTGCCGGGCGGCCGGTCGCTGACGACACGGCCACCCGCTTCGAGGCCATCGACCTGGCGGCCGTGGACGAGATCCTCGAGGCACACGACTACGATCCCAAGGCACTGCTGCCGATGCTCGAGGAGATCCAGGAGGCGTACGGCTACCTGCCGGTCGCCGCGCTCAAGCAGCTCGCGCGCAGGAGCGGCGCCTGGTACGCGATCGTGTACGGCGCCGCCACCTCGTACAAGCACCTGCGCTTCGAGCCGCCGACGGTGGCGTCCGTCGCGCCCGCGGGCGAGGGCCACAGGGCCGCAGAGGCCAAGTACGTGTCCGCGCTCGATGCGGCGCTGGGCGGGAAGGCAGGCGCATGACCACGTTCCTGACCACCCCCGCCGCCTGGCCGACCATCCTGCTCGGCCGCGCCCAGGCACTCTCCGCCGATCCGTGGAACCTCGACGCGGCCGTTCGCGCGGGCGCCTTCGAGGGGCTTCGCGCGGCCGTCCGCAACGGCCCTACGGGGACGATCGCCGAGGTTGCGGCCTCGGGCCTCCTGGGCCGCGGCGGCGGGTTCCCCACGGGCGACAAGTGGCGCACCGCCGCCGCCGCCGACGCTGACCAGCGGTACGTGATCGCGAACGGCTATGGCGCCGACCCCGCCACCCACCTCGATGCAGCGTTGCTGGCTGCGGACCCCTGGTCGGTCATCGAGGGCCTGGTGATCGCCGCCTTCGCCGTCGGCGCCACCGAGGCGATCCTGGCCGTCCGCGGGGACGACGCGGCGCTCGTGGCCAGCCTGGAGGCCGCGGTCGCAGACGCCGAGGAGGCCGGCTATGCGGGCGACGACGTCGCCGGTTCGGGCCGCCGTGTGACCGTCACGGTCCGGGGTCTCCAGGGCTCCTACATGCTGGGCGAGGAGACGGTCCTCATCAAGGCCCTCGAGGGCCGGCGCGCAGATCCGGACCAGCGTCCGCCGTACCCGACCGAGCGCGGCCTGTTCGACCGGCCGACCGTGGTCAACAACCTCGCCACGCTCGCGGCCGTGCCCTGGATCCTGACCCACGGCGCCGAGGCGTTCGCGGCGACCGGTGCGCAGGGTGCTCCCGGCACGTGCCTGGTGCAGCTCCGCGGACCCGGTGGCGCGGGCATCGCCGAGGTGCCCCTGGGCACGCCGCTGCGCGACATCACCGCGCTCGTCGGCGGCGCCGGCTCGCACGGGCTCAAGGCCATTCTGGTGGGCGGGCCCACGGGTGGATTCCTGCCGGCGGACGCCCTCGACACCCCGTACACCTTCGCCGCCATCCGCGAGGCGGGCGCCCATGTCGGATCCGGGTCCATCGTGATCGCCGACGAGCGCGCCTGCGTCGTGGACCTCGCCCGCCTCCTCACCCGCTTCTCCGCCGACCAGGCGTGCGGCAAGTCGATCCCCTGCCGGATCGGCCTGCGGCGCCTGTCCGAGATCGGCGACCGGGCGGCCGCCGGCACGCCGCGCGCGGGGGACGCCGACCTCGCCGCCGACCTGGCGCACGACATCGTCGCCAGCGCGCTCTGCGACCACGAGCGCACCGCCACCTACGCACTGACATCGGTGCTCCGCTATTTCCGCTCCGAGCTCGACGACCACCTGCTCCGCAGCACCTGCCCCGCCGGCGTCTGCACGCCGATCGCGGTGGCGGGCGGTGCGGCGTCCCGGGGAGCACGCTCATGACCGACCTCGCCATCCGACCCGCCAACGAGGCGCCGCTGCCGCGGCCCGAGTCCCGACCTGACCAGCCGGCCAAACTCGACACCATCACGCCCCGCGACGATTCCCTCGCGGAGCGGCTCATCACCACCCAATCGCCGCAGCGTCCGCTGAGCACACCGCGCATCCGGATCGAGGTGGACGGCCGGGTGGTCGAGGGCTTCGAGGGCCAGACGATCCTCGAAGTCTGCCGCGACAACGGGATCGAGGTCCCGACCCTCTGCTACGAGCCCAAGCTGCCGGGCTTCGGCGCCTGCCGCATGTGCGTGGTCGAGGTCGAGGGGGAGGAGCACCCGCCCATCAGCTGCTCGCGCCTTGCCGAACCGGACATGAAGGTCCAGACGCAGACCGACGAGCTGCGCCGCCTCCGCAGGACCAACCTTGAGCTGATCTTCAGCGACCACAACGCGTATTGCCTCCCGCCGTGCCAGAACAAGTGCCCGAGCCACATCGACATCCCGGGCTTCCTCAAGGCCAACGCCGAGGCCAGCTGGCGCGAGTCGGTGCGGATCTTCAAGCGCACGATCCCGTTCCCCAGCGTGCTCGGCCGCGTCTGCCCGGCCCCGTGCGAGGAGCACTGCCGCCGCGACGAGGTGGACGAGGCGATCGCCATCCGCGACAGCCACCGCTACGCCGGCGACCAGGTCCTGCGCGCCCAGATCGACGACAACGAGGACCCGCCCCTCCCGTTCGAGCGCCAGGCGCCCACCGGCCGCCGCGTGGCGGTGATCGGCTCCGGGCCTGCGGGCATGGCATCGGCCTACTACCTGCTCCTCGCGGGCCACGACGTGACCGTGCTCGAGCGCGACCCGGCGCCCGGCGGCATGCTCCGGTACGGCATCCCGCAGTACCGCCTGCCAAAGGTCGAGGTGCTCGAGGCGGAATACGAGTCGGTGACGCGCCTCGGCGGCAAGGTCGTGTGCAACCAGGAGCTGGGCAAGGACTTCAGCCTCGACGACCTTCAGCACCAGGGCTACGACTCGGTCGTCATCGCGATCGGCTGCTACGACACCAACAAGCTGGGCATCCCCAACGAGGACGCCGACGGCGTGATCGACGGCCTCGAGTACCTGCGGACGGCCACGCTGGGCCTGCCGTACCCAGGGCACGCGGGCGCGCGCGTGGTGGTCGTGGGCGGCGGCTTCACGGCGATGGACTGCAGCCGGACGTCCGTCCGCCAGGGCGCGGGCGAGGTGACCCTGGTCTACCGCCGCGACATGAAGGACATGCCGGCGGCCTCCGAGGTCCACGAGGCCATCGAGGAGGGCGTGACCGCCATATTCCAGGCTGGCCCGACCAAGGTCATTACGGACGAGAAGAGCGGCAAGGTGACCGGCGTCGAGTTCATCCGGATGCGGCTGGGCGAGCCGGACGCCTCCGGACGGCGGCGCCCCGAGCCCGCCGCCGGGACAGAGTTCACGGTCCCGTGCGACCGCGTGCTGCTCGCCATCGGGCAGGGCCCCGACCTCACATGGATCGGACCCGGCAACGACGGCGTGCAGGCGACACGCCACCGGCGGCTCCAGGCTGACGCGGTCACGTTCGAGACCGGTCGGCCAGGCGTGTTCGGCACCGGCGACGTCCGGATCGGCGCGGCGACTGTGGTCCAGGCCATCGCCGAGGGCCGGCGGGCTGCCTACGCGGTGGACGCGTACCTCCGAGGCAACGACCTCTCGGCGATCCGAACCCGCCAGCAGCTCGCCGAGCCGCAGCCGGAGTTCCTGTCCATCGTCCCGTTCACCGGCGAGGTGAAGGAGCCGCGGTACCGGCTCAAGGCGCTCGAGGCTGAGGCCCGAAACACCAGCTACGTCGAGTACGAGATCCCGTATTCGCCTGAGGAGGCCGTCGCCGAGTCCACCCGCTGCCTCCAGTGCACCTGCGAGGCGATCGGGTTCTGCGACCTCCGCCGGCTGGGCATCGAGTACGGCACCACGCTGCAGACCCTGGAACCGAGGAACAACCAGGGCGCCGGGTTCCGCTCGCTGACGGAGAGCCGGTTCACGGGCGTCAACCACGACTACGTCCGCGACGACAGCCACGCGTTCATCCTGCGCGAGCCGTCGCGGTGCATCGACTGCGGCCGGTGCGCCAACGTGTGCGCCGAGGTCGTGGGCGCGGCCTGCTACGACTTCATGCGGAACGGATTCGACGCCCTGGTGACGACGCCGCTCGACATGAGCCTCAACGACACACCCTGCGTGTCCTGCGGCCGGTGCGCGGAGACGTGCCCGACGGGCGCCCTCATGCCCAAGCCGCGAATCCTCGGCAAGTACGACGTCGACGAGAGCCGCTGCATCCTGTGCGGGATCTGCGTCGACGCGTGCCCGTACGACGCCGTCCGCGACAGCGACCAGTTCGAGCTCAGCCACACGTCCCGCGAGGAGCCGATGCTCGACCTCCTCGCGCTGGCCGCGGTCGAGCGCGAGACGGAGATGAGCTACATCCGCCGCGAGC
>JBJKRU010000107.1:0-9758 GCA_046704485.1 Candidatus Limnocylindrales bacterium | reverse complement strand
TCGCGGTCCCGGTCCAGGCGCCCCCGGCCGTGCCCGATGCGCCTGCGCAGGCGGCGGAGCCCATCGCGGCCCCAGCGCCCGCCATGGCTGCGCCCATTCCTGCCGAGCTCCAGCCGGCGCATCCGGTCGTGGCAGCGCCCGTCGAGGCGTCGGCGTCGCCGGAGGCCGGCGCGTAATCTCTCGCGTCAGGGATTCCGCGAGACCCGCATGGCCGAAGCCGACGCCGGACTTCCGGCCGTGGTGACCTCTCCACCCGCCCCGGCGGGCAGCCCCGAGCCCGCGCCCTCGTCTGTCCCTGGTGAGATGACGCTCGTCGAGCATCTCGTCGAGCTGCGCAATCGCCTGTTCAAGGCCGTGCTCGCGATCCTGCTCTTCAGCGTCATCGGGTTCGTCGTCGCCGACCCGATCATCGCGATCCTGGCGGCGCCGATCCCGGGCGATCGCCCGCTCTACTTCACCGGCCTCGGCGACGCGTTCATGATCCACGTGAAGATCGCCCTCGTCGTCGGGGTCATCCTGGGGATGCCCGTCATCCTCTACCAGGGCTGGGCGTTCATCGCCCCCGGCCTCACCGAGAAGGAGCGGCGAATCTCGCGGCCGTGGATCCCGGCGGCCCTGTTCTTCTTCGTCCTGGGCGTCACCATCGCGTACCTGATCCTGCCGTACGCGGCGGCGTTCCTGGTGGGCTTCGCCTCTGACAAGCTCCAGCCGCTCATCACGGCTGAAGCCTACTTCGACTTCGTGACCACCCTGTTCCTGGTGTTCGGGCTGGTCATGGAGTTCCCCATCATCCTGTTCGCGCTGTCGCGGGTCGGGATCATCACGTCCGCCCGCCTCGCGGGTGCTCGCCGGCAGGCCATCCTCGGCTTCACCGTGTTCGGCGCCCTCATCACGCCGGGCGGCGACCTGGTGAGCCCCCTGGCGCTGATCGCCACGATGTACATCCTGTTCGAGGGCACGATCTTCGTGATCAGGCGAACGGGGAAGTAGCGCCCACCGTGGACGCGGCATTGGCATGACGCCCGACCAGCGACCCGCCGGCGAGCACGCGGCCGTCGCCCCGGCCGGCCCGGACGACGCCCGGAACCAGCAGGTGGTGGTCCTGACCGGGCTTTCCGGTGGTGGCAAGACCGCGGCCGCGAAGCTCTTCGAGGACCTGGGCTACATCGTCGTCGACAACCTCCCCGGCGAGCTGCTGCGCGACCTCGCGGACCTGATCGCCCAGAACCCGACGCGATTCGCGCACACCGCCATCGTGCTCGACGCGCGCACGGGCGACGTGCCGCTCGCCTTCGGGGCGATGCGCGGTGCGCTCGAGGGGCGGGGCCTGCGGCCCGTGATCTTCTTCCTCGAGGCGAGCGACGACGTCCTCATCCGCCGCTTCTCGGAGACGCGGCACCGCCACCCGCTCGCAGACGAGCGCGGCATCGCCACGAGCATCGAGCTGGAGCGGGCGATGCTCGAGAGCATCCGGATGCAGGCCGATGCCGTGATCGACACCAGCAACCTGTCACTGCGCGAGCTGCGGGAGCGGATCTTCGCGCGCCTCGGCGACGTCCAGAACTCCGAGCAGCTGACGATCCAGCTGATCAGCTTCGGCTTCAAGTTCGGCGTGCCGCTCGAGGCGGACCTCGTGCTGGACGTCCGGTTCATGCAGAACCCGCACTACATCGAATCCCTGCGCCACCAGAGCGGCATCACCGACGCGGTGCGCGAGTACGTCCTGGCGCAGCCCATCGCGGAGCTGTTCCTCGACCGCCTCGAGGGCCTGCTGGACCTGCTGGTGCCCGCCTACGTGGACGAGGGCAAGACGCGGCTGACCATCGCCATCGGCTGTACGGGCGGCTTCCACCGCTCGATCGTGATGACCGAGGAGCTCGCCACGTGGCTGCGGGAGCGGGAGTTCGGGCCCGTGTCCGTGTTCCACCGGGAGCTCGAGCGGTGAACCTGCGACGCTGGCTGACGATCGGCATCGGCGTCAAGCGCTGGCTCCTGATCGCGTTCCTCGGCCTCGTCGTCCTCGCCCTCGGGCTCGCCCACCTCCTGCGCCAGCTCACCGTCTCGCTGGAGCCCGGCGACCCCGTGAGCCCGCTCGTGAACCTGGTCACCTTCCAGTTCCTGCCCTACCAGCTGCGGGGCATCCTGCTCGGCGGCGCGGGCATCGTCCTGTTCCTGCTTGGCTCGTACCGGCTGGTGCGAGCACTCGTGGATCCGTTCGCGCTGTGGGACCGCGACCAGCCGATGGTCGAGGTCATCTACCAGAAGCGCTTCCTGGCGCGGGGCCCGCGGATCGTCGCGATCGGAGGCGGCACCGGCCTCTCGACGCTGCTCCGCGGCCTCAAGGAGCACACGTCGAATCTCACCGCGGTCGTGACGGTGGCCGATGACGGCGGGTCGTCGGGGGTTCTCCGGTCGGAGCTGGGGATTCCCGCCGTGGGGGACATCCGCAACTGCGTGGTGGCGCTGGCGGACTCGGAGCGCCTGATGGGCCGCCTGCTCCAGTACCGGTTCCCGGGCTCCGGGCCGGCCACGAACTCACTCGCCGAGCCCGACAAGACGACAGCTGCCGACGCTGCGGCCATGCCGGTCGACGGGCCGTTCGCGGCGGCCGAGGCCGGCCTCGGGGGCCACGCCGTGGGCAACCTGCTGCTGGCGGCCCTGGTGCAGCTGGAGCAGGGCGACTTCGAGCAGGGCGTGCGCGAGATGAACCGCGTCCTGGCCGTGCGCGGAAGCGTGGTGCCGGCGACCGGCTCCGTGCTCACGATGCACGCTCGGCTCCGGGACGGCACCGAGATCGAGGGCCAGAGCCGGATCGCCCACACCACGGACATCGAGCGCGTCTGGGTCACCCCCGAGGACGCCAGCCCAACCGAGGACGCCCTCCGCGCGATCGCCGAGGCGGACGTGATCGTGCTCGGACCAGGCAGCCTCTACACGAGCGTGCTGCCCGCCCTCCTCGTGCCCGGGATCCGGGACGCCGTCGCCACGTCCGGGGCGCTGGTGGTCTTCGCGTGCAACGTGGCGACGCAAGCCGGCGAGACGCACGGCTACGATCTCGCGGACCACCTTGACGCGTTGGCGGCGCACGGGGCGGGGCACCTGCCCGACGTGGTGCTCGCCAACAACCGCTTCGACGCCACCGCCCCGGCGAGCTGGGGTGGCGCTCCGGTGCGCCTCCGATGGCCGCCGCGTGGGTCGTCCGCGCCGCGCCTGGTCCTCGATGACCTGGTCGACCCGGGCAATGCCCACCGCCACGGCCCGGGCAACCTCGCGGCATCGGTGATCCGGGCGTGGGACCGCGAGGGCGGCCGCCGCCGTCGTGGCGGCGGCAGCCGCGCCGAGCGCAGCGCCTAGGCTGGATGTCGGGGACCGACCGCGACCTCGTCGCCGCGCTCCGGGCCGAGGTCGCGGCTGTGGATCCCGCGCGGCCGTGCGACCGCGCAGCGGAGCTGGCCGGCCTGGGCGCGCTGCTCGTGACCCGCGAGCCGGCCATCGCACGCCTCGCCGTCCGCCTCGGGGGGCGAGCGGCAGGGGCGCGGCCCCACGCCGTCCGGCACGCGGTCAGCCTGCCGGATGCCGAGTTCAGCTGGGACACGTCGCCGGAGCACTGCCGCCTCGCCTGGCTCCGCGGCCGATTCCTCGCCCGCGGGTCGCTCAGCCTCGCCGCCGGGCGTGCTCACCTGGAGTTCGTGGTGCCGCCCGACGAGGCGGAGGAGCTGGCGCGCCGCCTCGCCGACCTCGGCCTGCCCGCGTCTTGGCGCCTCCGACGCGGGGCCGGCGTGGTGACCTGGAAGAGCGCCGAGGCGATCACCGCGTTCCTCGGCCGCATCGGGGCGAGCGCCGCGCTGCTGGAGCTCGAGGCGCGTGGCGTGGCCAGGAGCCTCCGGGGCGAGCTCAAGGGGGTGATCAATGCGGAGTCCGCCAACGTGCAGCGCTCGGTGGCCGCCTCGGGACGCCACCTTGCCGCGATCGAGCAGCTCGACGAGGACGGCCGCCTGTCCGATCAGCCCCGGACGGTTCGTGCCGTGGCGGAGGCGCGGAGGGAGACGCCCGAGGCATCGCTCTCAGAGATCGCCGCACGCCTCGAACTCCACCGCTCCGCCGTGCAGCGGGCGCTCGACCGGCTCGAGCGGCTGGCACTCCATGACGATGAGGGCGTCGGCCTGCGGCACGGCCACCGTCCATCCGGCACGGTCCGGGCGGCCACCGGGGGCCGGCGGTCGGGCCGCGGGTCGCCGACGGGCAGGCCGACGGGCAGGCGGGCGCCGCCGCAGCCTCTGGCATGATTCGGACATGCGCCCGATCGTGATTGCCGCCAACTGGAAGATGAACACCACCCCTGCAGACGCCGGCGAGCTCGCCCGGACGATCGCATCGCGCACCCGGGAACCCGGCGTGACGCGCGTGATCTGCCCGCCGTACGTGAGCCTCGCGGCCGTGCGGGACGGCCTCGCCGGCGAGGACGTTGCCGTCGGCGCCCAGAACGTCCACCAAGAGCTCGCAGGAGCCTACACGGGCGAGGTGAGCGTCCCGATGCTCGCTGGCCTCGCCACGTGGGTCATCCTGGGCCACAGCGAGCGCCGCGCCCACTTCGGCGAGACCGACGCGCTGATCGGCCAGAAGCTCGACCGGGCGGTGGCCGGCGGCCTCCGGCCCATCCTCTGCGTTGGCGAGGTCCTCGCCGATCGCGAGGCCGGGCGCGAGACCGCCGTGGTTCACGCTCAGCTCACGGGAGCCCTCGAAGGACGAGACCCCGAGGCGCTCGCCGCCGCCGGGCTGGTGATCGCGTACGAGCCGGTGTGGGCCATCGGGACGGGCAAGAACGCCCGCGGCGCCGATGCCGAGTCGATGGCGCAGGCCATCCGCGCCAGCCTGCGTGCGCTCGGGTGGGGGAGTCGCGCCAATGAGACGCCCGTCCTCTACGGCGGCTCGGTGACGTCGGCCAACATCGAGGAGTTCCTGGCTGAGCCCGGCGTGGACGGAGCGCTCATCGGCGGCGCCTCGCTCAAGCCCGACGAGATGGCCGGCATCGCCGCTCGCGCTGGGATCAGTGCCCGGGCTCGCGGGCTCGCATCGTGACCGCCCCGGACCGGCGGCCGCGTCCCATCGTCCTCGTCGTCCTCGACGGGTTCGGGATCGGGAGGGCCAAGGAGGCCGACGCGATCGCCGCGGCCGCGATGCCCCGCTGGCGGGCGCTGATGGACCGCTGGCCGCACAGCGTGCTCCGCGCCAGTGAGGACGCCGTGGCCCTGCCCAAGGGCCAGATGGGCAATTCCGAGGTGGGCCACCTGAACCTCGGGACTGGCCGCCCTGTGCTCCAGGACCTGCCGCGCATCGACGCGGCGATCGAGGACGGCTCGTTCTTCGAGCGCCCGGCGCTGCTCGATGCGTGCCGGCGCGGCGTGGGGGCGGGTCGGCTGCACGCCGTGGGCCTCGTGGGGCCCGGGGGCGTGCACAGCCACGACCGCCACCTCGTGGCGCTCGTCGAGCTGGCCGCTCGGCTCGGCGTCCCCCAGGTCAGGGTCCACGCCCTCCTCGACGGCCGCGACACGCCGCCGAGCTCGGCGCTGGGGTTCATGGCCGATCTCGAGGCGCGCCTTGCCGACGCGCACCCGGACGCCAAGGTCGCCTCGGTGGGCGGCCGGTACTACGCCATGGACCGCGACAAGCGCTGGGAGCGGACCGAGCAGGGCTATGACGCGATCGTCCACGCAGAGGGACGCCACGCCGCCAGCGCACAGGCCGCGATCCGCGACGCCTACGCGCGCGGCGAGACGGACGAGTTCGTCGTTCCCACTGTGGTCGACGGGACCGACGGCGCGCTGCGGGGCCGCGACCCGATCGTCCACTTCAACTTCCGCGCCGACCGCGCCCGGCAGCTGACGCACGCGCTCGCCGACGCCCGGTTCGACGCCTTCGACCGCACGTCGCCGTCTGGTCGGGCCGCCCCAGGCGACCTGCTCGTCGTGACGATGACCGAGTACGAGTCGGGCCTGCCGGTGGAGGTGGCGTTCGGCCCCGAGGCGGCACGGTCGCTGGCCGAGGCGTTCTCCGAGCAGGGCTGGACGCAGTTCCACGTCGCCGAGACCGAGAAGTACGCACACGTGACGTACTTCTTCAACGGCGGGGTGGAGAGGGCCTGGCCGGGCGAGGAGCGGAAGCTGGTGCCGAGCCCCAAGGTGGCCACCTACGACCTCCAGCCCGAGATGAGCGCCGTGGGCGTCACCGACGAGCTGGTGAGGGCCATCGAGTCGGGGCGCTACGACTTCATCGTCGCGAACTACGCCAATCCCGACATGGTGGGACACACCGGCGTGTGGGACGCCACGATCGCGGCCCTGGAGACCATCGACGTGTGCATCGGGCGCGTGGCTGACGCGATCGAGCGCGTCGAGGCGGCCGAACCCGGCACTCGGGGTGCCGTCCTGCTCGTCACGGGGGACCACGGCAACGCGGACGAGCTCCGGGACGCCGCCGGCAATCCGGTCACCGCCCACTCGCTCAACCCGGTGCCGCTGCTGGGCCTCGGCCGGGCGCTCGCTGGGCGGACGCTCCGGGACGGCGTCCTCGCGGACGTGGCGCCAACCATCCTCGAGCTGGCGGGGCTGCCCCGCTGGGAGGGGATGACGGGGACCTCGAGACTGGATTCGGCCTGAGGGGCCTGGTGGGGCCGGGCGACGGGCGGATGGCCGGCGTCTGGTACCATCCCGCTCCGTATCACATCGGAGGATCCCCATCCCGTGAACCCGATCCTGGCGATCGGCCAGATCATCCTCGACATCGCTCTCATGATCGCGATCCTGATGCAGGCGCGCGGCACCGGTCTGTCCGGCACCTTTGGCGGTGACTCCGCTGTCTACCGCAGCCGTCGCGGCATCGAGCGCCGGCTGTGGCAGTTCACCATCGTCCTGATGGTGCTGTTCGTCGTCTTCGCGCTGGTGTCATTCGCCTCGCAAGGGTGATCCCCCCCGCGGGCGGCCGTCCGCTGGAGCCGAAGCCGCAGGTCGCCGCGATGCGCGATCGGGCCGTCACCGGCCTGCTGATCGCCGCGCTCGCCGTCGCCGCGTTCGCCATCGGCGTCCCCAGCGTCGCCGTCCCCAGCACCGCCGCGAGCGCCGTCCCCAGCGGCGCCGCCGCCCCGTCTCCCGCCGCGCCCGTCGTGTACCGCGAGGGCGTGGTCGGACGCCCGTCCTCGATCACCCCCGTCACCGCTCGAACCAAGGCGGACAGGACGCTGGTGGGCCTGATCTTCAGCGGGCTGTTCAAGATGGGGCCCGGCGACACGCTGGCGCCCGACCTCGCATCCTCGTGGACGTCGGACAAGAGCGGCCAGGTCTGGACGGTGACCATCCGGCCCGACGCGGTGTGGCAGGACGGTGCACCCGTCACGTCCGAGGACGTGGTCTACACGATCTCGACGCTCAAGGATCCGGCCGCGTCGGGCGGCCAGGCGGCCGCCTGGGCCGACGTGTCCGTCGAAGCCCTCGACAGCCACACCGTTCGGTTCACCCTCGGCTCGCCCGTCGGAGGCTTCCTGGCCGCCCTCAGGCAGCCGCTGCTGCCGCCGGACCTCCTGGAGGGCGTGCTGTCGGACGCCGACCTGGCCACGAGCGAGTTCGCGCTCAACCCGGTCGGGACCGGGCCGTACCAGCTGATCCAGGTGGACGATGTGCACGCGGTCCTGGTGCCGTCCGCGACGACGGCGGGGGGTGCGCTGTCCGGCTCGCCGGGGGCCACCGACGGGGTTGGGCCAGCCGGACCCGGGACGAGCGGGGCGCCGTCCAGCGGGAGCGGGTCCCCATCCGACTCCGGCGCGCCGGGCGCGAGCGGTTTCGTGGCGCCGTCGCCGTCTGGAGCCGCGGGAGCCCTGCCACCGGGTGGCTCGGGTGCTGGCGTGCCCCGCGCAGCAGCCGGACTGATGGCGCTCGCGGTGGCCTCGACCCGGCCAACGGCGACGCCCAAGGCGACCCAGTCACCCAAGCCGACAGCATCTCCACGGCCCACTCCGACGCCCTCGCCGACTCCCTCGCCGACACCGACCCCGGATCCCAACGCGCGCCCCGTTCAGCAGATCGAGCTCGACTTCTACGACACCGAGGACGAGCTCGCGGCCGCCTTCGGCGCCCGCCAGATCGACGGCGCGGCGGACCTCACCCCCGCCACGACGCGCGCCCTCGGCGCAACGCCCGGGACCCGGATCCTCGACTACCCGACCACCACGCTCTCCGCCGTCCTGCTCAACCTGCGCCCTTCGCACAAGGAGCTGCAGGACGCCAACGTCCGCAAGGCGCTCCTGGGCGCCATCGACCGGACCGCCATCGCCTCGTCCGCACTCGGGGGGCAGGCCCGGGTCGCGGACACGCTGATACCTCCCGAGTCGTGGGCGTACGACCCGTCCAAGGTGGTCAAGGTCCCCTATAGCACGACCCAGGCGGTCAAGCTGCTCCAGGCCGCCGGCTGGACGCGGGCCAACGGCCGGTGGACGGCGCCTAAGGCCAAGGCGCCCTACAAGATCACGCTCTTGACCGTGTCGGCCGACGTCAACCCGCGGCTGGCGGCCATCGCCACGGCGGTCGCGGATGCCTGGACCCAGCTCGGGCTGACCGTGAACGTCACCACGCTCAGCGGAACCGACCTGGCCTCCCGCCTGCAGAGCGGCGAATTCGACGCGGCCGTGCTCGACATCGCCGAGGGCCTGGAGCCCGACCTCTACCCGCTCCTCGACTCCACGCAGGTGCGCTCCAACGGGTCGAACCGGTCCGGCTACCAGGACCCGGCGATGGACCAGCTGCTCGAGGCTGCGCGCCAGAACGGGACGACGGCCGAGCGCCAGGCCGCGTGGAGTGCGCTGCTGGCCGGAATCTCCGCCAGGATGCCCGTGCTGCCGATCGTCTGGGCGGACGAGCAGGCGGTCGTCCGAGGCCTCTCCGGGGTCACTCCGAGGCTCATCGTGTACCCCGGCGACCGGTTCTGGGATGTGCTAGCATGGCGCCTCGCCGCGACCCGGTAGGTCTTCGGGCCCCCCGGTTCTCGACGTGCCGAGGTGGCGGAATGGTAGACGCGCTAGTTTCAGGAACTAGTGATCGCAAGGTCGTGTGGGTTCGAATCCCTCCCTCGGTACCACCCCTCCTCAGCGGCAGCGGGCGCGCTGCGATCAGACACCTGCCCAGGTGGCGGAATTGGTATACGCGTACGTTTGAGGGGCGTATGAGGCAACTCATCCGGGTTCAAGTCCCGGCCTGGGCACCACACACCTGAGACCTTCGCGGGCGGCCCAAGGGCCGCCCGTTCGTCATTCCGGGCGGTTAGCTCAGTTGGTCAGAGCGCCTCGCTTACACCGAGGATGTCGGGGGTTCGAGTCCCTCACCGCCCACCAACTCCACGCCGGCACCGCGCCCACGCGCGCTATGCTGGCCGCCACGGGGTCCGAGGGGACCCAGCCGGAGGGAGACCGACCGCATGGAGCCGCTCCTCATCGTGCTGGCCATCATCGTCGTCATCGTCGTGGTGGTCATCGGCATCTACAACGGGCTGATCCAGAAGCGCAATCGCGTGGACGAGGCGTTCAGCCAGATCGACGTCCAGCTCAAGCGCCGCCACGACCTGATCCCGAATCTGGTCAACGCCGTGAAGGGCTACATGAGCTTCGAGCAGGACGTCCTGACCCGCGTCACGCAGGCGCGCGCCAACGCCGTCGCCGCCGGCGCCCAGGGGCCGGCGGCCCAGTCGCAGGCGGAGAACGTGCTCACGGGCGCCCT
>JBJKRU010000106.1:0-14365 GCA_046704485.1 Candidatus Limnocylindrales bacterium | reverse complement strand
GTGGTTCCGCGGGCTGCCGAGGGCGGGGCCGGCGCCGTCGCCACGATGGCGTGGGAGCTGATCGAGGCGCCCGCCGGCCCGGACGTCGCCGAGGCCGAGGACGGTGCCACGGGCGGCGCGGGTGGAGGCGCGGCCCAGACGGACCTGTACTGCCGCAACTGCGGCGAGGCTGCGGAGCCGGACGTTCCCCGCTGCGGCACCTGCGGCAGCCGGCTCGATGCGAACTCAGACGACTCGGAGACCCGCAAGGTCGTGACCATCGTGTTCGCCGACTTGCGCGCTCGACGCCAGGACGGCCAGCCGCTGGCGCCGGACCGGGCGCGCGAGCTCGTGAACCGCGGCTTCGCCGCCGCCCGGGCCGCCGTCGAGCGCCACGGCGGCAACGTGGAGAAGTTCGTCGGGGACGCCCTGGCGGCCGTGTTCGGGGTGCCCGTCCTCCACGAGGACGACGCCCTGCGCGCGGTGCGCGCGGCCGTCGACCTGCGGACCGCGGTCGCGGGCATCGACAGAGCCTTGGCGGCCGACGGTCTGCGGCTCAGCGTCAGGATCGGCGTCAACACCGGGCTTGTGGTGGCAGGCACGGCGACGCAGGGCTTCAACCTGGTGACGGGTGACGCCGTCAACACTGCCGCGCGGCTGGAGCAGGCGGGGGACGACGGCGGGATCCTGCTGGGCGAATCGACCCTGGCGCTCGTCCGTGAGTCGGTAGAGGTGGCGCCGGCGAAGGCACTCAGCCTGAAGGGCAAGGCGCAGCCCGTGCCGGCGCACCCCCTGCTCCGGGTGAGCGACGCTGGTGAGCTCGCGGCCAGGGGCGGCAGCCTCTTCGTCGGCCGGGACGCGGACCTCGATGGGCTGGTCGACGCCTTCCGCGCGGCGACGCGGTCCGGCCCCCAGCTCGTCACGCTGATCGGAGAGGCGGGGATCGGCAAGTCTCGGCTCGTCCGTGAGCTGGCCTCGCGCATCCACGGCGAGGCGGCCATGTACGCCGGCCGATGCCTCGCGTACGGCGAGGCGGTGACCTTCGCGCCCATCGTGGACGTGATCCGGGAGGCGGCCGGCCTCCGCGATGACGAGCCCGTGGAGGCTGCGGAGGCACGGCTGCGCTCGCTCGTGGGCGAGCCCGAGGTCGCGGACCGCCTCGCCGCGCTTGCGGGGCTGACCGCCACGCCATATCCCCTGGGCGAGCTGTTCTGGGGCGTCCGTCGCCTGTTCGAGCGGCTGACGCTGGGCGGGCCGGTCGTCGTGGTGGTGGACGGGTTGCAGTGGGCGGAGCCGTCGCTCACCGACCTGCTCGACCACATCCTCGAGACGCTTCCGGGCTCGCCGGTGCTGCTGCTCTGCCAGGCGCGGACCGAGATCCTCGAGGAGCGGCCCGACTGGGCGACCGGCAACCGGTACAGACGCCTGATGCTGGCGCCGCTCTCGCCCGAGGACGGCCAGAGGCTGGCCGCGGCGCTGCTCGATGAAGGCCCCGCCCTGGCAACCGTGCGCGAACGCGTCGGTGCCACCGCGCAGGGCAACCCGCTGTTCATCGAGCAGCTCGTCCAGGTGCTGCAGGACCGCGGCATGGTCCGGCGCGGGGACGACGGGTGGTGGGCGCTGGCGGGGAGCCTCGGCGAGCTCGATCTGCCGCCGACCATCCAGGCCTTGCTGGCCGCCCGCATCGACGCCCTGCCGCGAGACGAGCGGTCGGTCGTCCAGCCGGCGGCGGTCGTGGGCTACGAGTTCTCCCGACCACCCGTGGATGCGCTCCTGGACGATCGCCTGCGGCCCTTGGTCCCCGATGCCATCTCCTCGCTCACTGCTCGACGCTTCGTCCGACCTGATCCCGACAGGCCCGTCGAGGACGAGGCATACCGGTTCCGCAACCAGCTGATCCGCGACGCCGCCTATCAGGGGGTCCTGAAACGCACGCGCGTGACGCTGCATGAGAGATACGTCGCGTGGGCCGACGCCATGGCCCGCGACGGGTCGCGCACGCCCGAGTCCGACGAGGCGCTGGGCTACCACCTCGAGCAGGCCTACCGCTATCGGACCGAGTTCGGACCGCCGGACGTCGCCGCCCTGGCGACCGGCCGTGATGCCGCGAATCGCCTGGGCAGCGCAGGTCGTCGCGCATTCCTGCGCGGCGACATGCATGCGGCCTCGGGACTGCTGCGCCGCGCGGCATCGCTTCTGCCGCGTCTGGACGCGGAGCGGCTTGCCATGCTTCCGGACCTCGGCGAGACGCTGGTCGAACTGGGCGAATTCGATGGCGCGGAGGCTGTCCTCGGCGAGGCGGTCGAGGCCGCCGCAGAACTGGGCGACCAAGCCTTGGAGACCCGCGCCTCGCTGACTCGGCTGATCCTCCAGTCCTACACGGGCGATGCGCCCGATTGGAGCGGACGAGTCGAGGATGCCACCCGGCGTGCCGCCGCTCTGTTCGAGCGCCTGGGCGATCACGAGGGCCTGGCGAGGACGTGGCGGCTGCGATTCGGCATGCTGCAGGCGGCGTGCCAGTACGGCCAGGCGCACGACGCCGGCCAGCGCGTCGTCGCCGAGGCGGCGCTGGCCAACGATACGCGGCTGGTCGCGCGCGGCGCCGTTGGCGTCGCAGGCGCGGCTCTGCTAGGCCCGATCCCGGTGGAGGCGGCAATCGACCAGTGCCGTCGGCTGGCTGAGCGGGTGTCGATCGACCGGCGGAGCGTCGGCCTCATCCTCTGCTACCAGGGCCAGCTCCAGGCGATGCACGGGGACGTCGACGCGTCGCGAGCCACACACATGGAGGCACGCCTGATGCTCGAGGAGCTGGGCCGCAGCGTGCTCAGCGTGTCCACCTCGGCAAACTCCTGGCGCTCCGAGCTCCTCTCAGGAGATCCCCTCGCCGCCGAGGCGGACCTGCGCCGCGACCAAGCGGCCCTAGAGGCCATGGGGGAGCGCTACGTCATGTCCACCATCGTTGCCGCGCTGGCGCACGTGCTGCTCGCTCAGGGTCGAACGGCCGATGCCCGCGAGCACGCCACGACCGCCCGTTCGCTGGCGGCGGACGACGACATCGAGACGCAGGCGCTATGGCGATCGGCTGAGGCTAGGATTCTGGCCCGACTCGGGGAGCCTGGCGCCGAGCCGATGGCGGCTGAGGCAGTGGCAATCGTGCGGCGGGCCGAGGCGCCGGCGCTCCTCTCGGAGACGCTCGTGAGCCTGGCGGAGGTGCAGATGCTGACCGGCCGCCCCGATGCTGCCGCGGCGTCGCTGCGCGAGGCGCGGCAGCTGTCCGAGTCCAAGGGCGACATCGCGAGCATCCGTCAGATCGAGCGGTCGCTGACTGCGCTGGATCCCGGGCCTGCAGGGCAGCCGGGGTTCTGAGGCCCGACTGCCCTCGACGCCGACGCTACCAGCCGCGCAGCGTCCCGTTGGCCGGTGTGACGACGACGGCCTGGTAGCCGCCGGGGATGTTCCCGGCCGACACCCAGCAGTTGGTCGTCAACGTGGTCGAGCACTGGTACTTGCCCGTGAAGGAGATGAGCACATAGGTGCTCGGGTCGTTCGGGTTGTAGTTGTCGAACTCGTGGATCACGCCCTTGGGCTTGCCGTTGATGGGCAGCGGGCTCCATGTGATCGTCCACTGCAGCCCGCCGGGCACCGGCGCGCCGCCGAGCACGGTCGCGAACGAGTCGTCGCCGAAACAGCTCACATGCTTGGGGCATGCCTGCGCCGGGGCGTGGACGCCCACCGAGGCAAGGGTGCCGAAGCCGCCGATGGTGGTCCCAGACGTAACCGCCGTGCCCTGTGCGCAGGTGGTGGACACGCCGTTCTGGTTGGAGAGGTCCACCGCCTGGTTGTCCAGGAAGTAGCTCGTTGCCGCGGAGCAGGAGGCGGGAGACGCCGTTAGCATCGAGTACGTGAAGAAGGTGTCCGCATTCGAGCCGGTCGTGCTGGCTCCCTCCTTGAGGCCCAGTTCGAACCACGGCTCGAGGGTCGTGTTGGCGGCGGCCGAGTCGGCGATGACCACGCGCAGGGTCAGCGCCTGGCCCGAGGCCAGGTTGCCGATCGCGCAGTGCAGCCCGTCGAACTCGGAGGTCGATCCGGTCGTCGAGCTCAGGGTGCAGGACACGCCGATCGACGACGGGTTGTTCACCACGTACACCGCGAGATATGCAAGGCCTGTCGGCAGGCTCGGCAGCGCCACGGTCCCGTCAGCGTTAAGGAACGCGGGGTCATTGGGGTAGGGCATCGCGGGCACAGAGGCCGTGTTGTAGGCGGTGGGCGCCTGCGTCCCGCCGTTGATCTGGATCTGCGTGAGCGTCGATGTGTCCGTGTTGGTCAGGACGATATCGGTCGCTGTGGCCCCGCCAGCCGTCACGGGCGTGAAGCTGTTCTGGCCGGCGATGGGCTGTCCGGCGTCGGTGAACCCGCCGCCCGTGCCGTATGGGTAGGCGAACGCCCAGCTGCTGTCGCCGGGGCAGGTTGCTGCGCCGCCCGGGCAGGGGGCGGAGCCGAAGTACACGCTGCGCGTGTTCGCCGCCACGGCAGGACCGCTCGCCAGGAGCGACAACGCGAAGGAACCGGCAAGACACGCTGCAAGGACACGACGCAGTCGACGCATGGTTCTCCATCTCCCCGGCGGCCAAATGGCGCACGCGGCGCCGATAGTACATCGGTCATGTCATCTGTGGGCCATATGGCCCATCCAGTTCTCGCGAAACGACGGCAGCGATGGCCGGGCTCGACGCCGGTAGCATCTGATGGCAGCACGCAGTCGGAGGGATGTGCCAGATGGCCAAACGTGTGGTGGGCTTCATCGGGCTCGGCCTGATGGGCAGCGGGATGGCCCGGAACATCCTCGTGAAGGGCAACGAGCTCCTCGTACTGGCGCACCGCAGTCGGGCTCAAGTCTCGGCGCTCGTGGCGGAGGGGGCGAAGGAGGTGACGACGGCGAGCGAGATGGCCGAGCGCGCTGATGTGATCGTCACGTGCGTCACGGGGAGCTCGGAAGTGGAGGCGATTGTCCTCGGCGCGGACGGGATCCTCGCCGGTGCCCGGCTCGGCCTCCTCCTGATCGACACGTCCACGTCTGATCCGGTCTCCACGGCCCACCTTGCGGAGGAGCTGGCGCGCGCGGGTGTGGCGCTCGTGGACGCGCCGCTGTCCCGAACGCCCAGGGAGGCGGCTGCCGGCACGCTCGACTGCATGGTCGGGGCGTCCGACGAGGACTTCGCGCGTGCGACGCCGGTGCTCGAGTGCTTCGCGGCGAAGATCGTCCACGTCGGGCCGGTCGGCGCTGGCCACACGATGAAGCTGCTCAACAACTTCCTGTCGATCAGCTATGCCGCGATCTACTCGGAGGCACTGTCGCTGGGCGCGATGGTTGGGATCTCCCCGGCGCAGTTCCACGCGGTCATCAGCGGCGGCCGGCTCGGCTGCGGCTTCTACGAGACCTTCATGCAGTACGTGGTCGACCGCGACCGCGACGCGCACAGGTTCACCATCGGCAACGCGCACAAGGACCTGCGCTACTTGATGAACCTCGCCAACGCGGCGGGCTCGGCCAACGTCGTGGCGCCGGTCGTGAAGGGCTACCTCGCGAGCGCCGAGGCGATGGGCAGGGGCGGCGACTACCTGCCCATGCTGTCCGACCACGTCGCGAGCCTCAACGGCGTCAAGCTCGGCTAGATCGGGCCGTCACTCGACGGCGGGCACGTCTGATGGCTGCCGGATGCGCGGCAGCGGCGAGAGCACGAGCAGCAGGATCGAGATCGCCATCCCGGCCCAGCCGATGGCGATGCCGCCGCGGATCCCGATGATGCTCGCCACGGCGGCGGCTGTGAGCGCCCCGACCGGGTACGCGATCCCGTGCGAGAAGACCTCGAGCGTGGCGTTGACCCGGCCGAGGACGCGGTCCGGGATCACGCTCTGGATCAGCGACAGCTCGGCGACCCCCTCGACCGTCTGGAGGCCGTCGCCGATCAACTGCGGCAGGAACACCATGGTCGTCGCGAGGAGCAGCGGTCCGCCCGCGAGCGGCGTCAGCACGCCGATCGCCGACGCGCCAGCCGCCATCCAGATCAGGGCCGGGCCGAAGCCCAGCCGGTTGATGACCCTCGAGGCGAAGAGCGACCCGACCAGCGAGCCCACGCCGCCCGCCGAGACGACCACCCCCAGCAGGAACGGGCTCAGGTGGAGGTCATTGATCAGGTACAGCGTGTAGAGGACCCCGTAGAAGGAGCCCGCGACGTGGGCGATCACCGAGCGGAGCGTCAGCGGGACGAGCACGGGATGGCGGCGCACCAGCTCGAGGCCCTCGACGATCTCGCGCCGCATGTGCATCGGCGTGGTCCCGGCGGGACGCACAGGCTCCCGGTGGCGGATCAGGAGCAGCGAAACCGCGGACACCGCGAACGAGATCGCGTCGACCAGGATCGCGAGCGGCGCGCCGATCAGCTGCACGAGGCCGCCCCCGAGCCCGGGACCGCCGATCTCGGCCAGGGACGAGCTCGTGGCGAGCTTGCTGTTGCCCTCCACGACGCGATCGACGCCGATGAGCGACGGGACGTAGGCGGGATAGGCGGCGTCGAAGAGGGCTCCCAGGCAGCCCTCGAGGAACACCACCAGGTACAGCTGCTGCATGCCCAGCACGCCGCCGAGGTAGGCCGCCGGGACGGAGAGCAGCAGGACCGCCCGGATGGCATCGGCTGCGATGAGCAGCGGCCGACGACGGAGCCGGTCGACCCAGGCGCCGGCGACGAGGCCGACGAGGAGGACCGCTAGGCTGGCGGCGACGACCAGCAGCGCCATCTCTGTAGGGCCCGCGCCGAGGACGAGCAGCGCGACGAGCGGCACGGCAGTCCGGGTCACCACGGAGCCGAGCTCGGACACGGTCTGCCCGGCCCAGAGCTTCATGAAGTCCGCGTGTCGCCACAGTGATCCCGTCATCGCAGGGGCAGAGGGTACCGGGGCCCACGTGCGATAGTTGGGCATGCCCGTTCCCACCGTCATCGAGCATGGCACCAAGGACAAGCGTTCCGTCGCGTTCAGCACCGACTGGCCGGGGTGGAGCCGCGGCGCCAGGAGTGCCGAGCTCGCGCTGGAGACGCTCGAGGCGTACCGAGAGCGGTACCGGCCGGTGGCGGTCATCGCCGGACTCTCAGGCGAGTTCGACGCCGCGGGCCCCCTCGAGGTCGTCGAGGACCGGGTCGGCACGGGCTCCACCGACTTCTGGGGCATCTCGTTCTCGCCCTGTGCATCCGAGCGGGACCCGATGGGCGAGGCGGAGCTCGAGCGCGGGATCGTGCTGCTGAGGGCGTGCTGGACGTTCTTCGACGGCGTCGCGGCGCGGGTGTCGGCCGACATGCGCAAGGGGCCGCGCGGGGGCGGGCGCGACCGGGACGAGATCGTGAGCCACGCCATCCGCACCGAGAGCGAGTACTTCGCCAGGCGGATCGGGTTGCGCATCCCCGAGCGCGCGGCGCTCACGCCGGGCGGGCTGCGCCAGCACCGGGACGCCTACGTCGAGGCCATGCGCGCGTACAACGCCGGCGAGGTCAACCGGATGCGGACCTGGACGCTCCCGTTCCTCATCCGGCACTCATGCTTCCACATGCTCGACCACGCGTGGGAGATGGAGGACAAGGACCTCTCCGCCATAGGTTGATCCCGGCGGCCGGAATCCAAGTCCCGGCCGACCTTCTTCGAACCGCTCTTGGGCGCCAGCCGGACAGCCCGGCCGCGTCGGCCGCCACGCCGATTGCCAGGCCGCCCGGAGGCCTAGCCGCCTCGCCCGCCAGATGTGAACCACCCGGGCACTCGGCACGGTCAAGGGTCGACGTGCCGCGCACGGGCGCGTCATCTGTGAACGTGGCGGGCAGATGACGGGGATCAGGCGTGCATTGCCCGCCTAGTTCACATTCGGGGGTCGGGCTGCGGGGGTCGGGCTACCGGGTCGGGCTACCGGGTCGGGGGTCGAACTGGCGGGGCGGCCGACGCGGCCGGCCAGTCGAAGAGGCGGATCGCGCTGGCCGGGAGGTTACCCGTGCCGGGTGGGGATGTGCCGGACCTGCAGAAGGTCTGGGTCGGATTGGGCTGGCGAGGCTTGACTGGCTGGGCCGGCGCAAAGCTCGCAACACCGAGGCTGGCGCCGCCTCGGGCGCTCTGAATCGTCAGGCGAAGATCATGGACCGGGCGCGGTGATCGGGAACCGGGGGCGAGGCGCTACGATGCCCCCATGATCGACCTCGTGCTGACGCTCATCGGCCCGGACCACCCAGGCATCGTCGACTCCGTGTCGGAGGTCGTTGCCGCCAATGGGGGCAACTGGCTCGAGAGTCGGATGGCGCACCTGGCGGGGAAGTTCGCCGGCGTGCTGCTGGTGGAAGTCCCGGAAGGGCAGGCGGACGCCCTCGAGGCGGCGCTCGACAGGCTCGACGTCAGCGACCTCAGGATCATCGTCGAGCGGAGCGCGCCGGCCGAGGCGCCGAACCGGCACGCGATGGAGATCGACGTGCTCGGCTTGGACCGCCCGGGCTTGATCCACGAGATCTCGACACTGCTGGCGGCGCATCGGATCAACGTCGAGGAGTTGGCCACCGACCGTCCGGCTGCCGCGCACTCCGGCGACCGGATGTTCCATGCGCAGGTCCGCGTGATCATCCCGGAGACCGTCGACGTGGACGATGTCCGCAAGGCCCTGGAGCGTCTGGCCGGTGATCTGCTGGTGGAGGTCCGGCTGGCGGAGGCGCTGGGCCCCGGGCACTAAGGAGCCGGCGCCGCGCACCAGCTGGGGCACGGCCGGGCACCTGAGGTCCGTGCGGGAGGGGCATCGGCACCGCCGCGGCGGTCCCCTGCAGCTGCCCCCTATGGCGCCGTGATCGAGCCGCTGGCGAGCGTTGCCCCGTCCGGCCCCGCGACCTCGATCTGGAAGGTGCCGGCGACCGGGAGGGCGAACGTCCACGCCACCAGGTCCTTCGCGCCGCTGCCGGCCAGGTGGAGCGGCGTCGAGGCCAGGATCGTCCCGTTGAGCATGACGACGATGCTTGCCTCGCCGTCGGTCATCGGGTGCGCCAGACGCGCCACCGAGGCCACGGTGGTGCCGATCGCCGCGTGATCGCTGCGTCCCGACAACTCGAACGTCTGGGCGTCGAAGCTGGACCCGAACCAGATGCTCCCGACAGGCGGCGTTGCCACGCCGGCCGGAACCTCGCTCGCGCTTGTCGCCGGCATGCCGGCATTGGCCAGCATCAGCCCCGCGGCCACGATCACCACCGCGACGATGCCGACCAGCGCAGGCAGCGGAGCGCGGTCGAGGAAGGCGCGGAAGGGAGCGCGCCACGAGCCGCCTGGATCTCGGGGGCTGAATCGCGCCACCTATCCGGTCCGGCGCGATCTCTGGGTATGGGCGGCCTTGAGGGTCCGTGGCAGGACGACGCCACGGCGCGCCAGGTCACGGCACGCCAACCGGGAGCTGTCGATGCCTGACGCGTGGTCGGCCAGCCAAGGGCCGTCCCGGTGCAGCGCGGGCAGCTGCGGCATCAGTGTCCAGAGGCGGCTGCCGTCGTACACGATCACCGACATGCTCTTCGGGTGTGGCGGACCTCGGCCGGGGCCCAGCGTACTAGACGCGGGCCTGTTCCAGGCCGCTCGTTCGCCGACACCAGCGAGAACGCGGGCATCCGGCGCGATAGGATCGACGGCACCGATGAGAGGCGCCGCCACGATGAACCCGCGCGAACGGGTCGCCGCCGCCCTGGCGCACCGGGAGCCGGACCGGACGCCGGTCGACCTCGGCTCCACCTGCGTGACCTCGATCACCGAGGGGGCGTACCGGCCGCTGATGCGCCACCTCGGCCTGCCGGCCGGCGAGGTGAGGATCTGGGACCTGCCGCAGCAGCTCCCGTACCTGCCGGAGGAGCTCCTGACCCGACTCGCGGTGGACACCCGCGTGATCACCGTGCCGCCGGAGCGGGCGGTGCCGGAGCACCTGCGCGACGAGGGCGAGTACTGGGGCTGGATCAACCGCTGGGGCGCCCACCTGCGGATGCCGAAGAACGGGGGCTTCTACTTCGACTGGGTGGACTTCCCGATCAGGGACTTCACCGAGGACGCGGTCCGATCGTTCAAGTGGCCCGAGTTCGACCGGCCCGAGGTGCTCGCGGCGTACCGCGAAGAGGCCGTGCGGCTGCGGATGACGACCGACTATGCGCTGGTGGGGACGGGGATCGTCGGCATGGGCATCTTCGAGCAGGGGTGCTTCACCGTCGGGTCCGAGGAGTTCATGATGGCGATGGTGGCCGACCGGCCGCTCGCCGAGCGGCTCCTCGACGGCATCACCGAGTTCTCCATCGAATCGGCGACCCGGTATCTCGACGAGGTTGGCGAGTACCTCGACGTCTACCAGTACGGCGACGACGTCGCCACCCAGCTGGGCTGGATGATCAGCCCCGAATCGTACGTGAGCCTCATCAAGCCGCGGCAGAGGCGGCTGTTCGACGCGATCAGGTCGAGGACCAGCGCGAAGCTCTTCTACCATGGCTGCGGCGCCGTGTTCGACCTCGTCCCCCACCTCATCGACATCGGTGTGGACGTCCTCAACCCGGTGCAGGTGTCCGCGAGGGGCATGGACACCGCGCGGCTCAAGGCGTCGTACGGCAAGGACGTCGTGTTCTGGGGCGGCGGCGTCGACACGCAGCAGGTGCTCCCGTTCGGCACGCCCGACGAGGTCCGAGCTGAGGTGCGGCGCCGTGTCCACGACCTCGGACCCGACGGCTTTGTCTGGGCGGCCGTGCACAACATCCAGGCGGGCGTCCCGCCCGAGAACATCGTCGCCGCCTTCGAGGCCGCGCACGAGGCGAACTGAGCATTCCCCAGACCAGAGCGACGTTGCCACAACACGCAGCCGACGGCCCGCCTCTCCCCCGCCGGCCGCCGAACAAGGAGTCACCCGCCATGCCCGCCGACCTCGCCGCCCTGACCGCCGCCGTCGAGGCGGGCGACCGCGCCGCCGCCGCCTCGCTTACGCAGGCAGCGCTCGACGACGGACTCGACCCCAAGGCCGTGCTCGCCGCCATGACCGCCGCCATGGACGTCGTGGGCCGCCGGTTCCAGGACGGCGAGCTGTTCGTGCCCGAGATGCTCATCAGCGCCCGGGCGATGAAGGCCGGCACCGCGGTCCTCGAGCCCGCCCTCGTCGCCGCGGGGGTGCGGCCCGAGTTCACCGCCGTCGTGGGCACCGTCGAGGGCGACCTCCACGACATCGGCAAGAACCTCGTGGGCATGATGTGGAAGGGGGCCGGGTTCGAGGTCGTGGACCTCGGGGTCAACGTGCCGGCCGCGCGGTTCGCCGAGGCGGCGGCCGAGCACCGGGCGCACATCGTGGGGCTGTCCGCCCTGCTGACCACCACGATGCCCGGCATGCGCGCCGCGGTCGAGGCCGTCCGGGCCGCGAGCCCGTCCACGCGCGTGGTCATCGGCGGGGCCCCCACCACTCCCGAGTTCGCTGCCCAGATCGGCGCCGACGGCCACGCCCCCGACGCGGGGGCCGCGGTCGACCTCGTCCGCCGGCTGCTGGCGGGCTGAGCGCGCTCGAGGCGTCCGGCGCTCGGTTGCCACAGGAGCGTGCCGAAGCGAACCGACTGGAGGGCCGACAGGGGACCATCAGGGACCTCGGCGAACGGGCAGCGACAATCGCTGTTGACACGCGCCTGTAACGAGTCTAACGTCTGCAATCGATTACGCGCAACGCACCAGATGCCAATGGGACCCGCAGGAGACGGTGGCAGGGGCGGATTGCGTGATCGATCAGGTCCCGTACCACGGAGGAGTGGAGGAACATGGGCATCAATCGTGTCCTGCGGATTGCTGGCGTCCTGGTCGCCAGCGCCGCCATCGTCGTGGGCTGCTCGTCCAGCTCATCGTCGCCCAGCGCAGCGGCGAACAGCGGCTCGAGCGACCGCGCCGGCATCGACATCGAGGTCGTCACCCACGGCCAGGCGACCGACCCGTTCTGGAGCATCTTCAAGAACGGCGTCGCGCAGGCGGCCAAGGACATGGGCGTCACCGCCAACTACAGCGCGCCGGACACCTTCGACATGGTGAAGATGGCACAGCTCATCGACACCGCCTGCGCCAAGAACCCGCAGGGCCTGGTGATCTCCCTGCCTGACGCCACCGCCCTCGGGCCGAGCGTCAAGAAGTGCGTCGCGGCGGGCATCCCGGTCATCTCGGCCAACTCCGGGTCCGACACCTACAAGTCCCTTGGCATCCTGACCCACGTCGGCCAGGACGAGACCGTCGCGGGCACCGCGGCCGGCGAGCGCATGAAGGCCGCGGGCGGCACCAACGCGCTGTGCATCAACCAGGAAGTCGGCAACGCGGCGCTCGACGCCCGCTGCAAGGGCTTCGCTGACGGCTTCGGCGGCAAGTCGACGGTCCTGGGCGTCCAGCTCAGCGACCCGACCGCCGCGCAGCAGAAGATCGCCGCGGCCCTGACGGCCGACCCGACGATCGATACCGTGATGGCGCTCGGTCCGACCGGCGCGACCCCGGCGATCGCCGCGATCGCGAGCCTCAGCGGCCGGAAGTTCAACGTCGGCACGTTCGACCTCTCGGCTGATGTCCTGAAGGCGATCTCCGACGGCACCATGCTGTTCGCGATCGACCAGCAGCAGTTCCTCCAGGGCTACCTGCCCGTCGTGTTCCTCACCTACTACCACCTCTACGGCCTGATGCCGGGTGGCGGCCAGCCGATCCTCACCGGGCCCGGCTTCGTCACCAAGGACAACGTCGCGACCGTCCAGGCGAATACGGGCACAACCCGCTAGCCACTCGGCGCATCATTCGGGATCGGGGACGCCGCCGGGCAGCCCCGATCCCGAAGCTATTTCTCGGAGGGCGTCGATGGCGGTTGGAGCGACACCCAGCGAGGCGCAGCGGATCCGACGGGTGAGCCCGTGGCGGACCCTCTTGACGCGGCCGGAATTCGGCTCCGTCGTCGGCGCCGTGTTCATCTTCATGCTGTTCTGGGCCCTGACCGGCTTCACCGTCGGCAAGGGCTTCATGTCGTGGCAGGGCTTCGCGGCGTACATCGAGGTGACCGCGCAGGTCGGGATCCTCGGCGCCACCGTCTCCCTCCTGATGATCGCGGGCGAGTTCGACCTCTCGGTGGGCTCGATGATCGGCGCCGCCGGCCTGATCCTCGCCATGGCCGTCTCCACGTACGGCCTGCCGCTGTGGCTCGGCCTCGTGATCACCTTCGCATTCGCGCTGGGCATCGGGTGGCTCAACGGCTACGTGACCGTCCGCACCGGGCTGCCATCGTTCATCGTCACCCTCGGCACGCTGTACATGCTGCGCGGCGCGGGCCTCGCGCTCACGCGCCAGGTGACCAACGGCCTGACCATCATCAGCGGCGTCAACACCGCCACCGAGGGCAACCCGCTCACCGGCCTGTTCAGCGGCACGCTGCTCAGCGTGGGCGGCGGCGACTTCAAGATCGAGCTGGTGTGGTGGATTCTGGTCGTCGCCGGGAGCACCTGGATCCTCCTGCGGACCCGGTTCGGGAACTGGATCTTCGCCACCGGCGGCAACAGGGACGCCTCGCGCAGCATGGGCGTGCCGGTCAACCGCGTGAAGATCCTGCTGTTCATGGCCACGGCCTTCTGCGCAGCCCTGGTCGCCTGCATCCAGGTGCTCGGGGTCGGCACGGCTGACGTCCTCCGCGGCCAGCAGAAGGAGTTCGAGGCGATCATCACCGCCGTGATCGGCGGCACGCTGCTGACCGGCGGCTACGGCTCCGCGCTCGGCTCGGCGTTCGGCGCGTTCGTCCTGGGCGTCACCCAGCTGGGCATCTACTTCGTGCCCGGGTTCAACTCCGACTGGTATGCGTTCGTGCTGGGCCTGCTGCTCTTGGTGGCCGCGCTGCTCAACAACTGGATCCTGCGCCGCGCGTCGGGAGCACGCTCATGACCGCAACCACGCCCAAGCCCCCCGTCCTTGAGGCGCGCAACGTCTCGAAGGTCTTCGGCAGCGTCATCGCGCTCAAGGACGTCAGCCTCTCGGTCAGGGCCGGTGAGGTGAACTGCCTGCTGGGCGACAACGGCGCCGGCAAATCCACCCTGATCAAGATGCTGTCGGGCGTCCACCGGCCCGACGACGGAACGCTCGCCATGGACGGCCAGCCGGTCACCCTGTCGTCCCCGCACGACGCGCAGGCCCGGGGGATCGCCACGGTGTTCCAGGATCTGACCGTGCTGCCGCTCATGAGCGTCAGCCGCAACTTCTTCCTGGGCAACGAGCCCACCAAGGGCAGCGGCCCGTTGCGCCGGTTCGACATCGCTGCGGCCGACCGGATCTCCAGGGAGCAGATGCACGAGATCGGCATCGAGGTCCGCGAGAC
>JBJKRU010000105.1:0-5901 GCA_046704485.1 Candidatus Limnocylindrales bacterium | reverse complement strand
TACGGCGAGCGGTGCGGCAACGCGAACATGGTGTCGATCCTGGCCAACCTCGCGCTCAAGACCGAGAACGCGCTCGCCCCGGCGGGCGGCGGCGACCTCGCGGCACTGACCGACCTCTCGCGCTCTGTGGCCGAGATCGCCAACGTCAACCCCAACGACTACCAGCCCTACGTCGGCCGGTCCGCCTTCGCCCACAAGGGCGGTGTCCACGGTGCGGCCGTGGCCAAGGTGGAGCGCTCGTACCAGCACGTGGACCCGACCACCGTCGGCAATAGCGGCCGCCTGGTGGTGTCTGAGCTGGGCGGCAAGGCGAACACCGAGATCCGCGCCCGGCAGCTCGGGCATGAGCTCGACGGCGTCATGGACCCCAAGGAGCTCAGCCGCCTCATCAAGCGCCTCGAGCACGACGGCCTCGCGTTCGAGGGCGCCGAGGCGTCGTTCGAGCTCCTGATCCGCCGCAACTCGCCGGGCTACGAGGCGCCGTTCAGGATCGTCGACTACACGGTCCTCGTGGAGCAGCGGGCCGGGCGCGAGCTGCTGGCCGAGTGCACGGTCAAGGTCGAGGTCGCGGGCGAGGTCCTGCACACGGCCGCGGAGGGCAACGGCCCGGTCAACGCGCTCGACGGCGCGCTGCGCAAGGCGCTCGGGGCCTTCTACCCGGTGCTGGACGGTGTGCACCTGGTGGACTACAAGGTGCGCATCCTCGACGGGGCCACCGCGACAGCGGCCAAGACACGCGTCATCATCGACTCGCAGGACGGCTCGCGCACGTGGTCCACCATGGGGAGCGACACGAACATCATCGCGGCCTCGGCGCAGGCGCTCGTCGACTCGCTCGAGTACGCGGTGTGGAAGTCCGGGGCCGAGCTGCGGCGGCGCGACGAGCGCCACTTCACCACTACCAACGGCCACGAGGAGGGAGCTGCAGGATGAGCGACGGAGGCCGGGCACCGCTCCGGCTCGTGCGCTGGACGGTGACCTCGGGCAGCAGCGTCAACAGCCGGGCCGCCGTCGTCCTCCACGGCGTCGGCCGCGACTGGCAGGCCTCTGCCGAGGGCAACGGCGCCGTGGACGCGCTGCTGCGCGCGGTGAACCACGCAATGGCCGAGGTGCTCGGCGGGGCGCCGCTCCTCCTCGCCTACGACGTCCACGCCCTGGCCGAGGGCCCCGACGCCGAGGGACGTGTAACGGTGGAGATCGCGCCGCCGCTCACCGCCGAGGGTGATCGCGCCACCGGCAGGTACAAGGGCGAGGTCGCATCCACCAACATCGTGGCCGCGTCGGTCGAGGCGTACGTCGAGGCGCTGAACGCGATGTTCGACGCGGGGGCGTGGACCGGCGCCGCCGAGGCCGCCGCGGCACGCCTCGGCGCGGGGCCCGGGGACGAGCCGGCCGAGGCCGACGCCGAGTACCTCCACGGCCGCACGATCGACACCACCGCGTGGTTCAACCGCTAGGCACCGGGCCAGCGGGGGACCCCGCCACCGCACTGCCGGCGCGCGAGCAGCCGCGCACGGGCGACCGCCCGCGCGTCGCGTACTCTGGCGAGCCGGGCGCGTTCGCCGAGGATGCGGTCCTCGGGTTCTTCGCCGACCCGGATCCGCTCCCGCTGGCCTCGTTCCGAGCCGTGTTCGAGGCGGTCCGCGACGGGCGGGCGAGCGCGGGCGTGGTCCCGGTGGAGAGCTCGCTGCTGGGGACCATCCGGGAGAATCTGGACCTGCTCTGGGCGTTCGACCTGCCGATCGCCGGCGAGGTGACCGTGCCCGTGCGGCTGGCGCTGCTCGCCCTGCCGGGCGAGCGGCTCGAGACGGTCGAGCGCGTCTACTCCATCTCGGCGGCCCTGGCCCAGGCGGACGAGTTCCTGCGGTCGCGGCCCTGGACGGTCGAGACCGCGTACAACACGGCGGGCGCGGCGAAGGGGATCTCCGACCGGCGCGAGCGCGGCGCCGCTGCCGTCGCGTCGTCCCGCGTTGCGCCGCTGTACGGCCTCGAGGTCATCGCCGACGGCATCCAGACCGGCGACGACAACCGGACGAGGTTCGCCGTCGTGACCCGCCGCGGCGGGGAGGCGGCCACGTGCGAGGCCGCCCGTCCCGAGGCGGTGGCCGGCACCCCGAGCACGGCCCTCGTGTTCGCCGTGCGCAACGTGCCGGGGTCGCTGTACCGGTCGCTGGGAGCGTTCGCCACGCGCGGGATCAACCTGTGGCGGCTGGAGTCGCGCCCGTGGACCGAGCGCGGGGCCCGCTGGGAGTACGTGTTCTGGGTGGACCTCGACGGCGATCCGGCCGAGCCGGCGTGCGCCGCCGCCCTCGAGGCGCTGGCCGCGGAGACCGAGCTGGTCAGGGTCCTCGGCACCTACCCGCGCGCCGCCGACACGTAGGCCGGGCCAGACGGCTGCCCGGTCAGCGATTTCCCCAGGCGCGATGCGCACGACGCATCAAACGCGGTCCGGCGTCTCCCGTCGGGGACGTGCTGATGCGCCGGGCACATCGGTCTCGCCGTTTGATGCGCGATCGTCATCATTCAGGGTCCCCAGCAGCCGGCGAGCCTCGATTTGATGGGCACGGCGCATTTGTGGCTCGCCGAGGTCGAGCGACGGACGTCGTGCTGCATCCGCGGGGCGTTGCGGTTAGCAGGGGAATGCCCGCGGGCCGGGCGGCGTGCTGCTTCTATGGGGGGAGTGCGCCCGGGGCGGGCGTGCGCCGCGCCCCGGGGCGTTCAGCCGAGCCGAGGCTCAGCCGCTGGTGCCGGTCCCGGCCGACGGGCTCGCCTCCGGGGTGCCACTGTGGTCACCCGGACCGCCCATCGGGCCGTGACCGCCGTGGCCGCCGGGGCCGAAACCGGTCCCGTTGACCTGGGCGGTCACGAAGGTCGTGACGTTGGCCAGCTGCTGGTCTGCCTGGGCCTGCGTGATCGTCCCCGCCTTGAGGGCGGCGGCGATCTCGGTCTTCTGGTCCGCGACCAGCGCGTCGATGACCTTCTGGACGTCGACGTTGTTGGCCTTCGCGACATCGGCGACCGTCTTGCCGCTCTGGAGAGCGGCCGTCAGGTCGGATTCCGAGATCCCGATGGCCGAAGCTGCGACCGACGTGTCGGAGACGGCCTCATTCGGGCCGCCGCCGAACCCGTGGCCGCCGCGCCCGCCTCGGTCGCCGGGGCCGAAGCCGGTCCCGTTGACCTGGTCGGTGGCGAACTGGGTCGCGTTGGCGAGCTGCTGGTCCGCCTGGGCCTGCGTGATCGTCCCGGCCTTCAGGGCCGCGGCGACCTCGTCCTTCTTGTCCGCGACCAGCGCGTCGATGACGGTCTGGACGTCCATGCTGTGGGCCTTCGCCACCTCGGCGATGGCCTGGCCGCCCGAGAGGGCGGTGTTCAGCTCGGTCTCCGTGATGCCGATGGCCTTGGCCGCCACCGAGGCGTCGGTGACGGCCTCCGTGGTGCCGCCCATGGCACCAGCACCGTGGCCGGCCCAGGGTGCCCCCGAGGCCGATGGATTGGCGGGGGTTGCGGCGGACGCCGACGGATCGGCGGCCGCCGCCATCGACGGCAGGACGAGGGCCGCCCCGGCGCTCCCCAGGAGGAGGGCTCCGGCGACGGCCCCGGATGCGATGAGGTTCTTGCGCAAGCAACGCTCCTTTCGAGCTGTGACGGTCCGGGTGGACCGCACCGCCACCACGCTGCGAGCCGGAGACTGTCGATCGCGTGACGGCGCGGCGTCGCCTGTGGAAACGCTCATTCCGGGCGCCCAGGGAACGCCCGAGCCCTCGTTCGCGCCTCCGCACGCCTCCCGCCGGCGCGGCAGGACCGTCAGGGCGTCACGTACTTGCGCCAGGCGGCGATCCAGTCAGTGGCGATCAGGTGCTGTGCCGTGGCCAGCCCCATCCTCCCGTCGCAGACCAGCTCGCGCAGGCGGTTCTCGAGCTGGTCCTTGACCCGCGCCCCCACGGCCGTCCCGTCCGGGAGCTTGACCGTGTACGGCTCGGGCCACAGGTTCGCCGGGTCGCGCGGCGCCCCGCCCAGCTCGAGCGGGATGAGGTGGTCCTCCTCGTAGTCGGCCAGCCGGGTGTCGCGGTAGCCGTACTGGGCGATCTGGCGGCGCTTGAGCGAGGTCGTGTATGACGACGGCGGCCGAACCGTCGAGGTCCAGCCCGAGACGCAGATCGTGGAGCGAATGGTGGACGGCGTGACGGCGGGGTTCACCGCGCCCGGCGTCAGGGACTGGTTCGGCTCGCCCGGCAGGCGCCCGCTCGTGTGCGACGGGCTCGACCGGGGCGTTGCCGCGGAGGTGGCGGCGGGCGACGGGGGCTCAACCGGCGGCTCAGACGCGAGAGCGGCGTTCGGCGACGCGGCGAGCGGGGCTGCCGAGGCGGTGGACGCGGGCGGGGCGACCGGGGTCGATGAGGGCGACGAGGACGCGAGCACGGCGACCGCGAGCACGATCACGACGATGGCGGCCAGCCAGATGAGCGCCCCCCGCCCCGCGTTCGACCTCATCAGTCAACTGTGCCCACGCGGGACGCGGCCCGCAAGCTCGGCCGGGCCGCGCGCCGGGACAATCCCGACGGTCGAACTCTGAATTCCCGCGATCGCCGTAGAATCGCGGTCCCAGCGCCGCCGCGCCGTCCCGCAGGAGCCGCCATGACCGTGACCGTCGGAGCCACCCCGCACAAGATCTTCCTCGCCGGCGAGTGGGTGGACTCGCCCGACGTCCTCGTGGTCAGCAACCCCGCCACCGGCGCGGAGGTCGGTCGCACCTACCTCGCCACGCCCGAGCAGTACGACGCCGCGGTCACCGCCGCCGAGCGCGCGTTCGCCGTCACCCGCCGCCTGCCGTCCTACGAGCGCGGGCGCATCCTGCGCGACCTGTCGGCCAAGGTGGCCGAGCACCGCGACGAGCTGGCGGAGCTCATCGTGGCCGAGGCCGGCAAGCCCATCCGCGACGCGCGGGTCGAGGTGGACCGTGCGTCGCTGGTGTTCCGGCTCGGCGCCGAGGAGGCGGAGCGGATGCACGGCGAGGTCATCCCGCTCGACCTCATGCCGTCCTCGCGCGAGCGCGTGGGCATTACCCGCCGCTTCCCGATCGGCCCCATCGCGGGCATCAGCCCGTTCAACTTCCCGCTCAACCTGGCGGTGCACAAGCTGTCGCCGGCCATCGCCTCGGGCAACCCGATCGTGATCAAGCCAGCCTCGAAGGACCCGCTCGTGATGCTCCGGCTGGCCGAGCTCGTCGAGGAGGTGGGCGTCCCCGAGGGCATGGTCAGCATCCTGCCGATGACCCGCGAGATGGGCGACAAGATGGTCGCCGACGACCGGTTCAAGCTGCTCACCTTCACGGGCTCGCCCGCGGTTGGCTGGCGCATGAAGAGCCGTGCCGGCAAGAAGAAGATCGTCCTCGAGCTGGGCGGCAACGCGGGGCTCATCGTCGACCGCTCCGCCGACCTCGACTGGGCCGTCAAGCGCGCCGTCGCCGGGTCGTTCGCCTACTCGGGCCAGACCTGCATCAGCGTCCAGCGCGTCTTCGTCCACGAGGCGGTCTGGGACGCGTTCATGGGCAAGTTCACCGCCGCCGCGTCCACGCTCCGGGTGGGCGACCCGCTGGACCCGGCCACCGACGTCGGGCCGATGGTCGACGCCGCCAACGCGCAGCGGACGCAGGAGTGGGTGGACGAGGCCGTCGCGATGGGCGGCAAGGTGCTGCTCGGGGGCAAGGCGGACGGCAATTTCTTCCCGCCAACCATCCTGACCGACGTCCCGTTCATCGCCCGGGTCTGCTCGTCGGAGGCGTTCGCGCCGCTCGTGGTCGCCTTCAAGTTCAGCTCAATGGACGAGGCGATCCGGCAGGTGAACGACTCGGACTTCGGGCTCCAGACCGGCGTGTTCACCGCCGACATCGGCGACGCCTGG
>JBJKRU010000104.1:0-4251 GCA_046704485.1 Candidatus Limnocylindrales bacterium | reverse complement strand
GCCACACGAGAGGCAACGCAGCCAATGGCGGATCTCCAGCGCACCCTCCTCCTCGTCAAGCCCGATGGCGTCCAGCGCCTGCTTGTCGGGCGCGTGCTGACCCGCTTCGAGGAGCGTGGCCTCAAGCTGGTTGGGCTCAAGCTCGTCCCCGTTGACCGCGCGTTTGCCGAGCAGCACTACGCCGTCCATCGCGACAAGCCGTTCTTCAAGGGCCTCGTCGAGTTCATCACCTCGGGCCCGCTCGTCGCGGCCGCCCTCGAGGGGCCCAACGCGATCGCCATCGTCCGAGCGATGAACGGCGCCACGCGGCCGCATGAGGCCGCACCCGGCTCCATCCGCGGCGACTTCGCGGTCGAGACCGCGCAGAACTTGGTCCACGCGTCCGACAGTCCTGAGACCGCCGCCTCAGAGCTGGCGCTCTGGTTCCGGCCCGAGGAGCTCGTCTCGTACGAGCGCGAGATCGACCGCTGGGTGCTGGCGCCAGGGGACTGACCGGGGACCGGACACCGTCGCTTGCGGGTTGGCAGGGGCCTCCGTAGACAGCAGGTCGCCGTAGGCGCAGGCCGCCGCTGTAGCAGCCGGCCGCCGCAGCAGCGGGCCGCGATCGCCAGCGACCCTCGCCCGAGCCTCAGCTGGGCGCGACGATGCCGGCCACGGCGGGTGTCGGCTCGCCCGCGGCTGACGTCACATCGAAGGCTCCGAACGCCACCAGGGCGGCGAGCAGCGCAAGTGCCAGCACCGCCCCCGACAGCAGGTCTGTCCGATGGCGCCTCGCGACGTCGGTCGCGCTGGCCGCCGCGTCGCCGCGGGTCCCCGTGATCGGCGGAATCCGCCTGTTGTCGCCAGCGGGTCCGGGCGCGGCGCTGGTCTCGCCATCGAGCGTGGCGCTCGCGGTGCCACCAGCGTCGACGATCCGGCCGCTCGTCTCCGGTGGCCTGTTCGCGGCCATCGCGCGTGAGCCGCTCCGGCGCGCCGGGGCGGCTGCCTTCCCCGCGACACCGCTCTTCGGGCGAACCGTGCGCTTCGATGCCCCACCCGTGCCCTGGTCCCCCTTGCCCGCCGCCTCCTGAACAAGGCCCGCACCCGGTCCGCCGTCCTCAGCGCCGACAGCCAGGCCATCGCTCGACTCCTGCTCCACAGGGAGGACATCTGGGCGGCCGCGGCGCGAGATCCTGGTCGAGAGGGGCGGGGTGATTGTGAGGCTTCGCGCCGGCAGTCGCGTGACGCCCAAGCGCTCGAGCTCGGGTGCCGCACGCTCCACATGGCTCGTCGGCGCGCCGAGCCCTACGAAGATCCAGCGCAGGTATGCCGGGAGCGTCAGGAATGAAGCGCCCACGAGGATGGCGCTCCACGGGTCGCCCGCGGCATGGCTGGCGAGGTCGACGCGGGCGCCCATGACGGCCCAGCCGGGAAGGCCGTACGTCGCGACGATGATCAGGACGAAGGCCAGGCCGAGCAGCGGCGACGGGCGGAGCCAGCCGCGAAGATCCGGCACTGACCGTGTCTCGAAGCGCTCCTCGACGACGGTCGCCCAGGCCGCGAGTGCCGTCTTCGTGACGGCCGCCGTGATCAGCCAGGTGCGCGCCGCGCCCCACAGGTCGGGGTTGAGTGCCGCGAAACAGAGGAGGAGCAGGCCCAGGTCGGCGATGACGAGGTAGCCGACGGCATGGCGCAGATCGTCTTGGAGGAACGCCGCGAGGCAGGCGGCCACAGTTGCCAGCAGCGTCGCGGCGACGATCAGCGCCTGCGCCTGGCCGACAGGCGGTGCCATCGGCGCCAGCACCCCGAGGGCGACGCCCACCCCCGCGGCCACCAGCGGCAGTGGCAGCCAGGCGACCACGAGCGGCAGGGACCAGGTCGGGACGATGTCCGTGAGGGCGCTGATGCGGACGTGGTATGGGATCCCGCCCAGCCGGGCCGCGACCACGGTGGCTGTCGCCAACAGCCCGAACGAGACGGCAGCCACGACGCCGGAGCCGCCGGCGGCACCGCTCGGGTCGGCGAGGACCAGGCGAGAGAGCGTCGGCGCCACCGCCGCCACTGCGAGCAGCACGAGGGCCGTCCCCACCGCGTTGCGAACCTCTCGAGCGGCGATCCCGGTGGCGGCCGTTCGGGGCGTGGCGAGGATGATCGGGATCGACGCGAGGCCCGTGGCCCCGCCAGCCACGATGCCGAGCGTGGGCGTCGTCGCGCTGAGGGCCACCGACGCGCCGACCAGCGAGGCGAGCGACGCGGGGAGGAGGCCCCGAAGCGCGGCGGGGCCGCGGAGGAGCCACGCCAGTCCGGCCAGCAGCATGGAGGTGGCGGCCCACAGCACGATGACGAGCCGCAGGTAGGCGCCCGGCACGAGCGCACCGTTCCACAGGGTGCCCGGCACGGCGCCCGTGCTGTCCGGCGTCAAGGAGTCCGGGGTCGGGGAGGCGGCTGCCAGCACGGCGATGACCGCGAGGCCCACCAGGCCCGCCACCGCGCCGAGCCGGACGACGGTGCCGGTGCGGCCGAGCGCCCAGGCGGAGCCGGCCGACGCCACGCCGCCCACGAGCAGCACTGCCAAGAGCGTCATCGGGCGGGATCCCGGTGGGCCTCGTCCGCGGCGTGGTGGCGGACCGCGGGCTCGCGTGCCAGCACGTCGCGCAGGACGAGGTCGCCACTCGTGCGCACCATCGCTGTCGTGGCTGCCGCCAGAGCACCTCCCGCCAGGGCCACGAGGACGGCGATCCCCAGCTCCAGCGCATCGTCAGGGCCCGGGGCGAGCGCGTCCAGCGTCAGGCCAGCCGCGGCGATGATCAGGACGACGCCCAGGCCGAGGCGCAGGCCGTCCCTGGGCAGGACCACGAACGGGGCTGCGATGACCGCGAGGGCCGCAGCGGTCGCGAGGCCAGCCCGGCTGATCAGCGACCCGGCTGCGAGGCTCTCGCCGGGCACGTCGGGCAGCGCGGCGCCCACGTGCGTGGCCAGCGCAATCCCGAGCGCCGACGCGGCCAGCCAACCGACCACGAAGGCCGCGACGGCGACCCCTGCCGCCCCGGGCCAGCCGAGGGCCGACCGGGCCGTCTGCCGTGGCGCAGCCCGGAGGGCGATCCAGACGAGCCAGCCCCCCAGCACGGCACCGAGCGTGCGCGCCGCCAGGGCCGCCGCGGCGGGCAGCGGGTCCCCCACGAATGCGGCGAGCAGCACCGCCCCGAACGCCCCGAGGGTGGCGTGGCGCGGGTCCGGCGCGGCAACGGCCACCACTCCGGCAGCTGCGGCGAGGACCGCGACGAGGATGAGGATTGGGGTCAGCACTGGCTGGCGCGGGTCATGGCGCCGCGGCAGGGACGCCGCTGTAGACGGGCGTCTGGACGACGCCGAACGACGAGAACGGCCAGTACCGCAAGAACGCGCGGCCGATCACGCTCGACTCGGGGATCGGCCCGAACGCGCGGGAGTCCGCCGACTTCTGCCGGTGGTCTCCCATCACGAACAGGTCGCCCGCGGGGACCACCCATGACGAGGTGTCGCCCAGCGGGAGCGTGGGCTCGTTGATGCCCTGGTCGTTCTTGAAGGTGTACGGCTCGTCGAGCGCCACGCCGTTGACATAGACCTTGCCGTCGTCGCGGACCTCGACGGTATCGCCCGGCAGGCCGATCACACGCTTGATGAACGGCGTGGGGTCCGTCGTCCAGGTCGGCGGTGGGCTGAACACCACCACGTCGCCGCGCTTGTAGGGGTCCCAGCGGGGCGTGAGCTTGTCCACGAGGACGTATTGCCCCGGCTCTAGTGTCCGCTCCATCGAGTTCTGCTGGACCTGGTACGGCTGGGCGATGAAGTTCTGGATGACGAAGAAGATGACGAGGGTGAGGACGAGGGTCTCGACGATCTCGACCAGGCACCCGACGCTGGATCGCTTATCCACCCGGGGAGCATACAGGCCGATCCATCCAGATGGGGGATGGGCTGCCCGGCAGGCCGCTCGTGGCCCCGCTCGTGGCCCTGCCTGCATCGGCTGCGAAGAACGTGCAACCCATGCATTCCGACCCGCATCGCGTTTGACCCGTGCATGGGCGCACGCATACACTCGCCGCGTTTGGTGAGCGGGCTCCCGAGGTGTGCCGAGCCGCCGCCTGACCACCCTCGCCGCGCCCGGCGCGCCGCCCTCGTCCCAGGGGCTCGGCATCGCCGAGGCGAGCCACTTCGATCGACATCGTTCCGGCAGCACGTGGGTAGGAGGCTCTGCGAACCAGATGGCCGAAGCGCTCCAGTGGTTCATTC
>JBJKRU010000103.1:0-3525 GCA_046704485.1 Candidatus Limnocylindrales bacterium | reverse complement strand
CGCCGCAGCTGCGCCACCACCTCGCCCGCCATCCCCCTGCGGAGCACGGTGACGTAGTCGGACGACATCAGGGCGGCCGCGGTCGCCTCCCGCTCCGCGAGGATGCCGGCCACGCGGCGGGCCAGCTCCGCGGGGAGCAGCGTCATCAGGCTGGTCTGCTGGTCGTGCGGCAGGACCGAGAACAGGTCCGCCACCTGGGGCACGCTCATCTCCGAGAGGACCCCCTTGGCGCGCTCCTTCCGCATCCCGGCGATGAGCTGCCGCTGGGCGCGGGGCTCCGCCTCGGACAGCGTCTCGGCGGCGGTCTCGGAGTCGAGGGCGGAGAACAGCGCCAGCTGCTCCGGGCCCGACAGCTCCTCGAGCGCGTCGGCCAGGTCTTCCGGCGGCAGCTCGTGGAGCTGCCGGCGGGTGATGGACAGCGACACCTTGTCCGTCGCCGCCGCGTCCTCGACCGAGAGCGGCTGCACGTACTTCCACGAGATGAACTGGTCCTTGATGAGCTTCAGGCGCCCCAGCCCCCAGCGCCGGAGAAAGCCGTTGAACGAGGTGTCCACGTGCACCACGGCGAGGCGGCCGCCGGACTCGACCAGGTGCACGTCGTTCACCGCCTCGATCCGCCGCCCGTCGGTGTCGAGGACGGTGCGGCCCATCAGGTGCCGGCCCAGCAGGATCCAGCCCGGCTGGTCGACGAACGGCGGGTAGGGGCCGCCGCCGTCGGCCGGCTTGACGAAGATGGCGTCGTCCTCGATCCGCAGCACGCGGCTCCAGGGGATGAGCTCCGAGGGCTTGCCCCATCCGTGCTCCAGCAGGATGCCGACCGCCTCGGGGTACGGCTCGCCCGATCCGACCACCAGGTCGGTGAGGCGCCCGATGCGATCGCGGATCTTGCCGGCGCACACCGGCCGTTTGACCAGTTCCGAGTAGTAGAGGAACCGGAAGCTCTGCTCCGGCACCTTGCCCGCCCCCGCCGTGGTTCCGGTCATCGGCGTCTCCTATCCCGCGTGGCCCAGCAGGCCGGGAAACAGGATCGTGAGCCCGAACACCGCCGAGATCGCGATGATGGCGATGGCGATGCTCCAGTTGGCGATGTTCTGGCCCCGGGTGTTCACGTACTTCCCCATGAAGCCCTCGTCGTTGAGGATGAGGATGAGGAAGACGAGGCACGCGGGCAAGAGGGTGATGGCCACGATCTGGACGTACATGGTGATCGTCACCAGCGGCGCGCCGGGGATGAGCACGACGGCGCCGGCGGTGAGCAGCATGGCGAGGTACGCGACGTAGAACCACGGGGCGTCGCGGACGCTCTTGTTCAGCGAGTGCGCCCACCCGAAGATCTCGCCCAGGGCCCACGACGTGGAGAGGGAGATGCACAGGGCGCCGAGGAACCCGGCGTCGAACAGCCCGATGGCGAACAGGCGGCGCGCCAGCTCGCCCTTGCCGGCGGGGAGCAGCGGGACGAGGGCCTCGGCGGTCTGCTTGGCGTCCTCGATGTGGATCGGCGGGTGGTGGAAGTGGAAGGCCGCGCCGGTGGTGATGATGATGAACGCGGCCACGATCCCGGTGAACAGCGAGCCGGCGAGCGTGTCCCACTTGCCGAACCGCACGTCGTGGATGTCGAGCCCCTTGTCCACCACGGAGCTCTGCTGGAAGAAGATCTGCCACGGCGTGATGGTGGTGCCGACGTTGGCCAGCAGCACGAACAGGAAGTCGGTGGTCAGACCGCCCTGGAACTGCGGGACGAAGCCGCCGGCCACGGCGCCCCAGCCGGGCGCTCCCGGCACCTTCATCGCCCACAGGGCGGCCGGGATGTACACGAAGTTGAAGACGACGAAGACCAGCGTGATCTTCTCGAACGTCCAGTAGCGGCCGGTGAGGACGATGCCGAGCAGGATGGCCGAGACGGCGACGTAGGTGATCCAGCCCGGGACGCCGAAGATGGTCATCGCCTCGACCATCCCGATGTACTCGGTGATCAGCGTGAGCCAGTTGACCACCGCCAGGTCGAACACCGAGAACCAGCCCCACACCCGGCCGAACCCCTCGAAGATGACCTCGGCGTGGCCGCGCTTGGTCACGGCGCCGAGGCGCACGGTCATCTCCTGGATGTAGTAGGCGACGGGGACGAGGATCAGGAAGATCCACAGCAGCGAGAAGCCGTAGCGCGAGCCGGTGACGGCGTACGTCGAGATGCCGCCGGCGTCGTTGTCGGCGACCATGGTGATGATGCCGGGGCCGAGCACCGCGAGGAAGATCAGCGCCTGGCGGCGGAACCTCCCCAGCTGGTGCAGAGACTTGCTGATCCAGTACATGAACGACGTCCACCGCTGTGAGCGATTGGTGCTCCCAAAATAAGACGCTCACGCGGCAGCGGTAGACGCCGGGGCCGCTCCCGGAGCGGGCGCTACGGGGCGCCGAGCACGTCGCGCACCGCGCGCGCGAGGGCGTCGGGAGCGAACGGCTTCTGCAGGTAGGGCATGCCGGCCTCGAGCACGCCGTGGCGGACCACCGCGTCGTCGGTGTAGCCGGAGATGTAGAGGATCTTCAGGCCGGGCCGCTCCCGCGCCAGCGCTTCGGCGAGCTCCCGTCCGGTCATCCCCGGCATGACCAGGTCGGTGACGAGGAGCGGAATCGGGCCCGGGTGCGCCCGCGCCATCTCGATCGCGGTCTGGCCGTCCGGCGCCCGGAGGACGCGGTATCCCTTGCGGGTCAGCGCCGTCGCGGTGACCTCGCGCACGGCCGGGTCGTCTTCGGCGAGCAGCACCGTTTCGCCCCCGCCGGCCGCGGGCTCGGCCGCCGGCGGCGCCTCCGCCCCCTCGGGCGCGGCGTCCGCCCGGGGCAGGTACACCTTGAACGTCGCTCCGCGTCCGGGCTCGCTGTACACCCACACGTGGCCGCCGCTCTGCTGGACCACGCCGTACACCGTCGCCAGACCGAGGCCGGTGCCCTGGCCCGGGGCCTTGGTGGTGAAGAACGGCTCGAACAGGTGGGAGCGCGTCTCGGCGTCCATGCCCACCCCGGTGTCGGTCACCGCGAGCATGACGTAGCGGCCCGGGGCCGCCCCGGCGTGCTCGGCGGCGTACTCCGCGTCGAGCGCCACGTCGGCGGTCTGGAGGGTGAGGCGCCCGCCGCGGGGCATCGCGTCGCGCGCGTTCACCGCCAGGTTGAGGATCACCTGCTCGAGCTGCCCGGGATCGGCGCGCACGGCGCCGGCGCCCGGCGCCAGGGCCAGCTCCAGCCTCACATCCTCGCCGATCAGCCGCCGCAGCATGCGGTGCAGGGTCTCGACCAGGGCGTTGAGGTCCAGGACCCGCGGCTGCAGCACCTGCCGCCGGCTGAAGGCGAGCAGCTGGCGGGTGAGGCCGGACGCGCGGCGGGCCGCGGCGCGGATCTCCTCCGCGTCCTCGCGCAAGGGATCGTCGGCGGGCATGGCCTCGAGCAGCAGCTCGGTGTAGCCGGTGATGGCGGTGAGAACGTTGTTGAAGTCGTGCGCCACGCCCCCCGCCAGCCGCCCGACCGCCTCCAGCC
>JBJKRU010000102.1:0-4473 GCA_046704485.1 Candidatus Limnocylindrales bacterium | reverse complement strand
GGCTCGTACGACATGCCGAACGCGTTCGTCGAGGTGGACGCCGCGTACACGAACAAGCCGCCCGGAGGCGTGGCCTACCGGTGCTCGTTCCGCGTCACCGAGGCCGTCCACACGGTCGAGCGACTCGCTGACGAGGCCGCGCGCTCCATCGGCATGGACCCGGCCGAGTTCCGGCTGAAGAACTTCATCCGCCCCGACCAGTTCCCGTACCACACGCCGACCGGCTGGGAGTACGACTCGGGCGACTACCACACGGCGCTCCGCAAGGCGATGGACCTCATCGGCTACGAGGACCTCCGCCGCGAGCAGGCGGAGAAGCGCGCCCGTGGCGAGCTGATGGGGATCGGCATCAGCAGCTTCACCGAGATCGTCGGGGCGGGCCCATCGCACACCTTCGACATCATCGGCATCAAGATGTTCGACTCGGCCGAGATCCGGGTCCACCCGACGGGTTCGGCGATCGTGCGCCTCGGCGTACAGAGCCAGGGCCAGGGCCACGAGACCACCTTCGCCCAGATCGTGGCCGAGGAGCTGGGCATCCCCGCCTCCAAGGTGAAGGTCGAGGAGGGCGACACGGACACCGCGCCCTACGGCCTTGGCACCTACGCCTCGCGGTCGACGCCCACCGCGGGCGCCGCCACGGCGGTCGCCGCGCGGAAGATCCGCGAGAAGACCCGGCTGCTCGCCGCCCACCTGCTCGAGTGCTCGCCCGACGACCTCGAGTGGACGCCCGGCCAGTGGTCCGTCAAGGGCTCGCCCGACCGTGTCAAGACGATCGCCGAGCTCGCCTTCGCCGCCTACACCAACCACCCGGAGGGGATGGAGGCCGGACTCGAGGCGGTCGACTACTACGACCCGCCCAACCTGACCTTCCCGTTCGGCTCGTACATCTGTGTTGTGGACATCGACAAGGGCACCGGACAGGTCAAGGTGCGGCGGTTCGTCGCCGTGGACGACTGCGGCAACATCATCAACCCGATGATCGTCGACGGGCAGATCCACGGCGGGCTCACGATGGGCCTGGCGCCCTCGCTGTACGAGGAGATCTCGTACGACGAGCAGGGCAACAACCTGGCCGGCACCTTCATGGACTACCTGCTCCCGACCGCGATGGAGACCCCCGCCTGGGAGACCGCGAAGACGATCACCCCCTCGCCGCACCACCCGCTGGGCGCGAAGGGGGTGGGGGAGTCCGCCACCGTGGGCGCCCCGCCGGCGATCGCGAACGCGGTCGTGGACGCGCTGGCCCACCTCGGCGTCACCCACATCGACATCCCGATCACGCCGCACAAGGTGTGGCGGATCCTCCAGGAGAAGGGCGTGGCGTCGTGACCGGCCGCGTCGCCCTCTCGCGGCGCATCGCGGCGCTCGAGGATTCGGGTGCGACGTTCGCCCTCGCGACGGTGGTGGCGGTGCACCGGCCCACGTCGGCGAAGCCGGGCTCGCGGGGCATCATCCACGCCGACGGCAGCATCGAGGGCTGGGTCGGCGGGAGCTGCGCCCAGCCGGTGGTCATCCGCGAGGCGCTCCGCTCGCTCCAGGACGGCCAGCCGCGGCTGCTCCGCCTGTCGAAGGACGGGCCGGCCGAGGGCCGTCGCGCGGACGGCGTCGTGGAGCTGGTCATGACCTGCCACTCAGGCGGCACGCTCGAGATCTACGTGGAGCCGCGACTGCCGGCGCCGGAGCTGTGGGTCGTGGGCACCACGCCCATCGCCCAGTCGCTCGCGTCACTCGGCGCGGCGATGGGGTGGCGGGTCTCGGCCTTCGACCCCGTGGCCGACCCGGACGCCTTCCCGGGCGCGGAGCGGGTGGTCACCGAGGGCGGCCTGCGGGTGTTCGATCCCGAGTCCAGCCCGTATGCCGTCGTCGCGACCCAGGGGATCTGGGACGAGGAGGCGGTCGAGCGGCTGCTCCTGCGCGAGCGGGTCTCGTACGTCGGCCTGGTCGCCTCGCCGACCCGGGCCGGCGTGCTGCGGCAGTGGCTGGCCGAGGAGGGCGTGCCGGCGGACCGGATCGCCGCGCTGCGGGCGCCCACGGGGCTCGACATCGGGGCGGAGACGCCCGACGAGGTTGCCATCTCGATCCTCGCCGAGCTCACCTCGGTCCGCCGCGGGAGGGCTCCATTCGTGGCCATGCCGGGACCTGCGACGCTGGCGGGCGCGGCGGTCGCCGAGGCCGACGGCACGGAGGCGCGGGCAGACGACATCGTGCTCGTCGATCCGGTCTGCGGAATGCCGGTGGATCGGGACCGTGCCCGGCACCTCGCCGAGCACGACGGCGTGGTCTACGCTTTCTGCCGGATGGGCTGTCGGACCGCGTTCCTGCGCGAGCCGGAGCTGTACCTGAACGCCGACGCCCCTGTCGTCAAGATGTCGTAGCCGCCGCGGAGGGGCTGATGCAGTTCAAGGGCACCGTCCAGATCGCCGCGTCCCGCGACCGGGTCTGGGCCTTCCTGATGGACGCGAACCAGGTGGGCTCCTGCGGACCGGGCGTGGAGTCGATCGAGGTTGTGGACGCAGACCACTTCAAGGCCAAGGCCAAGGTGGGCGTCGGGTTCATCTCGGCCCGGTTCACGGTGGACATGGCGATCGCCGAACGGGTCGAGCCCGACCGGGCGGTCATCAAGGCCCACGGTCAGGCGCCCGGGTCGGCGGTGGACGCCACGGCGGAGATGGCGCTCTCAGGGGCTTCCGAGGGCCCGACCACGATGGACTGGGCCGCCGACGTCGCCATCGCCGGCACGCTCGCGTCGGTGGGGGCCCGCATGATCGAGGGGACGGCCAACAAGATGATCGGCCAGACGTTCGACTGCATCCGCGCGAAGCTCGAGGCAGGCTGACCGGACGGCGACGCCCGCCCCGAGCCCCCGCCCCGCGCTAGCCGTCGCGCGAGACGACCCAGTGCGACGTCTGCTCCAGTGAATTCCGGATCTCAAGGTTCACCTCGACGGTGGCCCTCGGAAAGCCGGCCTCCCGAAGCAGCCCCTGCACGTGCTCGCCCGCCTTGGGACCGTCGTCGAAGCCCTCCCGCACGGTCGCGTCACGCGCGACCTCGAAGGCACGGACGAATGCCGAGTCGTCCCAGGGGGTGATCTTCGCCCTGATGTGCGTCATGGCCGTCATGTCGACCACCTCCACCGTGCAGTGTGCCCCTGGCGACCGCACGCGGGCGAGAGCCGGAAGCCCTTCCGTCGTCACGAAGCGCTCCCGCGGGCGCGCCCGAAGCCCGCACCTGCGAGACTTGGCGGCATGGAGCGCCTCCACGCCGTCATCGGCCCCCTCAATACGAACGTGTACGTCCTTGCGGACGAGCGGCGCCGCGAGGCGATTGCCATCGACACCGCCACCCCGTGCCTGCCCTGGATCGCGGCGGCGCTCGACGATCGCGGCTGGACGCTCAAGCTGATCGTGAGCACGCACGGCCACTGGGACCACGTGGGCGAGAACAAGGCCGTCGCCGACCACACGGGCGCGCAGATCGCGATCCACCCCGCCGACAACCACTACCTGCTCGACCCGCACCCGCTGTTCGCGCCGTTCGAGATCATCCCGTCGGTGCCCGCGGTGGAGCTGGCCGAGGGCGGCGAGGTCCGGTTCGGCGAGGTGCGGCTCCGGGTCCTGCACACGCCGGGCCACACCACGGGCTCGGTGTGCCTGCTCCACGATGACGAGGGCCTGCTGTTCAGCGGGGACACGCTGTTCCCGGGCGGCTGGGGCCGGGTGGACCTGCCCAACGGGTCCGCCGAGCAGATGGCCGAGTCCATCGCGCGTCTGGCCGGACTCGACGACCGGCTCCGCGTGCTGCCCGGGCATGGCGCCGCCACCACGATCGGCAGGGAGCGCGCCTGGATGGACCTCGTGAGGCGCGAGGGGCGGCTGCCGTTCTAGCGCCCTACCGCCGGTAGGTGGCGGTGAGCGTCACCGTGCCAAGGACCGTCGACGCGCCCAGGGCGGACCGGACGGCACTCGCGCGGGGTGCGCCCGACAGCCCCAGCGGGTCGGCGAGCGCGTAGAGCGTGAAGCGGTAGTGGTGGGTGCCCGAGGGCGGGCACGGCCCGCCGTACCCCACGCGCCCGAAGTCGTTGGTCCCCTGGGCCAGGTGCGACGACGCGGCACCCGCGCCCTCAGCGAGGTGCGTCGTGGCGGGCGGGATCGAGAGCGCGATCCAGTGCGCGAAGTCGCGGGCGTCCGGGTCGTCCATCAGCAGGACGAGCTCAGCTGCACCGCCGGGCACGCCCGTCCAGGCGAGAGCCGGCGACACGTCCTCGCCGTCGCACGTGTAGCGGCGCGGGATCGAGCCGCCCGCAGCGAACGCCCCCGACGTCAGCGCGAAGCGCGGGGTGGGTGTCGGGCCGGATGTCTGCGTCGTCATGGAAGGCTCTCCAGTCGGCAGTGCGGCGGGCGCCGACACCGCCGCGGGGGAGGTCGAGGGGACCCCGGCAGGACTGGCCGTCGGCCCCGCGGTGGCCGCAGC
>JBJKRU010000101.1:0-8463 GCA_046704485.1 Candidatus Limnocylindrales bacterium | reverse complement strand
GCGCGTACAATCCGCGGGCCAGCGAGGCGGCCGGACGGCTGCGCGTCGGCCGGGCCACCGGCAGGCGTGAGGAAAGTCCGAGCTCCTCAGCGCAGGGTAGCGGGTAACGCCCGTCCGCCGTGAGGCGAGGACCAGTGCCACAGTGACGATGCCGGCCCTCGGGGTCGGAGTGAAACGCGGCAAACTCTACCCGGAGCAAGGCCAAATAGGAGGGCGCAACCCCGGTCCGCCGGGGGGAGAGGTGCGCTGCCCAGCCCTCGGGTCGGCCGCATGAGCCGTCGGGCAACCGGCGGCCGCAGATGGATGGCCGTCGCCGCGGCGCGAGCCGCGGCACAGAACTCGGCTTACAGGCCGCCTCGCTGGCACCTCACCCGATCCCGTCTAGGCGTCCGGGTGCGCGCGGTCTTGGGCAAACAGGAAGCGGGAGGCGGTGGCTGGTGCCGCCTCCCGCTGACGAGTGATGACCGATCAGCGAGTCGAGGTGCTCGTGGTCCGGCGGGGCGTCGTGCTGGAGTTCATCCACGCGGCGACCCTGCTCGCGGCCCGCAGGGGCCACGACTGGTGTCGTGCCTCGCCGTGCCGCTCGACTGCGCGGGCGGCCGTCGCCTGACGGCTGGCCTGCCTGCTGCGGACCCCGTTCTCGAGCGCAATCCGCCTGCTCTCGACGTCGAGCTCCCATGCCATCCCGGGGATCATCGCCTGGCCCTCCACCGCCGCTGGTGACATCTCTTGATGTCGACTATCTTGATCTCGAGGGATCTTATCCCGGATCTAGTTTGATGTCAAGACATATTGAATCAAGATACTTGACATCAAGATGAACTGGCCAGATACTGCGCCCATGAGCAGGAACGCGAGAGCTGACCAGGCGAGCGGCGCAAGCCTTCCCGACGCCAGGACCGCGAGCGGTCCCGACGAGCTCGACACGCTCGACGGGATGCTGAAGATCTGGGCTCGGGAGATCCCGGCCCTGGACCCCCTGACCGAGGGCATCGTCGAGCGGATCCAGATGCTGGCCCACGACTTCGACGCGTCTCTGGCGGAGACGTTGCGGACGTTCGATCTCGACCTCCGCTCGTACCACCTGCTCGGGCGGCTGCGCTCCATGGGCGCGCCCTATCGTCGGAGCCCCGGCCAGCTGGCGGGGGACATGCGCCTCTCGAGCGGCGCGATGACCAACCGACTCGACCGCATGGAGGCGGCCGGGCTCATTCGACGGCTTCCGGACCCGGCCGACCGCCGCGGGATCCTCGTTGAGCCCACCGAGCTCGGGCACAGCACCTGGGACCGGACGGTGGACGTTCAGGCCCAGCGAGAGGCGCTGCTGGCGTCTGTCCTTGAGCCAGCCGATCGCGAGCAGCTCCACCGGCTCCTGCGACGGCTGATGCGCGCCTTCCCGCCGCACTCCAAGCAGCAGGTTCCCGAGGCCGAACAGAGCTGACCGCGGGGTGGGCGCGAGCCCGCAGGCGCGCCCGGGTCGCAGAGGCGCCTAGTCCTCGTCAGCCCTGAAGATGTGGGGCGCTGTGCACGCGTTGCAGATGGGCATGCACGAGTCGAGGTCGCCCAGTGGGATGGGGAGCCTGCGGTCCGGGTAGAGGCACTCCACCTCGTACACGCGCTCCCGCGTTGACTCCAGCGAGATCAGGCGCCGATAGTTGCAGCGCTTGATGCGGTGCGGCGCGAGGCGCGTCGCCTCGGCCTCACGGGGTGCGTCGTCGCTGGATGGGGAGGGGAGCGGTAGCGCCATCACGGGCCTGCGGGGCGTCCTCGTGCGTGAGCGGTCAGTCGTGTCGGCACCTTCTGGAGCCGATGCCGCGGAGCCTAGCACCGCCGAATCGCGGCGGACAAGCCTCCCGAGGTACTAGACTCGGCCCGCCGGTCAGGCGAGCGCGTTCGCTCGACGATCCGATCTGGAGGCACCAGTCCTGAGCGAGCCGCAGTTGTGGGGGTCGCCCGTCAGGCCAGGACCGGACGCGGGTCCGCCCGGGCCGGCGCGTCCCGAGCCCGCCATCACGCGTTCCGCCGACTGCCCCTTCCTCCGCCTGGAGTCGGACGGCCTGCTCGTCGATCCAGAGCCCCAGCCGACTGACGAGCACCGGTGCGTCGCGATCAACGGCCCGCGGGTGCTGTCCCGCCAGCAGCAGGAGTTGGTCTGCCTGCGGGCGGCCCATGTGGATTGCCCGCGGTACCGGCGTCGGATCGCTCCGCCCCGGCCCGCGGCCCACGGCCCGATCCGGACGCCGCCCATCCCGAGGGCGATCGCCGCCTCGCTGGTCGTGCTAGGACTCTCGGCCGGCATCTCGTTCGGATTCGTGATCCAGCGCGGCGGCATCGACCTGCCCCCTTCGGCGCCGCCCTCGGCAGCTGCGGTGATCTCCAGCCCGTCACCCGCCCCCGCCGCGTCAGCGCCCGGGGCGAGCGTCGAGCCGTCGGCCGGGCCGACGAAGGGCCCGACCCCGGCGCCCACCGCGTCACCCTCACCCACCAAGACGCCGAAGCCGACGCCCGAGGCTGCCACGCCGGCGCCCACTTCGGGGGCGACCACGCTGCCCTTGTCGTCCGGTGGGCCGTCGGCGTCGCGCCTGGCCGTCCTCACACCGTGCCCCGACCAGACGGGCTGCTACATCTACACGGTCCGGACCGGTGACAACCTGTTCAGCATCGCGCACTGGTTCGGCGTGCCGCTCGACACCATCTACGCGTGGAATCCGAGCGTGAAGCCCGGGATCCGTCCAGGCGACCAGATCAGGATCCCCACCCCGACCCGCTAGCCGGGGCGCTGGCGCGCATCGCGCCCCACCCCCGGACGCCGATCCCCGCATCGCCCCACGAGGTGCGTGCGCGCCCCAGTCTGCGGCCGTGGGCCCGGCGATCGAGCGCCCCGGGGTCCATCCCGTGCACGGCGCTCGGCCTCCAGGCAGTGGGATTCGTGACGGATCGCGCGATTTCAGCGTTGACGCCCTGATTCGGCGCTGTATGATGCCAGCAAGTGGGGCGAAGTGGAGGAAAGTGGGGAACACGGAGGGCCAGCCGTCCGTGACCGCCTCCAGCACCCCGATGACGTCAGGAGCGAGTCAGCTCACGTGTCCAGCGACAACGAGTTTGTCGGCCTGTACCGGCACCAGATCGACGACAAGGGGCGGCTGGCCGTCCCGTCGAAGATGCGTGCCCAGCTGGCCGGTGCGTTCCACGTCGCCCAGTGGCTCGACACCTGCCTCGCGATCCTGCCGGACAGCGAGTGGGACCGGATCAGCGGACGAGTCTCGGCGCTGCCGATGACCGACCCGAGGACCCGGGCCCTCGAGCGGCGCGTGTTCGGCAAGGCGGTTCGGCTAGAGCTCGACCGCCAGGGCCGGATCCTGCTGCCGCAGCACCTGCGGGAGTTCGCCGGTCTCGACGGCGAGGTTGTCGTCGTGGGCCTCCAGAGCCGCGTCGAGATCTGGTCCCAGGCCCGCTGGGACGCCCAGGACGAGCTCCTGAGCGACGAATCGGCCTTCGCCCAGCTCATCGACGGGATCGGGATCTGACGTCGCCACTACATGCGCTTCCAGGGTCCGCTCGGGATCCGCAGCCAAGCCGTTGGAGGAGTGATGGAGGTAGGGCACCAGCCGGTCATGCCGGACGAGGTCCTCGGGACGCTCGCCCCGCAGCCCGGCAGCCTCCAGATTGACGCCACGGTCGGCGGCGGTGGGCACACCGAGCGGATCCTGGAGGCCGCCAGCCCCGACGGGCGCGTCCTCGGGCTCGATGCGGACGACGCCGCGATCGACCGTGTGGGCCGGCGGCTGGCCAGATTCGGCGACCGGCTCGTCCTGCGCCGGGCGAACTTCCGAGAGCTGGCCGCGGTCGCCCCGGCGGCGGGCTTCGGCGTCGTCGACGGCATGCTGTTCGACCTCGGGCTCTCGTCGTTCCAGCTTGCCGACACCGAACGCGGCTTCGGGTTCCGCGCAGGCGGGCCGCTCGACATGCGCTTCGACACCGGCCGCGGCGTGCCCGCGAGCGAGCTGCTCGCCACGCTGTCCGCCGAGGAGCTGGCAGCCCTGTTCCGCCGCTATGGCGAGGAGCCGGCCGCCTGGCGGATCGCCAAAGCCGTCGTGGCCGCCCGCGCGACAGCGCCCCTGCTGACCGCGGCGGAGCTGGCCGCACTCGTCGAGCGGGTGGTTCCGGGCAACCCCCGCCGGCGCCGCCGCACGCACCCAGCCACGCGCGTGTTCCAGGCGCTCCGCATCGCGGTCAACGGCGAGCTCGACGCCCTCGAGGCCGGGCTGGCAGCGGCCATGGACCTGCTTCGGCCGGGCGGGCGGCTCGTCGTGCTGTCCTACCACTCGCTCGAGGACCGGATCGTCAAGCGCTTCCTCAACGCCGAACGGCACGGGTGTGTCTGCCCGCCCGAGGCGCCCGTCTGCGTCTGCGGCCGATCACCGCGCCTGCGCCTCGTCACCCGCCCGTCGATGACGCCCACCGCGGCCGAGGTCGACGCGAATCCGCGCGCCCGCAGCGCCCGCCTGCGTGCCGCCGAGCGACTCGCCGCCTGAACGACAAACGCCCAGCAGAGCCAATCGAAGCAAGAAGGGAGGGAGCCACCGCACCGGAGCACCGCGCCGCCGCTCCGTCCAGTCCACCCGGCACCCGCCGGTACCGCCCACGGAGGAGGAGTCCCGTGAGCAAGCGCCACCAGTCGTCACGCCGCAAGAGCTACGGCCGCCGCCAGCACGAGCTGTCCCAGCGCCGCGGCCGCGATCTCGCCCAAGAACCCCTCGAGGCCGAGCTGGAGGAGCGCGGCCACAACGGCATTGCTGACCGCTTCTCGTTCCTCGACCCGCGCGCGCCGCGCCTCTACTTCTCCCTGGGCGACTGACGCATGGCGGTCTACCAGGGCGCCCGCCAACGCGCCATCGCGCTCCCGCATGCACCGCGCCTCGGGGTCGGGATCGGTGTGGGCGCCGGGACGCGGGCCGACGCCCCGCCGATCTCCCGCCGACGGCAGCGGGCCGCCGTTCGCGCCCGCCGCGGGCCGTCACGGATGTCCCTGCTGCTGGCCGCGATCGCAGTCGCCTTCGCCGCGGCCTTCTTCTCGCTCTCGCAGGACATCCGCGTATCGGCGACCGGGTACGAGACGGACCACCTCGCGACCGAGGCGCGCCAGCTCCAGGACCAGGCTGCCGACATCGAGAACGACCTGAACCGCCTCGGCAAGGCGCCCGCAGTCAAGACGCTCGCCGTCGGCTACGGCCTCGGGCCGCTGGCCGCGCCGATCGTCGTCCAGGCCCGCTAGAGAGGGCCTGCGGTCGTGCTTGGCCGGACGGACTCTCGGGTCCGCGCACTCGTCATCCTGCTCGCCTTCGTCCTGGTGGCGGGCATGCTCGGCGCGCGCCTCGCCTACTGGCAGGTGACCCGACGGGACGAGCTCGCGGCGATGGCCATCCGGGAGTCGTCGACCACCTACTCCGTCCCCACCCAGCGCGGCTCCATCTACGACCGCACGGGCACCGTCCTGCTGGCGACCAGCGTCTCGCGCGACCTGCTGGCGGTCGACTCCAAGGACCTCACGCCGGCCCAGCAGGCCACGACCTCGGCCACGGTGGTGCAGGTCCTGGGCCTCTCGGGTGATGCCGCGAAGCTGGTCACCGACCTCGTGGCCTCGAATCGGCCCTACGCCGTGCTCGCCCACGACCTCACGCCCGACCAGTCCGACGCCATCCGCGCAGCGAGCACCGGGTCCGACCCCACGGCCTACGGCCTGATCCTGACGCCCGAGGAGCTCCGCCAGTACACGCAGCCGGGCGGCGCGCCGGGCACCACGCTGGCCGCCCAGCTGCTGGGCTTCGTCAACCGGGCGGGAGAGGGCCAGTACGGCGTGGAGCAGTACTACCAGAACGTGCTGGCGGGGAAGGACACCGTCGTCGCCGCGCAGCAGGACGGCGCCGGCAACCTCGTCCCCGACACGTCGACGGTGGTGGCGAAGGGGTACCCCGGCAAAGACATCGAGCTCACCATTGACGCCTCGCTCCAGATGGCCGTGGAGCAGGAGCTGCTTGCTGCCTGGATCGCTGACCGCGCCAAGCGGGTCTCGGCGGTGGTGATGGACCCCTACGACGGCGAGGTCTACGCGTACGCGAGCTACCCCTCGTACAACGCCAACGACTACGAGCAGATCGCCAACACCGACCCCGGCCTGTTCGTGGACCCGATCGTGTCCACCGTCTACGAGCCCGGCTCGGTGTTCAAGATGATGACCGCGGACGCGGTCATCGGGGCGGGCGTGGTGAAGCCGACCACCATGTTCAACGACCCCGGGCACCTGACCTTGGACCATGGCGCCACGCACGTGTACGACGCGAACAGGAGGCCGATGCCCCGGATGACGTTCGCCGCCGGCGTGGCCTGGTCACGCAACGTGGTGGCCACCCAGGCGGCGATGCGGCTGGGCACGACGGCCCAGGCGGCCCAGATCCTGTACAACACGTGGCTCACCCTGGGCTACGGCCAGAAGACGGGCATCGACGTCGCCAACGAGGTGGCCGGCATCCTCCACGACCCGGCCGTGACGCCGTGGCGCCAGATCGACCTCGCCAATGCGTCGTTCGGGCAGGGCATGGCCGTCACGCCGATCCAGCTGGCGCAGGCCTACGCGGCCATCGTCAACGGCGGCACGCTGGTCCAGCCGCGGGTCGTCAAGTCGATCGGCAACCAGGACACCACGGCCGTGGCGAAGGGCCGGGTCATGACGCCCCAGCTCTCCAAGACCCTGATCGGGATCATGGACCAGGTTGTGACATCGGTGCCGTACTACGCCTCGGGAACCCTGATCCCGGGCTACGTCGTGGGCGGGAAGACCGGCACCGCGCAGATCTGGGACCCGGCCAAGAACGACTGGAAGGTCAACCTCTTCAACTACTCGTTCATCGGGTACATCGCACGCCAGGCCGGCCACCCGGATCTGGTGGTGGCGGTCCGAATCGAGGAGGGGCAGCCGACCGTCATCCGCCAGGGGGAGCTGGAGATGCCGGTCATGTCGTTCGAGCTGTTCCGCCGGATCGCGCACGACGCGATCACCACGCCATACCTGATCCCGGACACGCAGCAGGTGCCACCCGTCCCCCAGGCCGCTCCGTGACCGTCCATGCGAAACTCGAGGCCGTGACCCGCCCTGTCCGGTCGGCATCGGATGCCGCGAATCCCGTCCCCGACGCCCTGCGCCTCACCGCGGACGACCTCGTGACCGCGACCGGGGGCCGCCTCCTGCGGCGGGGGTCGAGGTCGTCGCGTCGGGGTGCCGTCGACTCCCGGCTCGTGGAGCCCGGCATGGTCTTCGCCGCGCTGCCCGGCGAGCGCACGGACGGCCACCGCTTCCTCGCCGACGCGGCTCGGGCCGGAGCAGCGGCGCTGATCGTCGGGCGCGAGCCGGACACGGCCGCGGGCGAGCCGCCCATCGACGAGCTCGGCGATGTCTCGGTGGTTCTGGTGGGCGACCCGCTTCGTGCGCTGCAGGCGGCGGCGGCGGCGTGGCGCTTGCGGTTCTCGCCGATCGTGATTGGCGTGACCGGGTCGATCGCCAAGACCTCGACCAAGGAGGCCGTCGGCGCGGTCCTCGCCGAGCGGTTCGCGACGCTCCGGTCCGAGGGCAACCGCAACAACGAGATCGGCCTCCCGCTCACGGTGCTCGACCTCGGCCCTGACGACCAGGCCATGGTCCTCGAGATGGGCATGTACGCCGCCGGCGAGATCCGCGACCTCGCGGCCATCGCGCGTCCGTCGGTCGGGGTGGTGACTGCTGTCCAGCCCGTCCACCTGTCGCGGCTGGGCTCGATCGAGGCGATCGAGGACGCGAAGGCCGAGCTGGTGGAGGCGCTGCCCGCAGCCGACGACGGCGGGGTGGCCGTGCTGAACGCGGACGACGAGCGGGTGATCCGCATGGCTGGCCGGACGCGTGCGCGGGTCGTGGGCTACGGCTTCGCGCCGGGCGCCGACGTGCGCGCGGAGGCGGTCGAGTCGATGGGCTTCGACGGCATGCGCTTCCGGCTGGTCACGCCGGCGGGCACGCGCGACGTCGCGATTGCGCGGCCCGGTCGGCTGGCGGTCCACAACGCCCTCGCGGGAGCGGCTGTCGGGCTGTGTGCCGGGATGACGCTCGACGAGGTCGTTCCCGGCCTCGCCATCGGAGGCTCCGCGCCCCACCGCTCGGTGCTCATCCGGGCCGGCGGCGTCACTCTCGTGGACGACAGCTACAACGCCTCGCCAGCGTCCGTGCGCGCCGCGCTGGAGCTGCTGGCAGGACTCCCGGGCCGGCGGGTCGCGGTGCTCGGCCACATGATGGAGCTGGGCGACGCCTCGGCGGCGGGCCACGCCTCGGTCGGCGCGGCCGCGGCCTCGACTGTCGACCTCCTCATCGTCGCGGCCGGCGAGGCGGGCAGCGAGGCCGCCGGGATCGCGGACGGTGCGCTGCGCGCAGGCATGCCGGCC
>JBJKRU010000100.1:0-5365 GCA_046704485.1 Candidatus Limnocylindrales bacterium | reverse complement strand
GTCGCGGCCGATGAGGTCGTCGCTGTCGAAGCCGAACTCGTCGAGCACGGCGCGGGTGTCGGATCCGGGTGGGCCGACGGGGCGCCCGGGCCGGGGCGGCGTCAGCGACAGGCGGCGCGACGGGCCGGCCACCCGGGCACGCCCGAAGCCCGGGTGCACCCGCTCGACGGCTAGGCCGCGTGCGCGGACCGTGTCGTCGACCATCAGGTCGGGCTGGTCGACCAGGACGTGCGCACCGATGCCCGCGGCGGTCAGCCGGCTGGCCCAGGACTGCGCCGGGGCGGTGCGGAAGGTGGTGACCAGATCTTCCTCGCCGAGGCCGGCCAACTCCGCGACCGCGTCGAGGCCGTCGGGAGCGCACAGGTAGAACCAGCGGTCGGCGGCGGGGTAGAGCCGGTCGAACGGGCCCCAGCCCTTGGCGGACTGGCCGCGCGGCTCGTCCCATACCCGGCCGGGGAACGCCACCATGTACGGGACCTGGAGGAACGTTCCGGCGTGGACGAGTGAGGACTGCACGTGCTGGCCGTCACCGCCGCGCATGCGGTGGTAGAGCGCGAGGAGCACGGCGAAGGCGGCCAGGTTGCCCGAGCCGTAGTCGTTGTAGGGATAAGGCGCCATCAGCGGCGGGCCGTCGCCGCCGAGCCGGGTTTGCATGCCGGTGGGGCCCTGGCCGAGCTGCTCGCGGCCGCGCTAGCCACCCCGGTAGCCCTCGTGCCCGAAGGCGCTGATCGAGGCGTGGACCAGCCCCGGGTTGCGCTCGCGCAGTGCCCGCTCGCCGAGGCCCATCCTCGTCGCGACGCCGCGGGTGAAGTTCTGCGCGAAGACGTCGATGCCGTCGCTGAGCCGTTCGAAGACGGCCATGCCGTCGGGGGTCTTGAGGTCGAGCATGACCGAGCGCTTGCCGCTGTTGGTGTACAGGTGCATGCCGAGCTGCCGGTCGGTGAAGCTGTGGATCTTCACCACCTCGGCGCCGTACTCAGCGAGCACGCGGCCGATCGTCGGCCCGGCGAGCACCTGGGCGACGTCAAGGACCCGGATGCCCGCCAGCGGCTGCGGGAGATCGTCGGCCGGGACATCCTTGGCCGGCATCGGCGGCGCCGACGGTTGAGGCGAGGCACGATGTTCCAGCTCGGCCAGGATCTCGGCCCGGTCGGCGTCGAGCGGGCGGCGCGGGAACGCGACCGCGGGCGGCGTCACCGACATGCGGATGGGGAAGCCGGCCTGGGCGGTGCGGCCGAGCTCGGGGTCGTCGAGGTCGATGACGGCGCCGGAGTCGCGGGCGTGCGTGTCCCCGGTGAGCCACTCCTCGGCGCTCTGGCACAGCGCGGCGGAGGCGCCGCTCTCCTCGTTGATCGCGATCTCCCAGTCGCGGGCTGGCCGGGTGGCGAACAGCTCGGCATAGCGCTTGCGGGCCCGCTCCTGCAGGTCACGATCGGTGAGCATGCGCGTTGCGTCGCCCATGCCGTCGGCGATGAACTCCGGGGGAAGGAACGTGTCGGCAAACCATTGCAGGTGCTTGTCCTGGAACAGGCACAGCTCGAGCCAGCGGCCGTCGGCGCACTGGTAGTGGCCGAGCTGGGGAAAATCGGGGAGCATGCGAGGGCCGCCAGCAGCCGGGCGCGGCGCGTCGGTCTGCATGACGGCCGCACCGATCAGCTCGAAGCAGGCGTCGAACAGCGGCACCTCGATCCGCTGACCGAGCCCGGTGCGTTCCCTGGCGATGAGCCCCGCGACGATCGAGTGGGCCGCCACGATCGCCGCGTACGAGGACGCAGCCGGAACGGCGCTGTAGATCGGCTCGCCGGTTCGGTCGCCGATGTAGTCCATCGGCGTGCACCCCGGGTACAGGTACAAACCGGTCGCGGCGCTGACCACGCCCTCCCAGCCCGGCGTCGCGGCCCGAGGATCGTCAGCGCCGAACCCGGGCAGCGAGCAATAAAGCAGCCGCGGGCTGGCCGCGAGCATCGCCTGCGGGCCGAGCCCAAGGCGGTCCATCACCCCGGGCCGGAAATTTTCCACCACCACATCGGCCCGCTCGATGAGGCAGCGAGCGACCTGGTGGTCGGTGACTTGTTTCAGGTCGAGCACGATGCTGCGCTTGCCGCGCTGCAGCATCGCGTTGGCCGGGTGATCCCACCGCGGTCCGCCGGGCGGGTCGACGCGGACCACGTCCGCGCCGGCGTCTGCCAGCCAGGTCGCCACCAGCGGCCCGGCCAGCCACTGACCGAAATCCACTACCCGCAGCCCGGCGAGCGCTCCGTCCACGCGATCCTCCAGCGCTTTTCCGTGTCAGTTGCCGTGTCCGCCGGCGGTTCGCCGGCCGCGTCCCCCGAGAGACGGCCGCCCCAGCCGAGACGGCCGTCTCACCTGCGGATGGCGGCTCTACCCGAGGGCGGACGTCACCGCGGCCTCGATCTCCCGCTGGACGGCGGGATCGGGGGCGTAGTAGAAGAGCGACCAGCCGTTCGTCGGGCTGACCCAGAACCGGCGCGTGCCGACCCCGTCCCACCCGAACGTTCCGGCGGGAAGGGACTCCCCGGCGGCGGCCGGGTCCTCGACCACCGCGACCGACAGGCCGAAGCCGATGCCGGGGGCGGGTTCGCGCCCGTTCAGCCCCGGGCACAGGTCACCGATCTGGTTGGTGGTCATCCGCTCGACCATCTCGGCGGACAGCAGGCGCTTGCCCTCGTGGACACCGCCGTTGCGCAGCATCTCCGCGACGACGAGGTAGTCCTCCGGAGTACCCCAGAGCCCGGCGCAGGTGCTGTGGAAGGTGCTGCCGTTGATGACCGCGTTGCCCGCGAACATCGGGGGAATTGGCATGACGCCGTCCTGCCCGGCCCGGCCGAAGCCGATGGACGCCGTGCCGAGCGGCTCGAGCAGCCGGGCGCGCAGGAAGCTGTCAAGGTCCTGGCCGGAGGCGATCTCGATGACGCGGGAGATGACGTCGTACGACGCGGCGTTGCTGTAGGCCCAGCCGCGGCGGGGCTGGAAGTCGCGCACCAGGCTGCCGAGGGACGGCACGTAGCTGGCGAGGGTCTGGCCCAGTTCCGGCATGACGTACTCCGGGTTCCAGACCATGATGCTCTGCAGGCCGCCCGTGTGGGTGAGCAGGTCGAGCAGGGTCAGCTCCCGCTCGGCCGGGACGATGTCATACTCGGGCAGCGGGTCGGGCGGCGGCCCGAAGGGCATGCCGATCGGAGACGGCGAGCCGGGACGCAGCACCCGGACGCGGCCGGGGGCGGCGAACTCGGGGATGTACGCGCTGACCGGGTCATCGACGTCCACCCGGCCCTCGTCGGCCAGCGTCAGCAGCGCCGCGGCGCCGATGACCTTGGACAGCGACGCGAGCCAGAGGATGGTGTCGGGCCGGAGTGGGTAGCCCGTCTCGACGTCAAGTACCCCGTGGGCACTGCGGTGAACGATCTCGCCGCCGGACTTGGCGACGACGACGGCGCCGGGAATCCTGCCGTCGGCCACCGCTTTGTCGACAACTGCGGTGACCTCCTTCAGTTCTGTCATGTTCCTGCCTCTTCGCTGGGACGGCGTGCTGCTCAGGGGTTGATGAGGGTGTCCTGCTCGGGGAGCAGGAACTGCCATCCCCGGGCGAGCCAGTCGCTGACCACGTCGACGAACGCCTCCGCGCGGTCGCCCTGGATGTCGTGCGCGGCGTCGTGCACGAGGATGAAGCAGCAGTTGGGCAGCAGCCGCCGCCACGTCCGGCCGTTCTGCGGCGGGATGATGCCGTCGCGGTCACCGAACAGCACGAGGGTGCGCACGCCGAGCCCAGGGAGCTGGTCGGCCAGTTCCTGGTCGAACTCCGGGCGCGAGCCGAGCAGGCGCTCAACGAAGGGCCAGGTACGCGCCAAGTATTCTGGGTCGGGACCGGTGAAGGCGGGTACCCGCTCGGGGTGGGTGCGGAAGCGGCCGAGCATCTGCTCCGGGGGAATCTCCGCCGGGTTGGTGGAGCCCTCACGGAAGGCCGCCGGCCCCTCAAGGACCAGGGAGATCACGCGGTCGGGCCGGGCGAGCGCCAGGTGGGTGGCGGCGACGCCGCCGAATGAGGTACCGAGCAGGTGGAAGCGGTCGAGCCCGATCGCGTCGATGACCGCGGCGACGCTCTGCGCGAGCTCCGCCATGGTCTGGTGGGCCTCGTTCGGCTGGTCGCCGAAGCCGGGCATCTCGATCGCCACGACACGGTACTGCGCGGCGAGCAGGTCGAGGGCGCGGCTGTGGCGCAGGCCGCCGGCGCCGTGCAGGACGACGAGGGCCTCGCCGGTCCCGGATTCCGCGTAACGGACGGTGAAGCCGTCGGCCTGGACGGTGTGCTCGGTGAATCCGGCGCCTGGGGCCTGCTGCGCGGCACCAGGCAGCGTGGGGGTGGTGGTGGACACGGTGGTCGCCTCTCGGGTGGTCGCGGTGGTTAGCTGACGGTGGCGGCCGCTGCGTGCAGCGCGGGGATGACCGCCTCGCCGGTGAGCTTGATCGAGCGCACGACGTTCTCGTGGCTCATCGCGTTGACGAAGCCGGTGTAGATGAGCTCTACGCGCCCGTTGCCGATCTGCTGCCCGGCCTGCCGGATCTGGTCGAGTATGGTCTGCGGGCCGCCGGACCACGGGGGGCCGAAGGCAACGGGTGCCTTGGACATGTCGGGCACGACGCCCTTGGGCACGCCCGCCATGGCGGCAGCCGCGATCCCGACGACCTGCATGAGTTGCGGGTTCCTGGCGTTGAACATCCCGCTGCCCGTCGGCCAGTTCATCTCGGCGACGTCCTTGGCCGCCTGCTCGTCGGTCTCGGCCACGTAGGCGAACTGCCGGTAGAGGATGTTGTCGGCAGTCGGCTCCCAGCCGGCCTCGGCGGCGGCCTCCCGGTAGACGGCCACGTTCGCCGCGGAGGCCTCCGGCGGCATGAAGCTGATGCCGAGGTCGCACCTCATCCGGCCGGCGAAGCGGGCCGACGAGGCGCTGTTGCCGGACAGGGTGATGCGCGGGTGCGGTCGCTGCACCGGCGAGGGAAACAGCGAAATGTTCCGGAACCGGAAGTAACGCCCCTCCCAGCCGAACGGCTCGGTCTCGGTGAAGCAGCGGATGATCAATTCCACCGCCTCCTCGAACTTCGCCCGCGACTCCCACGGGTTGGTGCCGTAGGTCATGTACTCGTTCGGTGTGCCGCGCAGCAGGGCGAACCGCAGCCGCCCGCCGAGCAGGTTGTCGAGGGTGGAGTACTGCTCGGCGATGTTCACCGGGTTGTGCAGCGGCAGGTCGGTGCCGAGTATCGCGATCTGTGCCTGCGGCAGCCGCTGGCCGAGGGCCGCGGCGAACAGGTGCGGCGCCGGTGTCATCTGCGCGGGGGAGTAGTGGTG
>JBJKRU010000099.1:0-24981 GCA_046704485.1 Candidatus Limnocylindrales bacterium | reverse complement strand
TGCCCGCCCGACGAGTTCTCGGCGTTCTGCGACGCCCACCCCGACCGCACGGTCGTCGTCTACGCGAACACGAGTGCAGCGGTGAAGGCGCGTGCAGACTGGATGGTCACGTCGTCCTGTGCGCTCGCGATCGTCCGGGACCTGGCCGCACGGGGCGAGCGGATCCTGTGGGCGCCCGACCGGCACCTGGGCGAGTACATCGCCCGGGAGACCGGCGCCGACATGGTCCTGTGGCGTGGCGCGTGCGTCGTCCACGATGAGTTCAAGGCGGTCGAGCTCGAGCTGCTGCGCGAGGAGCACCCCGACGCGCTCGTGCTCGTCCACCCCGAGTCCCCCGAGGGCGTCGTGGCGCTGGCCGACGTCGTCGGGTCCACATCGCAGCTGCTGGCCGCCGTCGTCGACGGCAGCGCGCCCGAGTACATCGTCGCCACCGACAACGGGATCCTGCACCGGATGCGCCAGCTGGCCCCGGGCAAGACCCTCATCGAGGCGCCGACCGCCGGCGACAGCGCCACCTGCAAGAGCTGCGCGCACTGCCCCTGGATGGCGATGAACAGCCTCGAGGGGGTGATCGCGGCGCTCGAGACCGGCCGCGGCGAGGTCACCGTGGCCGAGCCCGTCCGGGAGCGCGCCCTGCGGCCCATCGAGCGGATGCTGGCGTTCGTCGAGGCGAACCCCGGCAGCGTCGCGCCCGCATACCGCGGCCACGTGCCGCACCTCGGCTCGGCGTAGGGCGGCGGCGTGGAGGCGTACGAGTCCGTCGAGGCGAACGAGACGCTCGAGGAGGCCCGGGCCCGCAATGTCCGCGACGCGCTCCGCGAGGACGTGGGCACGGGCGACTGGACCGCCGAGCTTGTCCCCGACCGGTCCGCGCACGCCCGAGTGACCGTCCGCGAGGACGCCGTGCTGTGCGGCTGCGCCTGGTTCGAGGCCTGCGTGCTCGCGCTCGACCCGGCCGCGACTGTCCGCTGGGCCTACGCCGAGGGCGACGACATGGCCGCCGGCACGACCGTGTGCGACGTGCGGGGCTCAGCGCGCGCGCTGCTCTCGGCCGAGCGCCAGGCGCTCAATTTCCTCCAGCTCCTCTCGGGGACCGCGACGGCGGCGCGCCGCCACGCGCGGGCGATCGAGGGCGCCTCGCCGAACCCGCGGCGCTGCCTGGTCCTCGACACCCGCAAGACCGTGCCCGGACTGCGCCTCGCGCAGAAGCACGCGGTCCGCGTCGGGGGTGGCGGCAACCAGCGCCTCGCGCTGTGGGACGGGGTCCTCATCAAGGAGAACCATGTCACGGCCGCCGGCGGGATCGCCGAGGCGCTCCAGGCGGCGGCTGCAGTGGTCGCGGGCTCGGACGTCCCGATCCAGATCGAGGTGGAGCGCCTCGACCAGCTCGACGAGGCGCTCGCCGCCGGAGCCGCGAGCATTCTCCTCGACAACTTCACGCTCGAGGATCTCCGCGAGGCCGTCCGCCGCACGGCGGGCAGGGCCCTGCTGGAGGCGTCCGGGGGCGCGGAGCTCGACCGCCTGCGGGACCTCGCCGCCACAGGGGTGGACCGGATCTCGGTGGGCGCCCTGACCAAGCACGTGCGCGCGGTCGACTACTCGATGCGGATGCTCGAGGTCTGACGGGGCCTCAACTGCTCGAGCGCTGTTTGCGGGCCAGGACGGTGGGCAGGCTGGCCGGCAGCGTGTACGGGTAGTCGTGGCTGTAGTGGAGGCCGCGGCTCTCGTGGCGCGACAGTGCTGATCGCACCACGAGCTCAGACGTCGTGAGCAGGTTGCGCAGCTCCAGCAGGTCCCGGTTGACGCGGAACTTGGCGTAGTACTCGTCGGTCTCGTCGCGCAGCAGCCGGATCCGGTGCAGCGCGCGCTCGAGGCGCTTGGTCGTGCGCACGATCCCCACGTAGTTCCACATCGTCAGGCGCAGCTCGTCCCAGTTGTGGGAGATGACCACCTGCTCGTCGGCGTCCCGCACCTGGCTCTCGTCCCAGGCCGGCAGGGGCTCTGCCGGGTAGGTCTCGGCCGCGTCGATCGCCGCCGCCGCGGTGCGGCCCACGACCACGCACTCGAGGAGCGAGTTGCTCGCGAGCCGGTTCGCCCCGTGGAGGCCCGTGTAGGTGGTCTCGCCGACGGCGTACAGGCCGGGGAGGTCGGTCCGCCCGTCGAGGTCGGTGACCACGCCGCCGCACGTGTAGTGCGCCGCCGGGACCACGGGGATCGGCTCGCGCGCGATGTCGATCCCGAGCTCGAGGCACCGGGCGTGGATCGTCGGGAAGTGCTCCTTGAGGAAGGCCTCGCCGAGGTGCCGGGCGTCGAGCCAGACGTAGTCGATGCCGTGGCGCTTCATCTCGAAGTCGATCGCCCGGGCGACGATGTCGCGGGGCGCCAGCTCCATGCGGTCGTCGTGGAGGGCCATGAACCGCGTGCCGTCGGGCAGCTTGAGCTGGGCGCCCTCGCCGCGCATCGCCTCCGTGATCAGGAAGCTGCGCTCGGTCGGGTGGTACAGGCACGTCGGGTGGAACTGGATGAACTCCATGTTCGCGATCCGGCAGCCGGACCGCCATGCGATCGCGATGCCGTCGCCAGTCGAGGTCTCGGGGTTGGTCGTGTACCGGTAGACCTTCCCCACCCCGCCGGTCGCCATGACCACCGCCGACGCCGGCAGCGTCTCCACCCGGTCGGCGTCGATGTCCAGGGCGTACACGCCGTAGCAGCGGGCCGGCTCGTCGCGGCGCATGTGCCGCGAGGTCACCAGGTCGACTGCCATCCAGCGCTCGAGGAGCGTGATCTGGGGGTGGGCCTGCGCCTTGGCGAGCAGGACTTCATGGATCGCCTGGCCCGTGGCGTCGGCCGCGTGCGCGATCCGCCGGACGGTGTGCCCGCCCTCCCGGGTGAGGTGCAGGCCGAGCGGGCCGTCGCGGTCCGGCGTGAACGGCACGCCCTGCCCCACCAGCCACTCGATCGCCGCCGCGCTGTGCTCGGCGATGAAGCGGGCGGCATGCTCGTCGACGAGTCCCGCGCCCGCGATCTGCGTGTCCTGGACGTGGAGCTCCACGCTGTCGTCGCTGCCGAGGACGCCCACGATCCCGCCCTGCGCCCGCGACGTGGCCGCCTCGTCGAAGCCGCGCTTGGCGAGCACCACGACCCGGTGCCGGTCAGCGAGGTGCAGGGCGACGGTGAGGCCGGCGAGGCCTGCGCCCACAATGACGATCGGGGCGTCGTCGGCTGTCGTCTGATTCATATGGTGATCGTACCCCGGAGCCAGCCTTCGACCGTCAGCCCCGCAGCGGGTAGCGCCCGAGCTCCTGGGCCGCGTCGACCATCGCCAGGATGTTCTCCGCGGGGACGTCGTCCATGATCGTGTGCACCGCGGCCACCATGTAGCCGCCGCCCGCGCCCAGCTCGCGGATCACCCGGCCGACCTCGGCCCGGACCTCGGACGGCGTGCCATTGGGCAGGACGTGCTTGGTGTCGATCGCGCCGCAGAAGGTGGCCCGCTCGCCGTAGCGCCGCTTGAGGCCGGCCAGGTCGGACATCCGCCCGGCGGACGTCTGGACGGGATTCACGATGTCGACGCCGATCTCGATCAGGTCGTCAAGCAGGTCGAACACGTCGCCGTCGGTGTGGAAGAAGACCTTCGCGGTCGTCCGCTCCTTGATGAACGCGATGTACTCGGCGTGGATGGGCTTGAGGGTCCGCCGGTACATCGCCGGCGACATCAGCAGCGACTGCTCCGAGCCGAGGTCGTCGCCGATCTTGATGATGTCGACGTTGGGGCCCAGCTCGTCGAGGAAGTGCCCCATCAGCTGGCGGCAGAGGCCCGCGATCCGCTGGAGGAGGGCCGTCGCGAACTCGGGCTCCACGGCGAGGTTGGCGAGGAACGAGTCCATGCCCTGCATCGCGAACGCCCGCTCGAGCGGGAACAGCAGCCATGGGGTGGCCATGATCGCGTACCTGCCATCGGCGGCGAGTGCAGCCGCGGCGGAGCGGACGTGCGCCACCCGCGACGGGTCGTCCATGTCGGGCCATGGGTAGCGCTCGATCGCATCGACGGTCTCGGCCTCGCGCATCGGATGGACGCCCGGGAACCAGTGCCCGTCGGAGACCTCCACCTGGCCGCTGCCCCAGTCGTCGATGAACGGGTCGTGGGGCGGGCGCTCGCGGTTGCGGCGCAGCGTCTCCGCGGGGAACGCGTCGAGCACCGGGCGGACGTCGGTGCCCAGCCGCTCCAGGATCGCCTCCGTCGGCAGGGCCGTGCCGAGCTCGGGCCAGTCGTAGATGTAGGCGTCGCCCGGGTCCAGCCCGAGCATGCCGGCCAGCTCACGGTACGGCCGGTCCTTGATGCCGGTCGCGTTGCTGACGCCCACCACGATCGGAACCCGGTCGGGCTCCTCGTGGGCGAGGGCGGCGAGGACGCGTTCGCGAGGGGTCATCGGCATGGGGGCTGGTCTCCCGTCGGGATCCGGATCTGCGCGCCGAGGCCTGGAACGACGTCAGCGCCTGCCCCCATTATCGGGCTCAGCGGCCAACCGCCACGGGCAGCGAGCGCAGGCCGCGCAGCACGAACGTCGGCTTCCACTCCGGGGCCGCCACGAGCTCCAGGCCGGGCATCCGCTGCAGGAGCGCGTCGAAGAGGATCCCGATCTCGAGCTTCGCCAGCGGTGCGCCCAGGCAGTAGTGGATGCCCGCCCCGAACGAGAGGTACGGGTTCGGCCTGCGGTCGAGGGCCAGCTCGTCGGGCCGCTCCACGCCGTCGGGATCGCGGTTGGCCGACGCGAACTGGAGGGCGAGCTCCGCGCCCCGCTCGATCCGCACGCCGTACAGCTCGATGTCCTCGAGCACCCAGCGCTCGAACATCGGCAGCGGCGTGTCGAAGCGCAGCAGCTCCTCGATCGCGGTGGGCACCAGCGAAGGGTCCGCCCTCAGCGCGGCCAGCGCGCCGGGATTGCGGAACAGCGTCCACCACGCGTTGCCGGTGCCGTTGACCGACGCCTCGTGGCCCGCGTTGAGCAGCAGCGCGCAGGTCCCGATGAGCTCGTCCTCGGTGAGCGAGTCGCCGGCCTCTGCGACCTGCGCCAAGCCCGAGACCAGGTCGTCGCCCGGGTGCACCCGCCGCTCGCGGGCGAGGTCGCGCAGGTAGCCGCCGAACGCGAGGCTCGCCGCGACCGCCTTGCGCTGGCTGTCCTCGGGCGGGTTCAGCTCGTACATCAGGCAGATGTCGGCGGACCATGGGCGGAGCAGGTGTCGGTCCGCCTCGGGCACGCCGAGGAGCTCGGCGATGACCGTGACCGGAAGGGGCTCGGCGACGTCAGCGATCAGGTCGAACTCGCCAGCCTCGAGCGCGCGGCCGACGAGGCGCTCCACGATCGCCTCGATCCGGGGCCGCATCCCCTCCACGGTGGCCGGCGTGAAGGCCTTCGAGACCAGCCGCCGGAGCCGGGTGTGGTCGGGCGGCTCGCGGTCCAGCATCCCGCTCTGCACCAGCCGCCAGAAGGGATCCTGGAACTCGGGCGGCCCGTCGTGGCCCATGTCGGCGTGGCTGGCGACGTGCAGGTAGGTGCGTCCCAGTCGCCGGTCGCGCAGGAGCGCGTTGACGTCGCCGAAGCGGGAGACGATCCATTGCCCCGTCGCCGGGTTCCAGAGCAGCGGGTGGTCGGCACGCATGCGCTCATAGGCTGGGTACGGGTCGGCGATGAACGCCAGGGCCTCGGGATCGAACCCGAGCGCGGCCGGCGTGGTGGCGTACGGATCGGTGGTCCCGCGGGCGGCGGGCGGTGTCGTCGGCATCTGCGGATGCTAGGCGAAACCCGCGACGACGTCGACCGCCGAGCCGGGGCAGCGCGGTGCGCGGGGCGCTGGCCCCGATCCTTCTGCGACCCGCAATCGCGGGCGAGCGGTCAGGTCGCCGCCTCTCGCTCGTACGGCTGGCCGTCGGCGGCTGGCGGGATGCTGCGCCCGACGACGCCGGCCAGGATCACGATGGTGAGCAGGTACGGCAGCGCGTCCCAGAGCTGGGCCGGCACGGACGTCATCACGTGACCCAAGTCGCCGGTCGGCGGCGCGATCTTGATGAGCTGGCTGATCTCGAGGAAGACGGCGAACAGGAGCGCCGAGAGGAAGCCGCCGATCGGGGTCCACCGGCCCATGATCATGGCGGCCAGTGCGATGAACCCGCGGCCGATGGTCATCCCGATCTGGAACGAGTTCGTGGCCTCCATGCTCAGGAAGGCGCCGGCGAGGCCCGCGAACACCCCGCCGATCATCACGTTCTGGTAGCGCAGGCGGATCACGTCGATGCCCACCGTCTCCGCAGCCCGGGGGTGCTCGCCGACGGCCCTGGTGCGGAGGCCCCACCGGGACCGGAACAGCCAGATCTGCAGGCCGACGACCAGGAACACGGTCGACATGGCGATGGGGCCCAGGTTCAGGAACATGTTGATGAGCCAGCCCACGAGCGGGAGATTGGCGAGCTCCTGCGGGGGCTGGAATGCCGAGAACTCGCCGGCACCCACCGGCGACGACTTGGAGATCAGCTGGTCGAGGTAGCCGGTGACGCCGGCGGCCGCGATGTTGATGATCGTGCCGCTGATGATCTGGTCGGCGCGGAGCGAGACCGACATCCAGGCGTGGAGGGCCGAGATCGCCACGGCCACCAGGACGGCGGCGGCCAGGGAGATCACGAGCGGGATCGTGATCCCGAAGATGTCCGACGGGACCGGGTTGCCGAAGAGGGGGTTGACCGCGATCCCGACCACCCACGCGGTGAACGCGGCGGCCAGCATCGTCCCCTCGATGCCGATGTTGACGACGCCCGACCGCTCGCAGATGACGCCGGTCATGGCCGCGAGGGCCAGCGGCGTGGCCTGGATCATGATGATCGCCGAGTTGTTCGGCAGGATCGCGACGAGATAGCCGACCAGCTCGAAGATCAGCCCGAGCAGGGGGATGCCGTAGAGGAAGTTGATGAAGGGGGTGACGTCCATCAGATCACTCCCTCGACCACGGGAGCTTCGGTCGACTCGACGGCGCGCGACCCGCGCGTGTCGGCTCGGAGCAGCTTCCGGATGACGGGGCTGGTGACCAGCGCGAGCAGGATCACCGCCTGGATCACATCGACCAGCTCGGCCGGGATCTCAGCCTGGATCTGCATGAGGCCGGCGCCGGCGCGCATCGCCCCGAAGAGCAGGGCGGCAGGCAGGATCGCCAGTGGATTCGAGCGGGCGAGCAGGGCGACCGCGATCGAGTCGAAGCCCACCGTGGTGCCGAAGCTGGAGGTCATCGACTTCGTGACGCCCAGCAGCACGCTGGTGCCAGCCAGGCCCGCGAGCATGCCGCTGAAGGTCATCGTCGCCACGATGATCAGGCGCGGGCGCATGCCGGCATAGCGCGACGCGTCGGGGTTGGCCCCGGTCGCCCGCACCTCGAAGCCCCACGTGGTCCGGAACAGGATCCACCAGACGGCGATCGCTGCGAAGAGCGCGAGCAGGATTCCCAGGTGCCCGTTGGGCTGCAGGAACGGGACGACCGGGTACGCCGCGTTGCCGACGTCGAACGTGATGGCCTGGGGCGACCTCGGCACCTTCAGCGGCCCGCTCACGAGCGCCGCCAGCAGCTGGATCGCGACGTAGTTCATCATGATCGTGCTGACGACCTCGTGGGCGCCCGAGAACGCCTTGAGGAAGCCCGGCACGAATCCCCAGAACGCCCCGAACGCCATGCCGGCCAGGGTGGCGCCGACGATGGCCACCGGCGGCGGCGCTTCCGCCAGCCAGACGCCGACAATGACGGCCCCCAGCGCGCCCACGAGGAACTGGCCCTGGGCCCCGATGTTGAAGAGACCGGCCTTGAAGCCGAAGCCCACGGCCAAGCCGCCGAACACCAGCGGAGCGCTGTTCACCAGCGTGGACACGAGGGCGTGGAAGTCGAGGGCGGCCCAGTCCTGCGGCGTCCCGATCGCGCCCTGGATCATCGCCTGGTACGCGGTCAGCCACAGCCAGGGATCGAACTCCTTGCCGGGGATCAGCGGCTCGGAGAGCAGGACCACTGCGGCCCCCAGCACGATGGAGCCGATGACCACCGCCAGCGGCACGGCCACCACGGACCAGACCCGCGCGGCCGTGCTCCGCCCGGCGCGGTTGCCCGCCGGCGTGCCCGAGCTCATGCGGGTGCCCCCGCGGCCTCGGCGGCATCCCGGGCCGTGCCACCGGTGGCCATCAGCAGGCCAACCTCGTTCTTGTCCGCCGTCGGCCCGTCAAGCACGGCCACGATCCGTCCTCCGTACATGACGGCCACCCGGTCGGAGAGCTCCAGCACCTCGTCCAGCTCTGCCGACACGAGGAGCACAGCCGTCCCGGCGTCCCGCTTCGCGATGACCTGCTTGTGGATGAACTCGATGCTCCCGACGTCGAGGCCCCGCGTGGGCTGGTCCAGCACCAGCAGCTTGAGCTCGCGGTCGAATTCGCGGGCGACGACGACTTTCTGCTGATTGCCCCCGGACAGCGTGGCGGCCTTCGCGGTCACCGACGGCGTCCGGATGTCGAACCGCTCCGCCGAGGAGCGGGCGTCGCGCTCGATGGACGCGCCGTCGCGGACCACCCCGCGCGCGTAGGGAGGACGGTAGTAGCTCGTGAGGACCAGGTTGTCCGCGATCGAGAAGGGCAGGATCAGGCCGAAGCGATGGCGGTCGGCGGGAACGTACGCCACGCTGGCCTCGTTGAGCGCGCGCGGCGAGTGGCCGGTGATGTCGGCGCCGTCGAGCGTCACCTTGCCGGCGGTCGGCTTGCGCAGGCCGACAATCGACTCCACCAGCTCGTCCTGGCCGTTGCCGGCCACGCCCGCGATCCCCAGGATCTCGCCCGCCCGCACCTCCAGGTCCACGCCGCGGACCATCGGGTGCCCGCGATCGTCGGCCGCCTCGAGCGCGCTCACGCGCAGCATCGGCTCGGCCGGGTGGGAGGTGCCCCGGTCGACGGTGAGCTGGACCTCGCGGCCGACCATCAGCTCGGCCAGGTCGTCTTCGTTGGTCTCCGCGGGCTTGCGCTCGCCCACCACGCGCCCGCGCCGGATCACCGTGATCCGGTCGGCGATCTCCAGCACCTCGTAGAGCTTGTGGCTGATGAACACGATGCTGTGGCCCTGGTCCGCCAGGCGGCGCAGGACGACGAAGATCTCCTCGGTCTCCTGGGGCGTGAGCACCGCGGTGGGCTCGTCGAGCACCAGGATCCGCGCCTTGCGGTAGAGCGCCTTGAGGATCTCCACCCGCTGCTGCCAGCCCACCGAGAGGGTGCTCACCTTGGCCGCCGGGTCGATCTCGAAGCCGAAGCTCTTGCCCAGTTCGAGGATCCGTCGGTGGGCCTCCTTGCGGTCGAGGAATACGCGGTTGGCCATCGTCTCGTCGCCGAGCAGGATGTTGTCGGCGACGGACAGGACCGGGACCAGCATGAAGTGCTGGTGGACCATGTTGATGCCGCGCGCGATGGCGTCCGCGGGACCCGCGATCCGGACCGGCTCCCCGTCGAGCAGGATCTGGCCCTCGTCGGGCGTGGCCAGCCCGTAGAGGACGTTCATGAGCGTCGTCTTCCCGGCGCCGTTCTCGCCGAGCAGGGCATGGATCTCGCCGGGCCGCACCTCGAGGCTGATGCCGTCGTTGGCGACCACCCCCGGATAGCGCTTGGTGATGCCCCGCATCTCGAGCGCCGGGGCCTGGATCGCGCCCGATTGACCGGTCATGCCATCGATGCTCCGGGAAGACTGTGCTGAATGCGGACGACGGGCCGGCCGCCTTGGCCGGCCCGTCGTCGCGCGACCTCGACTAGATCAGGGCAGCGGGACGGTCGCGTCGCCGCAACCGGTGTCGGGGCAGGTCTTGAGGGTGCCCGCCTTCATCCCGGCGAGGGCCGTGTCGAGAGCCTGAGTGACCTCGGGACCGAACATGCTGGCCTTGTCGTGGAAGGGCGAGGCGCCGATGCCGTCGTTGGCGGCGTTGAACAGCACGTCGCCAGCCGACAGCGTGTTGGCTGCAATCTCCTGGATGGCCTGGCTCGTGGCCGACTCGACGTGCTTCTCGGCGCTCGTGATGATGCAGCCGTAGGTCGGGTCGTTGGCGGCGTTGAGCGAGACGTACTGGTCGACGTCGACGCCGATGCCGTAGATGCCGGCCTTGCAGGCGGCCTCGAGGACGCCGTTGCCGGTCTTGCCCGCGACCTGGAACAGGACGTCAGGCTTGTTGGTGCTGATGAAGGTGGTCGCGAACGCCTTGCCGCCGGCCGGGTCGTTGAACGCCGCCGCCGAGAAGTCGTTGGTCACATACGCGGCCGTGACCTTGATATCGGACTTGATCGACTTGGCGCCCATGTCGTAGCCCTGGATGTACCGGACGCACGGGGCGCAGAGGGTCGTGCCGCCGATGGCGCCGATCGAGCCGTTCTTCGACGCGTAGGCCGCCACGATGCCCGCCAGGTAGCCGGCCTGGTCCTCGGCGAAGTACAGCGACGTGTAGTTCGGCAGGACCGTCTTGGCGTCGCCCTTGCAGGCGAACGTCGGGTCGGGGTTGCCCTGCGGGTCCACGCACACCGGGGACTGGTCGACGCCCACGAAGCGGATGGTCGGGTTGGCCTTGGCCGCCGCCACCGTGTCCGTGGTGAGGTTGAAGCCGACGGTCACGATAATGTCGTACTTCTGGTCGACGAACTGCTTGATGTCGGCCGCGTACTCCGAAGCGTCCTTGGGGACGATCGACTGCGGCTCGGCCGATCCAATCGCCTTGGCGCCGTCCTCGGCGCCCTTGAACGTGTACTCGTTGTAGCCCTTGTCGTTCAGGGTGCCGATGTCGGTGACAACGCCGATCTTGAGATTGGCCTGCACGGCCGTTGGGGACGGGGCGGTCGACGGGGCGGTCGACTCGGCCATTGACGGGGCGGCCGAGGACGGGGCAGCCGTCGGGGCGGCTGTCGGTGCCGTGGTCGGGGCCGGCGTCGCTGACGCGCCGCCGCACGCGGAGATGAGGATGGCTGACGACGCGCCGAGCGCGATCAGCCGCTTCGAGAGCTGCAACGCCTACTCCTCCATAGATCCCGATCGCCCGTTGGCTGCGTATCGGGCCGACGGCTAATGTACGCGAGAATCGGTCCGCCCGGGTCCCCAAAACGGGCGATTCTTCCGGGCTTCGGCGGGTCGCCGGGCCGGCTCCGTCGAGCAGGATGGGCGGCGCATGGACAACGAGCGGATTTGGATCGCAGACCTCATCGCCGTCCAGGAGGGACGGTCGTCGGTGCCGCTGCTCGGCGACGCCGCGATCCGCGATCTGCTGGCCGGCCGGCCGCGGATTGCGCTCGTGGGGGCTTCGGACCGGCCGGGGCGTCCCGCCTTCGGCGTCATGGAGGCGCTGCTCGCGATCGGCTACGACGTGGTCCCCGTCTCCCCGGCGGCGCGCGCCGTGCAGGGGCTCCCCTGCTACCCCACTGTCGCGGACGCGGTGCGCGAGACCGGGCCGGTGGGGATCGTCGACGTGTTCCGCCGGCCGGCCGCCTGCGAGGCGCACGCGCGCGACGCCGTGGAGGCCGGCGCCGCGTGCCTCTGGCTCCAGCTTGGGATCGCCAGCGAGGCGGCCGGGCGCATCGCGCACGAGGCGGGGCTCGCGGTGGTCATGGACCGGTGCACGCTGATCGAGCACCGTCGACTGCTGGGCGGGCTGACCTGGACGTAGCGCGCGGGCTGGTTCGCGGCTGCCTCCGCATCCGACCGTGGAGGCGGCTCGGCTGGACCCTCAGTCCAGACTCCGTGCGAACCAGGGCCTGCGACTGGACAGGCAGTCCAGGACGGCGCCGGCGGGGACCGGTCGGCGGGTGCGGCTCCGTCGAGGGCTGGACCCCCGGGCCACGGGATGACCGCCTGGACTCGCGAGTACGGACCTTCAGTCCAGTGGGGGCATGCGCTCCGGGGCGTTCAACCGGCGCCCGGCAGGCTACCTGACGACCAGCCCGACGACCGCGACCAGGACTCCGGCGATGGCGATGCCCGCCCCGATCTGCCACTGGCGTCGCAGGATCGCCATCGCCACCGATGCGCCGGTCTTGTCGTTCGAGCGCACGCCGCCGCGCCAGGCCTCGTAGCGCGCGATGTTGGCGTCCTGCTCGCGGAGGGCCGTGTAGCGGCGGTACGGCTCACGGGCGCGCACGACTCCGTACACGACGAGGGCGATCCCGAGCACGACGAGGGCGAGCGATACGGTTCCCACCTCAGCCCTCCGTCCGCAGCCGCTCGCGCACGAGCTCGGTGACCCTGGCCGGATCGGCAGCGCCTCGGGTTGCCCGCATCACCTGGCCGACGAAGAACCCGGCCACGGGCTTGCCCGCGCGGAAGTCGGCGACGGCCTTGGGGTTGGCGGCGATGACGGCGTCGATGTGGGCGAGCAGCGCAGCGTCGTCGGAGATGGTCTCGCTGACGCTGGCGAGCAGTTCGCCCGAGGGCGTTCCGTCGGCGAGATGGCGGTCCAGCAGATCGCGACCGACGGGCCGTCCCACGGAGCCGTCCGCGATGGCCGCGAGGATTGCGGCGAGGCCGTCGGGCGTCGAGGCGGCCGCTGTCCCGAGCGCGTTGATGCCCTCGGACTTCGCCACCCGCGCATGCGCACCCGTGACGAAGTTGGCGACCTCCTTGGGCGGCACGCTGGCGCCGGCGGCGGAGATCGCCTCGAACGCGCCCGTCATCCCCGAGTCCGCCACGATCACTGCCGCGTCGTATGGCGTGATGCCGGCGGCCACGTACCGCTCGCGCCGCGCCGCGGGCAGCTCGGGCAGCGCGGCCCGGATGCCGTCGATCCACGACTGGTCCACGCGGAGCGGCGGCAGGTCCGGCTCCGGGAAGTAGCGGTAGTCCTCGGACGTCTCCTTCGAGCGCATGCGGTACGTCGCCTGCCGGCCGTCGTCCCAGCCGCGGGTCTCCATCGAGAGCGGCTCCCCGGCGTCGATCGCGGCCGCCTGCCGGTCGATCTCGAACGCGATCGCCCGCTCCACTGCCCGGAACGAGTTCATGTTCTTGACCTCGACCCGCGTCCCGAACGGCTCGGTCCCGCGCGGCCGCAGGGACACGTTCGCCTCGACGCGCATCTGGCCGCGCTCCATGTCGGCATCGCTCACGCCGATCGCCCGGAGCAGCAGCTGGAGCTCCTCCGCGTAGCGGCGCGCCTGCTCTGCGGTGCGGATGCAGGGCTCGGTCACGATCTCCATGAGGGGCGCGCCCGAGCGGTTGAAGTCCACCAGCGTCGTGCGGTACCCGCCGGCTGATGGCGCGTCGCCGTGCGCGAGCTTGGCGGTGTCCTCCTCGAGGTGGGCGCGCCGGATCAGCACGGTGAACGGGCCGTCCGACGTCTCGATGGCGAGGCGACCGTCCGCCGCGAGGGGGATGGCGTACTGGCTGATCTGGTAGCCCTTGGGCAGGTCCGGGTAGAAGTAGTTCTTGCGCTCCCACTGCGTGTGCTCGGGCACGGTGGCCCCGATCGCGAGGCCGGTGGCGATCACGTGCTCCACGGCCGCCTTGTTCATCACCGGCAGCGCGCCGGGGAGTCCCAGGCAGACAGGGCAGTTGTGCGTGTTGGGCGGGGCGCCGTCGTACTGGGTCGAGCACGAGCAGAACATCTTCGACTCGGTGCGGAGCTGGCAGTGGATCTCGATGCCGATGACGGCCTCGTACCGCTCCAGCGCACTGGCCGCGCGTTCCGCCGTGGCCGTCACCGAAGCGCCTCCAGCCCGACCGTCGCCAGGTAGAGACCGTACATCGCCACGACCAGCCAGGCCGCGGCGAGGACCGCGAACCGGATCGACGCTCGCACCTGTGCCCGGGCGTAGACCGGCCGCGAAGCCTCGACCAGGCGCCGGGTGGGCTCGCCGTCGCACGCCAGCGGCCTGACCGCCGCCCGGGCCATGAGGAAGCCGCGGACGAGGCCCCAGCCGAGGGCGAAGGTCCCCGATGCGATCAGGACGAGTGCTGCCATTGGCCCAGAGTTTCGCACAGGCGGGCGTCGTGGCGGCTGGGACCGGCCGGGTGGCGCATGGGGTCGGGCAGAAGCGGGCCGATCCAACCGCGGCGGCGGTGACGCCCGGCGCGCTATGCCTTCGGCTCGGCGGCGTGCTCCGCGTCCGGCCGTGGGGACGCTTTGCCGACGGCGTCGAGCGCCCGCACGATCGCGGCGTGGAGGTTGGCCCCCGTGGGCTGGCCGAACATCGGGACCACGCCGTCCGCCGGCTCGTCGTCCATGTTGGACAGGCCGATCCCGGGATAGGTGAGGACGATCGGCTGATCGGGGTGGGTGCGGCGCAGTCCATCGATCAGCTCGGCCGCGCCGTCCATGTCGCCGCTTGCCCAGGCGTCGTAGACGAGGACGTCGGCCTCCTCGGCCAGCGGGCAGGTCTCCCCGTTGAGGACCGGGCACGTGTTCGCCGACGGGCCGCTGCACTGGACCACCTCGTAGCCGTAGCGCCGCAGCGAATCGGCCTCCTGGTCAGCAAGGTCGATGTCGTGGTGGACGACGAGCGCTCGGGGCATTGGCGCAGCTCCTCGATCGGCCCCGGATGCGGCGGGCGGGGCGCTCCGGCGCTTCCGGCAGGGTGCCAAGCATGCACGCCACGCGGCTCCGGCCGCAAGGGGCGATTGACGAAGTGCCAGGCGGGAGCCGCTCCGACGCGGGGACGGCCTAGTAGCGGTGCCGCTCCACGAACCGCTCGACGCGCTCGAGCGCCTCCTCGAGCTTCTCGTAGCTGGTCGCGTAGCACATCCGCACGTGTCCCTCCCCCGACGGGCCGAACGCGCTGCCGGGCACGACCGCGACGGCCTCCTCCTGGATCAGCGCCTCGGTGAACTCGTCAGAGGTCATGCCGGTGGAGCTGATCTTGGGGAACGCGTAGAAGGCGCCGCGCGGCTCGAACGTGGGCAGGTCGAGCCTGTTGAGCCCGTCGACCATCAGCCGGCGCCGCCGGTCGTACTCCGCGACCATCGACGCCACGGCGGCCTCGCCCTCCACGAGCGCCACGAGCGCCGCGTCCTGCGCAATGGTCGGCGCCGACATGATCCCGTACTGGTGGACCTTCACGATCCCCTCGAGGATGTTGGCCGGGGCGCACAGCCAGCCCACCCGCCAGCCGGTCATGGCGTACGCCTTCGAGAAGCCGCCCATCAGGACCGTCCGTTCGCGCATGCCGGGCAGGGAGCTGAAGGCACGGTGCCGGTAGGTGCCGTAGGCGAGGCGGTCGTAGATCTCGTCGCTGTAGACGAGGAGGTCGTGCTCCTGCGCGATCCGCGCGAGCTCGTCTTGGGCGGCGTCGTCCAGCACGGCTCCGGTCGGATTGCACGGGTAGCCCATGAACAGCGCCTTCGTCTCCGCGGTGACCGCGGCGCGGACGGCGGCCGGGTCGAGCGCGAAGTCGTCCTCGAAGCGCGTGGCGACGTGGACCGGCACCCCGCCAGCGAAGATGATCGCCGGCTCGTACGCGACGTAGCTCGGCTCGTGGAGGATCACCTCGTCGCCGGGGTCGCAGGTGGCCCGCAGGGCGAGGTCCACGGCTTCCGACGCGCCGACGGTGATCAGGATCTCGCTCTCGGGCGCGTAGTGGACGCCGTAGCGCCGCTCCAGGTGGGCGGACAGGGCGCGGCGCAGCTCGAGCGTGCCGTAGTTGCTCGTGTAGTGGGTCCGGCCCTCCCGCAGGCTCTCGACGCCCGCCTCCACCACGTTGCGCGGCGTGTCGAAGTCCGGCTCACCCACGCCGAGGCTGATCACGTTCTCCATGGTCGCCGCGATGTCGAAGAAGCGGCGGATGCCGGAGGGCGGCACGCTGCGGACGCGCTGGGAGAGGGCGCGCTCGGCAAGCGGCGCGCGGGCGTTGGTCTCGGTCATGGGCGAAGCGTAGCGAATCGCGCAGGGCTCCGGAACGGGCTGCTCGCCCCGATGGCTCGTGCCGGGCGGAGGGTTCTCGCCGGTGCGGGTGGCATCTGCGAACGCCGGGAGGCCGACGGCAGGCACGTGCCCGCCGGGAGGGCGTTCCGTCGCACGTGCCCGCCGTAGGGGCAGATCGTGCGGTCGGGTCGGCGTCTCGGGGCCTTGCCGCCGCCGGCCACGCAACCTGTTGCCCGCACGGCGGGCTCGTGCGTCCGAGTGCCCGCCGGGAGGGCAGCGGCCGCGTCCGCGGGCCGGGGGAGACGCCTGTAGTGGCTACCGGGCGGCGGCAGCCCTCTCCGCGGGGCTGGGGGTGGCCGGGTCCTCCAGCAGCGGGAGGTCGCGGGGAAGGACGCCCCGCCACGCGGCGTCCGCCGTCGCGCCCTCGTACGCGCGAGCGGCCCGCATGAGCACCGCCTCGGACCAGGCGGGGCCGATCAGCTGGAGGCCCACAGGGAGGCCCTCGGACAGCCCGCACGGCACGGAAATGCCCGGCAGCCCGGCCATGTTGACCGGCAGCGTGCACGCGTCCGACAGGTACATGCGGACCGGGTCGGCCATCTTCTCGCCGAACCGGAAGGCCACGTCCGGAGACGTGGGCGCCACCAGCGCGTCGAACCCCGCCTCGAACAGCTGGTCGAAGTCGCGCTTGATCAGCGTCCGGACCTTGAGCGCCTTGAGGTAGAACGCGTCGTAGTAGCCGGCCGACAGCGCGTAGGTGCCCAGCATGATCCGGCGCTTCACCTCGGGCCCGAAGCCCGAGCCGCGCGTCGCCAGGTAGTCGGCGCGATAGTCCTCCCCTCCCCGCACGCTGTGGCCGAACCGGACGCCGTCGTAGCGCGCGAGGTTCGCCGACGCCTCCGCCGGTGCGACGATGTAGTACGTGGCGAGGCCGTAGTCCGTGTGGGGCAGGCTGACCTCGTCCACGGTGGCGCCCGCCGCCTCGAGCACCGCCACCGCCTCGCGGATCCGCGCCTCGACGCCCGGCTCCATGCCGCTGACGAAGTACTCCCGCGGCACGCCGAACCGCCGTCCGCGCAGCCAGGACGCCGCCTCGTCGTCCGAGGCCGGCAGCTCGACGAGCTCCTCCGGCACCGGCACGGGCGCCGACGTGGAGTCGTGCTCGTCGCGGCCGGACACGGCGTGGAGCAGCGCCGACGCGTCCCGCACGTCGCGGGCGAATGGCCCGATCTGGTCGAGGCTCGAGGCGAAGGCGATGATCCCGTACCGGGACACGCGTCCGTAGGTCGGCTTCATGCCCACCACGCCGCACAGCGCAGCGGGCTGGCGGATCGACCCTCCCGTGTCGGTGCCGATCGAGAGGGGCGTCTGGAACGCGGCGACGGATGCGGCCGACCCGCCCGACGACCCGCCGGGCACCCGCTCGAGGTCCCACGGGTTGGCGGTTGGCCCGAACCCGGAGTGCTCGGTGGACGAGCCCATCGCGAACTCGTCCATGTTCGTCTTGCCGAGGATCACCGCGCCCGATTCCCGGAGCCGCTGCGTGATGTACGCGTCGTAGGGCGACCGGTACCCCTCGAGGATCCGCGAGCCCGCCGTGCACTGGCCGCCCTTGAGCGACACGAGGTCCTTGAGGGCTACCGGGATGCCGTGGAGCGGGTGCAGCGCGTCGAGCGTTCCGGCGCCGTCGGCGCGCGCCCGCGCCAGCGCCGCGTCGGCCGCGTCGGCCTCGGCCAGCGCCCGCTCGTCGTCGAGCGTGAGCCAGGCGTGGAGCCCGTGGTCGGTCGCGTGGGCGCGGGCCAGGTGCGCGGCGGCCAGCTCGCGCGACGTCGTCTCGCCCGCCCGCAGTCGGGCGGCCATCTCGTGCGCGAGCAGGCGTGTCAGGTCGTCGGGCGCGTCGGCCACCTCGCTCACTCCCCGCCCAGGATCGCCGGGACGACGAAGGAGTCGCCGTCGCGCTCGGGCGCGTTCGCGAGCACGTCGTGCGGGTCGAGCGACGCCCGCGCCACGTCATCGCGCAGGATGTTCTCCAGTTCGATCGTCTGGGCGGTTGGCGGGATCGCGTCGGTGTCCAGCTCGGCCAGCTTCGCGTACTGGTCGAGGATGTGATTGAGCTGGCCCTCGAGCCGGGCGAGCTCGTCGGGCGTCAGGCCCAGGCGGGCGAGGTAGGCGACGTGCTCGACGTCGGCGCGGGAGAGCGATGCCATGCCGCGATGATACGGGACCGCGTGCTCGCGGCCGACCGTCAGCGGAGTGGCGCCCGGGTCGCAGCTGCGGAGCGCCCGGTGCTCGAGGGACCGCCGGACTGGCGGGCGGCGGCCGGGCTCAGGTCGCTGGGGCGGCGCCGTCGCTTCGAGCCCAGAAGGTCGCGCAGGCCTACACGTGATCGCGCTGATCGATGTGGCCCATCGCGTCGACGCGGACCGCTGGGGGCGCCTGCTGGGCCTAGTCGCTGGCGTGCGGTGCGTGCGCCTCGCCGAGCGTGCGGGCCAGGAATTCGCGCGTCCTCGGGTCCTTTGGCCGGCCGAGCACCTCCTCGGGCGGGCCGACCTCCACGAAGTTGCCCTCCTCGATGAAGTAGACGCGGTCGGCGGCCTGGCGGGCGAACGCCATCTCATGGGTGACCACGAGCATCGTCGCCCCCTCGTGAGCCAGCTCCTCCATCACGTTGAGCACCTCGCCGACGAGGGTCGGGTCGAGGGCGGACGTCGGCTCGTCGAACAGGAGGACCTTGGGCTCCATGGTCAGCGCACGGGCGATCGCCACGCGCTGCTTCTGCCCGCCGGAGAGGCGGCCCGGGTATTCGTCCCGCTTCTCCGACAGGCCCACCTTGGCCAGGAACTTCTCGGCGGTGGCGATCGCCTGGTCGCGCGGCACGCCCTTCACCCGCACGGGCGCCTCGATCAGGTTGTCGATCACCCGCAGGTGCGGGAACAGGTTGAACTCCTGGAACACCATCTGCGCCCGCATCCGGATCTGGCGGATCTGCTCTCGGTGCGAGGCGTTGCGGTCGTGCAGCGGGTCCGCGCCGACGCGCAGCCCGTCGACCTCGATGAAGCCCACGGTCGGCTCCTCGAGGAAGTTGATGCAGCGGAGCAGCGTGCTCTTGCCCGAGCCCGACTTGCCGATCAGGCAGATCGTCTCGCTGGGGTAGACCTCGAGGGTGAGGCCCTTGAGGACGTGGTTGGAGCCGTAGAACTTCTGCAGCTCGCCGACGCGGACGATGGGCGGTGCACCGGCAGGCGTCAATTTGCCCGGACGCGCGAAGGGATCGCGCACCTCGGTCACAGCCGCACCTCGCTCTCGCGCAGCCGGCGCTCGATCCGCTCCTGGACGAGCGAGAACAGGATGGTCAGCACCCAGTAGATGAGGGCGGCCACGAGCAGCGTCTCGAAGCTGCGGAAGTATCGCGAGCCGGTGGTGCTCGCGCGCCAGAACACTTCCTGGATCGTGACGTACGAGACGAGCGCCGAGTCCTTGATCATCGAGATGAACTCATTGCCGATGGCCGGGATCACGATCCGGATCGCTTGGGGCAGGATGATCCGCTGCATGGTCAGGCGGTCGGTCATGGCGAGCGCGGACGCCGCCTCGAGCTGGCCGCGCGGGATCGCCTGGATCCCAGCCCGGAAGATCTCGGTCATGTAGGCGCCGTAGTTGAACGCCAGCGCGAACACGCCGCACACGAACGCCGGGAGCACGATCCCGAACTGCGGCAGCGCGAGGTACACGAAGATGATCTGGACGATCAGCGGCGTGCCGCGGACGAGCGACACGTACAGGGTGGCGATCGCATAGATTGGCGCGTGCGTCGACAGGCGGCCGAGGGCGCCGACGACCGCGAACATCGTCGCGAACATGATCGAGAGCACCGAGACCTCGATCGTGACCGTGACGCCGCCGAGGATGAACGGCGCCCACGTCGCGAGGAAGTCCGGGTGGACGCGATCCGTGAGCCCGATGGCGGTTGCCAACCCGCCGACGAGCACGATCCAGGTGACGATGAACAGGAGGCGGAAGCCGCGACGGGCCCGGGCTCGCGACGCCGCGACCTGCCGGATGACCTCCGCTGGGTTCGCCAGTCGCAGGCGGTCAAGCGCGTCCTGCGATCCGATCGCTCCGGCCATTGGCGCCTCCCGTGTAGCAGGACGGGGGCGCCTGCATCGGCGCCCCCGTCGGGATCAGGTTCGGATCGGGCTCAGCCCGGGCCTTGGGTGAGGTCCAGCTTGTACCACTTCATCGAGAACTGGGTGAGGGTGCCGTCCGCGTGCATGCTGTCGATGATCGACTTGAGCACGGGCATGAAGTCGCTGTCGTTCGGGCCGCTCTTGTCGACGGCAACGGCCAGCGGCTCGTAGTAGACGGGATCGCCCACCTTGACGACGGGCTGTCCCTGGTCGATGGCCGACTGGACCGTCGGGCCGGCGGTGAGCCAGCCCTGGAAGTCGTGCCGGCCGGACGCCCAGAGCTGCGCGCACAGGGCGTCGGTCTTCTGGGTGACCACCTTGACGCCTGTGGGCGGCGAGGTCGTGGGCGACAGCGTGCCGAAGTCGAGCTTCTTGCCCTGGAGCCAGTCGAGGTAGGTGGTCGACTCGCCAGCGCACACGGTCTGGTTCGCGAAGCCGTCGATCGTCGTGATCCCGGAGTTCGTGTAGGTGGCGAACTGGGCCGGCGTGTAGTAGTACGGCGGGCTGAAGTCGAGGACCTTCTGGCGGTCGGACGTGATGGTCATCGAGCCGACGCTGACGTCCCAGCGGCCGGCCCAGCCGCCGGCCGTGATGGCCGACCAGTCGGGCGTCACGAACTGGACCTTGACGCCGAGGCGCTTGGCGACCTCGGTGGCGACGTCGATGTCGAAGCCCTCGAATGAACCGTCGGGGTTCTGCATCGACTGCGGTGCGTAGTTCGGGTCTGTCGACACGACCAGCGTGCCGGCTGTGAGGACCTTGTCGAGCAGGCCACCCGGGATGGGGGTGGCGCTCGCCGCAGCGGTCGGGGACGCGGCCGCAGCTGACGGGGCCATGCTCTCGGCAACCGACGGGGCCGCGGTCGGCGCAGCCGTCGGGGCCGCTGTGGGCGCCGGTGTCGCACCGCCGCTCGAGCAGGCCGCCGCAACGATGGCGACGGCGCCTAACAGGGAAAGTCGTCCACGCAGGGACATTCGCTCCTCCTTTTGACTGCACACCGCCGTATCGACCCTGCGGTGGCGAATCCGCGGCATTATGCGCCGTCCAGGGGTCGCCGTGGGCCAGGGCCGAACGGCCCGGTGCGCGGTGGAGGGCCTCCCATGGCGGCGCCGGCCCGTCAGGTGGGTCCCACCATCTGCCAGAACGCCCCGGTGAGCCGTGTCTCGGCCGCCTTCCGGATCACGTCGGCCACGGCCTCGCCCACGCTGTCGCCCGTGGCCACGATCTCGTGGGCGCTGCCGTCCGACAGGCAGGCGATCCGGATCGTCACCGGGCCGTCACCGCCGATCTCGAGGTCCTGGATCGCGATCCCCGTCCGGAGCACCCGCTCGAGGTCGGCCGCGAGCCGATCCGCCAGCTGCGCCTCTGCGTCGTTCATGCGCGCCCTCTCGATCTCGGGCGGGAAGGTGGCCCGACCCCGGTGGCGGGCCGCCCGCTCAACCGTCGTTCCCCGTGGAGTCCGGCCGTATCGCCTCTCCCTCAAGGATGCGCCGGAATCCGTCGGCGTCCACGACGGGGACCCCGAGCTTGGTGGCCTTGGCCAGCTTGGAGCCGGACCCCGGCCCCGCGACCACCAGGTCAGTCTTCTTCGACACCGAGCCTGCCGGCCTGCCGCCGGCCGCGCGCACGGCGTCCTCGGCCTCCTCGCGGCTGAACCCCTCGATCGTCCCCGTCACCACGACCGTCTTGCCGGCCAGGGGGCCGCTCGTCTCGCCCGTCTCCGCGTCCCGCACCGCGGGACGTTCGGGGACCACGCCCGCGTCCACCAGTTCCCGCAGGACGTCCCGGGTGTGCTCGTCCGCGAACCAGCCGGCGACGGCCGCCGCCACGGTGGGGCCGATGCCGCCGACCTCCTGGATCGCCTCGGGCTCGTCAGAGGCCACACGGCGGAGCTCCGCCTCCACGGCGGAGAACCACGGGTCGGGGGTGACGGTCCCGTCCGCGGGCGGGTAGGCGTCGGGCCGCACGCGAGTCGCGAGCCAGAGGGAGAGGTCCACCGCGGTGGATTCCCCCACCTGCGGGATCCCGAGCGAGTTGATGACCTTGGCCAGCGGGCGGCCAACACGCGCCCGCTCGATCGCGGCGGCCAGGTTCTCGGCGCTCTTCTGGGCGAAGCGGTCGAGCGTGGCCAGGTCGTCCGCGGTGAGACGGAAGACGTCGGCGCGCGAGTGGACCATGCCCCGCTCGAGGAGCTGCGTGAGGACGGCCCAGCCGGCCCCCTCCACATCCATCCCCCCGCGGCCCAGGAAATGGCCGTACGCCTGCGACAGACGGGCTGGGCAGGCGGGATTCGGGCAGTAGTGGCGGACGGCGCCCTCGTCTCGGACGACCGCCGTGCCGCAGACGGGGCAGGCGTCGGGCATCTGGAACTCGCGGACATCGGCGGGGCGCTTGTCCAGGACGGGGCGAACGACCTCGGGGATCACGTCGCCGGCCTTCTGGAGGACCACCGTGTCGCCGATGCGGATGTCCTTGCGGCGGACCTCGTCGAGGTTGTGGAGCGTGGCCCGGGCCACGGTGCTGCCCGCCACCTTCGCGGGCCGAAGGTGCGCGACGGGAGTGAGCGTCCCGGTCCGGCCGACGTACGGGACGATGTCCTCGAGCAGCGTCTCCACCTGCTCGGGCGGGAACTTGTAGGCGATCGCCCAGCGAGGCGCCCGGCTGACCATGCCCAGGACCTGCTGCTGGTCGAAGCGGTCGACCTTCACGACGACCCCGTCGGTCTCGTACGGGAGCTCGTGGCGCGCCTCGCGCCAACGCTCGGTGAAGGCGATCACCCCCTCGATGTCCAGGCCGGGCTCGGCGTCGGGGTTGACCTCGAAGCCGAGAGCCCTGAGGCGGGCCAGGGCGTCTGTCTGGCTGCTGATCGTCGGCGCGCCGCCGCCAGCCGGCTCGTCGAACAGGCCGGCCTGGACCGGGACCGCGTCCTCGAGCAGCTGGTACATCCACGTGGCGAGCCTGCGGCTCGCGGTGATCGCTGGGTCCTTCTGGCGGAGCGAGCCAGCGCCGCTGTTGCGCGGGTTGGCGTACAGCGAGAGCCCCGCCTCCTCGCGCTCGGCGTTGATCCGCGCGAACTCCGCCTTGGGCATGTACACCTCGCCGCGGGCCTCGAGCGTGGCGGGCTCGGTGAGCCGCTCCGGGATGGACTCGATCGTGCGCAGGTTGGGCGTGACGTCCTCGCCAGTGGTGCCGTCGCCGCGGGTGCTGCCCAGCCCGAGGCGGCCCCTCTCGTACCGCAGGCTGATCGCCAGCCCGTCGATCTTGAGCTCCGCGACGTACGTCAGCCCTTCCGCGAGCTCGGGCGCAGCCGGCAGGCCGAGGCCCCTGCGCACGCGGGCGTCGAACGCGCGCAGCTCGTCGTGGGAGAACGCATTGGCCAGCGAGAGCATCGGCCGGATGTGCCGGACCTCCGGAAACCTCCCGCCCGCCGGGGCGCCGCCGACACGCTGGGTGGGCGACTCCGGCGTGACGAGCTCCGGGCGCGCCGCCTCGAGCGCGACCAGCTCGCGGAACAGCACGTCATACTCCGCGTCGGACAACTCCGGCGCGTCGTCCTCGTAGTAGAGGCGGTTGGCGCGGCGGATCTGCTCGGCCAGCTCGGCATGTCGTGCGGCCGCGTCTCGGGTCGAGAGCGCGCTCGCAGCCTCGACCAGCACCGGGTCAACGGGCAGCGGTTCGGTCATCGGCGCGAGCATACGCGGCACGCGTGACAGCTGTGCGTCGACGTGCCGGTGCTGGCTCACTGGGGACCAGTCGGATCGGGTGCCCTCGCGATCCTGGCACCCGCACCCGTGGCCGCGCCGTCGTCTCCGGATCTCGCGCGACGCGTGGCGCGCCGGATCTCGCGCGACGTGTCGTGCGCCGGGCGTTAGGCTCCGCGGATGGACAAGACCGAGCTGCTGCGCGAGATGCGCGACGCCTACGCCCCGATCGCGGCTGCGGTCGCGGCCATTCCCGCGGACGAGTTCCTTGCCGTGCCGCCCGGCATGGACCCCTGGACGCGCAAGGACGTCGTCGCCCACATCGAGTTCTGGCACCGCTACGGCGCAGCCCTGCTCCGCGGGCTGCGGACGGGCGTGGATCCGGATCCCGACGGCGCGGCCGACGACCTCGACGCGATCAACGCGCGCGCCTACGAAGCCGACCGCGATCGACCGGCCGACGACGTCCGGCGCCGCTTTGCCGACTCGTTCGACGACCTCGTCTCGGCGGTCGAGGACGCCACCGACCGCGAGCTGTTCGACGCCGGCGTGCAGCCCTGGGCGTCGGGCACTGCTGCCGACGAGGTCCTGTCAGACACATCCGCGCACTACGCCAAGCACGCTCCGCACGTCGGCCTCGCGCTGCGGGACCGGTCGGGCGCGATTCGGGCGATGCGGAACACCCACGCGTCGATTGCGTCGGCCGCGGCTTCCCTGTCCGACCAGGCGCTTGACGAGGAGGCTCCCGGGATGCCGGGCTGGACGAGGAAGGACGTGCTTGCGCACGTCGAGTGGTGGCAGCGCCACTCGACCGCCGTGCTGCACGGGCTCCGGACCGGCGTGGACCCGTACCCGGACACGGGTGAGCCCTGGGACATCGACACCCACAACGCGCGGGTCCTGGCCGAGAGCCGTGGCCGCACCGCCGACGACGTGCGAGCCGGCGAGGCGGCCTCGTTCGTCGAGCTCGCAGCCGCGTTCGAGGCTGCGTCCGACCACGAGCTGTTCGACGTGGGCGTCCAGACCTGGCTCGACGGTCCGGCGATCGCCATGGTGGCCGGCGACACCTGGGACCACTACCCGGAGCACGAGCCGCACCTGGTAGCCGACTAACCCGGCGGTGCGCCCGCGATCTGGTGCGTCGCGTGCAGCGCGCGGGGCCGCCGACGGCGGGTCCTACCCGATCACCTCGAGGCTCGCGAGGCTCGCC
>JBJKRU010000098.1:0-6559 GCA_046704485.1 Candidatus Limnocylindrales bacterium | reverse complement strand
GCCAGACCCCGCCGGCGTCCCTGCTCAACGGCACCACGACCGACCCCAAGAACTCCGCGACCACCGAGCCGGCGCTCCTCCTCACCCCGATGTGGGTCAACGCCGCGAACATGGAGTCCACCGTCATCAAGGACAAGGCCGTCTCGGTCTCGGACCTCTGCTGCGCTGTGGGCCAGAGCGTCTGCACCCCGGCGGGCATCCAGTCGCCCCCCCGGTTCTCCGGGGGCGGGTGCCCGCGCCCATCGCGGGAACCCGCCCTCGGGTCCGTTCGCGGACCCCGAAGGAGGAGGGACACACGTGACGTCGCAGCCGAGCCTGCCAGAGAGGACGGCCCAACCAGGCGGGCCGGGCGCGGCTGGGTCCGCGGGCCAGGAGCCGCTGCTCCGCCTGCGCGGCATCAGCAAGCACTTCGGCGCCGTCCAGGCGCTCTACGGCGTCGACCTCGACCTGCCCAAGGGCCAGGTGACTGCGCTCTGCGGCGACAACGGCGCGGGGAAGTCCGTGCTGACCAAGTCGATCGCCGGGATCCACCAGGTGGACTCGGGCGAGATCTGGTGGGAGGGGAAGCGCGTCCACATCCGCAACCCGAAGGACTCGGCGGCCCTCGGCATCGAGACCGTCTACCAGGACCTCGCGCTCGCGGACAACCTCGACATCGTCCAGAACATGTTCCTCGGCCGCGAGCGGCTGGCCATGGGGCTGCTCGACGAGGACAGCATGGAGCGGGCCGCCGCCGAGACGCTGGCCAGTCTGCACGTGACGACCGTTCGCTCGATCCGTCAGCACGTCTCCACGCTGTCTGGCGGCCAGCGACAGGCGGTCGCGGTCGCGAAGGCGGTGATGTGGAACTCCAAGCTCGTCATGCTCGACGAGCCCACCGCCGCCCTCGGCGTCGCGCAGACGCGAATGGTGCTCGACCTCATCCTCCGGCTCAAGGACCACGGCCTCGCGGTCATGGTCATCTCGCACAACCTCAACGATGTGTTCGAGATCGCCGACCGGATCGCGATCCTCCGGCTGGGACGCATGGTCGCCCAGGACGATCTGAGCGCGTTCGACCGCCAGAGCGTCGTCGACTACATGACCACGGGCACGTCGACCCGCTCGGTGGACACCGCTGGCAGCGGGAGGAACTGACCGATGCCCGACCTCCAGGCTCCTGCCAACGGCGGTTCGTCTGCCGAGAACGACGACCTCACCGCGGCGAAGGTCGGCCCGGCCGAGGTCGCGGCCGGATCGCTCGAGGAGTACATGCGCGCCTGGTGGGCGCGGGTGCGCGGGGGCGACGCCGGCGTCCTGCCCGTGGTCATCGCGCTCGTGGCCGTCGGCATCGTGTTCTCGTTCGCGAACAGCGTGTTCCTGGCGCCCGCCAACCTGGTCAACCTGTTCGACCAGAGCGCGGTGTTCATCGTGCTGGCCATCGCCGAGGGCTTCGTGCTGCTGCTCGGCGAGATCGACCTCTCGATCGGCTACGTCGGCGCCATCGGCGGGATCGTGACCGGCGAGCTCGTGCAGCCCGCCTTCGGCTGGCCGTGGTGGGCCGCCCTGATCGCCGGGGTCGCCGTGTGCGCGCTGATCGGGCTCCTGCAGGGCGCGATCATCACCGGCCTGCGGATGCCGGCCTTCGTCGTGACCCTCGCCGGCTACCTCTTCTGGTTCGGCGTGATGATCCAGATCCTCGGCCAGGCTGGCGGCGTCGGCATCTCCAGCTCGGTGATCGAGGACCAGCAGATCCTCAAGGGGATCGTCTACGCCTACATCCCGCCGGTGATCGCGTGGGTCGCCCTGGCCGTGCTGGTGGTGGTCTTCGGCGGCCTGATGTGGCGACGGGACGCGGACCGCCGCAAGAGCGGGCTGGTCGCGGCGCCAATCGGGTTGACGGTCGCCAAGATCGCCCTTGTCGCGATCGCGGGCGCCGCGGTGGTCGCGATCTCCAACGTCGACCGCGGCCACCAGCTGCCGATCGTCGGCGTGCCCTGGGTAGTGCCGCTCGTCCTGGTCGTCGTTGCGGCGTTCACGGTCCTGCTCGAGCGGACGCAGTTCGGGCGCCACATGTACGCCGTCGGCGGCAATCCCGAGGCGGCGCGGCGCGCCGGCATCAACGTGTCCCGGGTGCGGACCCTGGCGTTCGTCCTGTGCTCGGGCACCTCCGGGATCGCGGGGATCATCTACCTGTCCCAGCTCGGCGGCCTGACCACGAACATCAACGGCGGGCAGCTCGTCCTGTACGCCGTGGCGGCGGCGGTCATCGGCGGCACCAGCCTGATGGGCGGCCGCGGCCGCGTGATCCACGGCCTCCTCGGCGGCCTCGTCATCGGCGCCATCTACAACGGCCTGTTCCTGCTCGGGCTGCCCATTCAATGGCAGCTGATGATCACCGGCCTCGTCCTGCTCGCCGCCGTGAGCGTGGACTCGCTCTCCCGCCGCTCGTCGGGAAGCACGGTGAGAGTCTGACGGCAGACGGACCGACGCGCGCCGGCACCGCGTGCAACCGCGCCCCGTTCGGGCCCGGTGGCTCCCACGAGCTGCCGGGCCTGTTCCGCTGGATGCCTGCCATCGCCCTCGCGTCGGCCGTCGCCGCCTGCGGCGCTGTCGCTCCCGCATCGCCGCCGGCAACGGCCGCGGCCCCTGGCGGCGCCGACGGCCCAGTCGCCACGGCACCCGCGACGTCTGGCTGCACCGTGGGCGTCGCCTGGTTCGACTACCGCGCGGAGCGGTGGGCGGCGTGGGACGAGCCCGCCATCAAGGACGCCCTCGACGCCGCGGGGGCCCGGTACATCGCCTCGGACGCGAGGTCGTCCGCCCAGGCCCAGCTCGCCGACATCGCCGCCCTGATCGCCGAGGGCGCCCACGTGGTCATCATCGCGTCACCGGGGGACGACGGCGTCCTGCGCTCCGAGGTCGCGGCCGCCCAGCGGTCGGGCGTCGGCGTCATCGCGTACGAGGCCACAGCTGACATCCCCGGCGCCATCAGGGTCGCCTACGACAACGTGGCGACCGGCCGGGTGGAGGCCACCGCACTGCTCAAGGCAGCGGCGCCCACCACCCTCGCGATCATCAAGGGCGCGCAGGGCGACCCCGTCGCCGATCAGCTCCGCCAGGGCTACTCGGACGCCGGGGTCCCCCTGCCGGGTGCGCGCGCGTCGAGCCTCAGGACCGTCAGCGAGACCTACACCCAGAACTGGGACCCAGCCGCCGCCCAGCGCGAGATGGCCCAGATCCTCGCCTCGGGCGGCGGCGTGTCTGCGGTGCTCGCGGAGAGCGACGTGCTCGCCGGTGGAGTGGCCGCCGCCCTCACGGGCCGCTCCAAGCCGGGCGTGGCCGTGGCAGGGACCGGTGCGGACCTCGACGGCCTCCGCCGTGTCGCACTGGGGACGCAGGCCGTCGACACGTGGCAGGACCCCCGAAGGCTGGGTGCGGCGGCAGGGGCCGCGTCCCTCGGGCTGTGTCGGGAGCACGGACTGCTGCCCGCCGCCAGCCCGTCGCCGGTGCCCGGCGCCGTGTCGACGGACGCGGCGGTCCTGCTCGCGCCCACGGTGGTGACGCAGGACAGCCTCCACGCCGTCCTCGGGGCCGGCTGGGTCCAGAAGGCCGACTTGTGCGCCGGCGTCCCGGCCCGCTTCGGGTCGCCGTGCGGATAGCGCATCCCGCGGCGTCCGCAGGGCGTTGAGCCACTGGCCCGGGTTGGTGCCCCCTGGAGGGCCGCCGGCCTCAGCCCCCGGCGGCGGCACGGCGCAGGAACGAGACCCTCGTCCGGCCGGTGCGGCCAGGTCCCGGCAAGCGGACCCGTCCGGCGCTGAGCTCGACCGTGGCGGACTCGCCGCGGTCGCCCGTCTCCACCATCGCCTCCCAGCGTCCGTCCGGCGGCAGGGCCACCGGGAGGGCGAAGACGAGGGCGCTCCCCTCCCCGTCCGGGACGGCCTCCCCGACAACGGTGTGGAGGCGGCCCAGCAGCGCCGACGCCAGCTCGAGGTCGCCGGCGGCGATCGCCGCGCGCACCTCGGTGCTCCGCACCGCTCGACCCTCCAGCTCGAAGGGCGGGACGACCACGACCTCGAACCCCTGCTCGCGGCCGAGGGCGGCCAGGGCGTGTGGCGTCCCCGCCCGCTGGTAGCCGAAGGCGGCATCCGGCGTCATCAGGAAGCCGGCCAGCGGTCCCCTCGCGGCGATCTGCGAGACGAAGGCGTCGTACGTCGTCTCGCGCATCCTCTGGTCGAAGTGGACGACGACGACGGTCTCGACACCCGCCTCCTCCATGCGCGCGAAACGCTCGTCCGGATCGCACAGCAGCGGGGGCGCGGAGCCGGTGATGATCTCGTCGGGGTGGTGGTCGAAGGTGAGCACCATGGGCCGGGCGTCGCGCACCGCGGCCTGCTCGACGAGGTTGTCAAGCAGGTACTGGTGGCCGAGGTGCAGCCCGTCGAACACGCCCACCACCACGAACACTGGGTGCGCGGAGGCATGCAGGCGGCCGAGGCCGCGGGCGACCCGCACGGTCAGGCCGGTGTCCGGGCGTGGGGGTGGCCGTCCGTCGCCGGCCGCGGGGCCAGGACCTTGGTCGGGTGCAGGATCCCGTTCACAGCGCGGCAGACGGCCGCCACCCCTCCGTCGGGGCCGATGGCGAGGACGAGGTCCGCGGCGCGCTCGGCGAGCGGCGTCTTGGGGCCCGTCGGCAGGCCCTCGCCCAGCCGCCGGACCTCGTCCGCGGTCACCCGGGCGTGGGGCACGTCCTCGAGGCCCGCGTCGACGGGGCGCAGGACGCGCATGATCCCCGCGGGGCCGTCCGCGGCGTGCTCGCGGAGCGTCTCGAACGAGACCGCCTCGTCGAGGCGGAAGCGGCCGGACTCGGTGCGCACCAGGGCCCCGAGGTGCGCGCCAGTGTCCAGGCGGGCGCCCAGGTCGCGGGCCAGCGCCCGCACGTACGTGCCCGCCGAGCAGCGCACGTCCACGACGGCGACGGGCCGCGACGGATCTCGGTCGTCCCACTCGAGCAGGTCGAGCCCGTGGATCACCACGTCGCGGGGCGCCAGCTCCACGTCCTCGCCGGCGCGCGCGAGCTGATAGGCCCGGCGCCCCTCGATCTGGACCGCGCTGTACACGGGCGGGACCTGGCGCAGCGGTCCGGTGAGCCCCCGCAAGCCTGCCTCCACCGCGTCGCGGGAGACCGGCGGGCCCTCGATCGGCGTCCGCTCGCCGTCGATGTCGTCGGTCGTCGACGTCTCGCCGAAGCAGATCGTCGCCGTGTACCGCTTCGGGTGGCCGAGGTGGTACTCGACCAGGCGCGTCGCTCGGCCCAGGAAGAGCGGCAGGACGCCCGCCGCGAATGGGTCGAGCGTGCCGCCGTGCCCCACCCGGCGCGTCCCCGACAGCCGTCGCACCAGGGCAACCACGTCGTGGGACGTCGGCCCCGAGGGCTTGGCCGCCACCAGGACGCCGTCGAGGCCGCCTGACCGGTCGCGGCTCACCGCCTCACCGCCGCGGCCAGCCGCTGCGCCTCGTCCCGCGCCGCCACGACGGCCTCCGTGAGCGCCAGCGGGATCGTCGCGCCGGCCGCCCGCGTATGGCCCCCGCCGCCCCAGACGCCGCACAGCGACGTGGCATCGACCCCGCCGGGCTTCGTCCGCACGGAGAGGCGTGTCGTGCCGTCGCGGCCCTCCTTGAGGAGCATCGCCACCTCGGCGGCCTCGGACTGCGCCAGCAGGTCGATGATGCCCTCGGAGTGGGCGCTGATGGAGCCGGTGTCCTCGAGGTCCGCCTCGCGCAGCGTGGACCAGATGACCAGGCGGTCAGCGGTGGTCTCGAGCCGGTCCAGGACGCGGCCGAAGAGCCGCAGCTGGCTGTCGGGCTTGGAGCGGTACAGACGGCGCGAGATGTCGGACAGCGGGGCGCCCGCCCCCACGAGCTCGGCGGACACCGCCAGTGTGCGAGGTGTTGCGTTCGGGTGGGCGAAGGTGGCGGTGTCCATCACGATGCCGGCCAGGAGCGCGGCCGCCAGCGCGCCGCCGGCAGCATCGAGCGGCAGCCCGAGGCGCACGGCCAGCAGCGTGACGAGCTCACAGGTGGCGGCGGCGTCCGGATCGATCCAGTCGGCATCGCCGAGCGCGCTGTTGCTCGCGTGGTGGTCGACGACAGTCCTCGGCAGGTCCGTGAACAGCGCCGGGTGGCGCGTCGCCACCGACCCGACGCGCTCCGGGGACGCGCAGTCGGCGAGGACCAGCAGGTCGTATGCCACGCCCGGCTCCGGGTCGCGCCGGAAGCGCTCCACGCCGTCGAGGAAGGCGTAGAGCGGAGGCACGGGGTCGGAGCACAGCGCGGTCGCGCGTCCGCCCAGCGCCTCGACCACGAGGCAGATCCCGATCACGGCGCCGATCGTGTCCGCGTCCGGGTTCTCGTGGCTCACCGCGATCACCGACCTCGCTCCGCGCAACCGCTCGACGAGGGCGGCGGGCACCGCCTCCACAGCCAATGCGGCGAGGTCCACGCCGTCGCCCTTCACGACCGATCCCCCCGCGGGCGGCGCCCGGCGCCGCCTGCGGGCCGTCCGCGGGGCGGTCCGGAC
>JBJKRU010000097.1:0-4850 GCA_046704485.1 Candidatus Limnocylindrales bacterium | reverse complement strand
CCCCCCGGCTGCCCCCCGCTCGCCCGCCCCCAAGGCTGCCCGCTCAGCGGGCACTCCGGCGCACATGCCCGCTGGGCGGTCGCCATGATGCGCGGAAGGTCCCCCGGCAGCCCGAATCGGCCACGCGGCGCGCCGGCCTGCCCGCTGACAGGGCACGTGCAACGCAGCGCCCGCTCAGCGGGCAGCCGACGACAGAAGCAGGCGCCGTCCGCCAGCTGGCCGTCCGACCCCTCGGTGATCCCGACATGGCGCGGGCACGGCGAGTCGCAGGTAAGGGCCACAGAAGCGCAGGTCGCCATGATGCCGCCATGGCAGCCCGAACCTCCCGCCAGGACGCCGCCCGAGAGCTCGCCCACCGCAGTCTTGGCCTCGTCGGCCGGGAGCTCCGGCAGGCTCGTCGTGAGCACGGCCTGAGCCAGAGATCGGTCGCGACGGCCGCGCATCTGTCGCGGTCCAAGGTGAGTCGCGTCGAGCGCTGCCAGGACCCCGGCCTCGGGATTGCCGATGCCACCGCGCTGCTGGCGGTCGTCGGGCTTGACCTCGTCGTCCGCGCCTACCCGGGCGGCGACCCCGCCCGCGACGCCGCCCACTCGGCGCTGCTCGAACGGCTCCGCGTGCGTCTCCATCCTTCGCTTGGCTGGAGGACCGAGGTCCCACTCCCGATGCCCGGCGACCGTCGAGCGTGGGACGCCCAGATCACCGGCAGCGGCTGGACGGTCGGGGTCGAGGCCGAGACGCATCCGGATGACCGCCAGGCGCTCGAGCGCAAGGTGGCCCTCAAGGCTCGCGACGGGGGCGTGACCACGGTGCTCGTCGTCCTGTCGAGGACACTCGCCAACCGGCGCTTCGCCGAGCAGCATGCGGGCGAGCTGCGACGTGCGTTCCCGGCGACGGCTCGAGAGGCGCTTGGAGCCTTGGCCGCCGGCAAGCGTCCGCCGGGCAGCGCCATCGTCCTGCTCTGAGGGCCATGGTGTCGGGTCCGAGGCGGGCAGAGTCCCGGGCCTAGACCACCGCCGGGCCAGGTCGCAGCGGCGGCAAGACCCGTGCGACCCTCCGAGCGGTCGCTGCCCGCTCAGCGGTCACTCCGGCGCACATGCCCGCTGGGCGGTCGCCATGATGCACGGACGGTCCCTCAGGAGCCCGAACTCGCCGGTGCCATGCGCCAGCCTGCCCGCTGGCCGGGCACGTGCAACGCAGCGCCCGCTGAGCGGGCAACGGCGACGGAGCGAAGGCCCGGGGCTCCAGGGACGCCGTGGCGTCCGACACCGCACGCGTCGTGTTTCGCGAACACCCGCTACGCTCGCTCCATGACGCCTGCACTGCAACTCTTCTTCACGCTCTCGGCCATGAATGTAATCGTCGCGACCGCGGCGACCCAGTTCGCGGCCCGAGTCCTCGGCGGTCCGCGACACCTGCTTGCGCACCTGTTCCCGATCCTGACGAGCCTGGGCGGCTCGGGGCTCCTCGGCCATCAACTGGGCGTCCACCTGGGTCCGAAGATGACGCTGTACGGCTTCGAGATCTCGCCCGTCGGCGATGTCGGTGTCGCTGTCGTCTTCGCGCTGCTCGGGGCGGTCGTCCAGGCGGGGGTCTGGCGCACGGTTCGCAGGCGCTCGCCAGCCGCCTGACTCGCGGCCCGGGCGGGCGGGGTGTCGGCCGTCAGCCCGGCCTCGACCCCGGCATCGACCCAGGCTCGTCGCCGGTTGCCACCGGCATGCCGGAGCGCGACCAGTCGCTGTACGAGCCCTCATAGAGGAGCGGGTCGGGCAGGCCGGCGACGCGCATCGCGAGCGCATTGTGGCAGGCGTTGACGCCGCTGCCGCACGCCACCACGACCGGCTCGCCGAGTGCTGCAAACCTGTCGCGCAGCCGAGCGGCGTCGAGGAAGCGCCCGTCCGCGTGCAGGTTCCCGGGCAGCGGCAGGTACACGGCGGTCGGGATATGGCCCGGATACGGGTCCACGGGCTCGGTGTCACCGCGATACCGCTCGGGGGCGCGCGCGTCGACCACGGCCACGGCGCCGAGGCGCTCCACCAGCTGCTCGCGGTCGATCACGCGCGTCCAGTGGTCGGCGAGCGTCAAGCGCCCAGGCGCGGGCGGGTCGGGGACCGCCGTTGACACCGGCAGGCCGGCCGCCGCCCACGCGGTGTACCCGCCGTCGAGCACCCGCACCGACCGATGCCCGAGGTCCTCGAGCATCCACCAGACCCGGGCCGCGATCGTCCCGCCGACGTCGTCGTACGCCACCACGTCGAGCGCGTCGTCCACCCCGAGCGCAGCCATCCGTGCGGCGAACACGCCCGGGTCGGGAAGGGGATGGCGGCCTGGCCCCGTGGGCGCGGTGAGGTCCGTGTCGAGGTCCACCCATACGGCACCGGGCAGGTGACCCGCGAGATAGTCGCGATGCCCGCGCCCGGGCTCGGTGAGCCACCAGCGCACGTCGAGGAGCCGGAGCGCCGGGTCGTCGGGGCGTCCCGCGAGGTCCTCTGGTGCGATCAGAGTGGAGGTCAAGGCCATGCCCGGCAGCATACTTGGCCGCTCGCCGCCGGTCATCGCCCCTGCTATAGTCTCGCCTCGGCGCCGCGAGGCGTCATCGCTCCGGCGTAGCTCAGTCGGTAGAGCGGGTGACTGTTAATCACTTGGTCGTAGGTTCGAGTCCTACCGCCGGAGCCAGCTCCCCAAGCACGAAACAGACCCCTGCGGCGGAAGCCCGCAGGGGTCTTCGTTTGCGGGGCGCACCCTAACCGACCCTAACCCGCCCGCGCAGCGCGCCTCATGAGGCCGTCCATCCGCCGGGCCGAGCGCTCGAGCATCGCGGGCTGGAGGTGCCCGTAGAAGCCCGCGGTCGTCTGGACCGACGCGTGCCCGAGGATCCGCGAGACGACGAACAGGTCTTCGCCGTCCGCGAGGTGCATCTTGCCGACCGCGCCGAGCACCTCGTCGCCCGGGGCGAACCCGTCCACCCCGGGGCCCACGGCCTCGACCGTGCCCGCGTAGTCGAGCCCGGGCGTCAGCGGCATCCGATGCTCCATGAAGCCCTGGGCGTAGCCCGCCCGGAGGATCGGGTCGACGGGGACGAGGATCTCGCCCTCGCCCGGCTCGGGCTTGGGCCGCTCGCCGACCGACCCGGGCTAGCCGAACTCCTCGATGATGAACGCTCGCATCGGCTGTCCTCGCGGTGTCGGGTCCGCCCATCGACAAGCGAATGGCTTCCTCGTGTTCGTGCCGTAGCTCCTTCGGCCGCGGGGGCGCGGACGGCTTGCAGTCACCGACGCGGCAGAGTTGCACTCCGAGATGCGGCAGAGTGGTAGTGTGTGCTCATGGACTACCTTCCGCGCCTGGTCGACCCCCTGATCGACCGTCTGCTTGCGCAGCTGCCGGCCTTGTCGATCACGGGGCCCCGGGCGACGGGAAAGACCACCACGGCGAGCCGGCTCGCCGCGACGACGGTCCGCTTGGACCGCGAGGCCGAGGCGGCCGCCTTCAGAGCCGACCCGGACGCTGCCCTCCGGGGCATGGCCGAGCCAGTGCTTCTCGACGAGTGGCAGGTCGTGCCCGGCGTCCTCGGGGCGGTCAAGCGCGCGGTGGACGCGGTGCCGCGTCCGGGCCGGTACATCGTCACGGGCTCGGCTCGGGGGGACCTCGAGGGCGAGCTGTGGCCGGGGACCGGGCGGCTGACCCGGGTGGCGATGGTCGGCATGACCGTGCGCGAGCAGCTCCATCGCCAACCCGGCACCCCGTTCATCGACCGCATCGCCGCGGGCGCCATGCCGGAGCCGGCCTCCACCTCGCCGGACCTCCGCGGCTACCTCGAGCTCGCGCTGCGCGGCGGGTTCCCCGAGGCTGCGCTCGCGCTCGGGGAAGAGGCCCGGCGCTACTGGCTCGAGAGCTACGTGGACCACCTCGTGACTCGCGACGCCGCCCATGTGGAGAGCGGAAGGGACCCGGCGCGCCTCCGCCGGTACCTTGAGGCCTACGCGCTGAACACGGCCGGCGTGGTCGAGGAGCGGACGCTGCTCGAGGCGGCGGGCATCAACCGCCGGACGGCCCAGGCCTACGAGCGGCTCCTCGGCGGGCTCCTCGTCGTCGAGTGGCTGCCCGCCTGGGCGTCGAACCGCCTCAAGCGCCTGGTGCTCATGCCCAAGCGCCACCTCGTGGACCCGGCGCTCATCGTCGGGGCGCTCAGGCTCGACGTCGGCCACGTCCTTCGCGATGGCGACCTGCTGGGCCGCGTCCTCGACTCGGTCGTGGTCGCCCAGCTCCGAGCGGAGCTGCCCGTGGCGCAGACCCGGCCCCGCCTCTTCCACCTCCGGCAGCAGCAGGGGAGGATCGAGGTGGACATCGTGGCCGAGCTGGCCGGCGGCGGGATCGTCGGCATCGAGGTCAAGGCGACTGCGGCCCCGGGGCCGTCCGACGCGCGCCACCTCGCGACGCTCCGGGACGCTGAGCCGGAGCGCTTCATGGCGGGGGTCGTCCTGCACACCGGCCCGCGCAGCTTCGCGCTCGGCGATCGGATCTGGGCCTCGCCGATCTCATCGCTGTGGGGTCCGGACCCGGTGTCTTGATGGGGTAGGTTCCGCGGGGTCCAGCAGGGCGATGCCCAGCCACTCACGGGACAGCTCGGGGTTGCGGAGCGGGCGTCGCACGCGGTCCGGCCCCGCGGATTCAGCACCTGGCTCGCCCCGGCAAGGAGCAGCTGCCTGCTGAATCCCCGAGATGTCGCGCGTCGACGGCCGGCGCGCGCGATCCGCCGCCGGCAGAGCCGAGCGCCGTGAGGATGGCCTCACGGGTGGGCCGATCGAGCCGGCACGCGGCCCCGTCCACCATCGATCCGCCCATCACGTCCCGCC
>JBJKRU010000096.1:0-9227 GCA_046704485.1 Candidatus Limnocylindrales bacterium | reverse complement strand
CGCACTTCGACCTCGCGAACAACTACGGGCCGCCCTACGGCTCTGCGGAGGTCAACTTCGGGCGGATCCTGCGCGAGGACCTGGCCAGCCACCGCGACGAGCTGGTCATCAGCAGCAAGGCTGGCTGGGACATGTGGCCGGGCCCGTACGGCCAGGGGGGCGGCTCGCGCAAGTACGTGCTGGCCAGCCTCGACCAGAGCCTCCGGCGCGTCGGCGTCGAGTACTTCGACATCTTCTACTCGCACCGCTTCGACCCCGACACGCCGATCGAGGAGACGATGGGCGCCCTGGCCCACGCCGTCCGCCAGGGCAAGGCCCTGTACGTGGGGATCTCGTCGTACTCCGCGGGCAAGACCCGCGAGGCGGCCGCGCTCCTGCGCGCGGAGGGGGTCCCGCTGCTGATCCACCAGCCCTCGTACAACCTGTTCAACCGCTGGGTGGAGGCTGAGCTGCTCGACGCGCTCGAGGAGGTTGGCGCGGGCATGATCGCGTTCACCGCGCTCGCCCAGGGCCTGCTCACCGACAAGTACCTCGACGGGATTCCGGCCGGCGCCCGGATCAACCGGCCGGGCGGCGACTCCTTCCAGCGCTCGATGCTCTCCGACGAGAACCTGGCCCGCGTCCGTGCGCTCAACGGCATCGCCGGGCGCCGCGGCCAGTCGCTCGCGCAGATGGCCCTGGCCTGGGTGCTCCGCGACCCGCGGGTGACGACCACGCTCATCGGGGCGAGCTCGGCCGAGCAGATCCGGGAGAACGTGGGCGCCCTCGCCAACTTGGCGTTCAGCGCCGACGAGCTCGCGGAGATCGACCGGCACGCTGTCGAGGGCGGCGTCAACCTCTGGGACCGGCCGAGCACCGACCGGCGCGCATAGGCGGCGGCCGGCGGATACGGGGCGACGCGCCCACCGCCCCCGGCGGCCACGGGTCGCTGCACGCCCACCGCCCCCGGCGGCCACGGGTCGCTGCACCCCACCCCCGGCTGCCCCGGTGGTACGGTCCGGGCGATGAGCGCCGCAGCACGATCGACCGGCCGCTCGCGCGGCCGGTCCGCATCCGCCAGCGTGATCAGCGCCCTGGCCGTCGTGGCCATCCTGCTCGCCTCTGTGGCCGGCACGATCCAGACCGTCGTCCTATCTCCGGACACGCTCGCATCCGTCGTGTCGCCGATCGGCACCAACCCCCAGGTCCGCGCCGCGGTCGCCGACACGGCGGCGGCCGAGGTCGTGTCGGTCCTCGACATCGAGGGCCGCGCCAAGGGCCTGATCGGCAGCCCGCTCGGCAGCGTCGCCGGCCCGGTCATCGCCCGCGCGGTCCGGGCCCGGCTGTCCTCGGCGATCCAGGACGAGCTCGCCTCGCCCGCGTTCGCGACCCGATGGCAGTCGACCGTCCATGCCGCGGCTGGGGCGGCCGTGGAGGTGCTGAAGGGCCACACCAGCGCTGTGGCGACGAGCGGGGGCGTCATCTACCTCAACGTGCTGCCCGCGATCGCCGGCACGCTCGAGTCGCTGCCGGGCCTCGGCCTGCTCAGTGCGTCCTCGCAGATGCCGGACCTGTCTGATCCGGCCACGCCCGCACTCACCATGATCGCCAACCTGTCGGCGGCGCTCGGCCTCATCCTCCCGCCCGACTTCGGCCAGGTCGCGATCGTCCAGACAGCGGCGCTCGCGCAGGCCCAGGCGGTGGTTGCGGTGATCGAGGCCACCATGCTGATCCTCGTCGTGGCGGCGGTGGGGCTCACGGTCGCGTCCATCGCGCTCGCCGTGGACCGGCTGGGGACGGTCATCCGGATCGGTGTCGTGGCGGCGCTCGCGGTGGGGGTGGTCCCGCCACTGCTCCGCCTCGCCGCCGGCGCAGCCGCCGTCGGCCTGGCGGCGCCGGGCATGGCCGTGGTGGCGACTGCGTTCCTGGACTCGATCGTGACCGCCCTCTCGTGGCCGCTGCGCGCCGTCTCGGCGGCGTGCCTCGTCGCCGCCCTCGCGGCGCTCGTGGCAGCGGTCGTCGGACTGGCTGGCGAGCGCCGCGGCGCCGGGGTGCGACTCCGCGCCGCCTTCGTGCTGTTGCTCCCTGCCGCCGTGTTCACGACCGGGTGGGCGGCGGTCGGGCCTGACGCAGCGCTGCTCGCGACGGCGATGGTCATAGCCGTGCTGTGGGGCCGCTGGCGGCGGCAGCCCGTGCGCGCTCGAGGCTGAAGCGTGCCTCGCCCGGGTCAGCCCGCTCTCGGCGAGTCGCACCGCGTCCTACAATCAGGCCGCGTCCCGTAACCCATGCGAACCCTGCGCGGGCATCCGCCCGGCCACCGCACGAGGCTCTACCAATGACCGACGACCCCGAGCTCGCGCGCTCGCTCGCTGACGGCCGCGACTTCTACCCCGTCCCGTTCCTCCAGAACCTCATCGACAACGGCGAGGGCTGGCAGACCGAGAGCGACATCGGCCGCGCCATCATGCAGGCGCTCGAGGACGGCACCTGCGTCCTTGGCCCCGTCGCGCGCCGTGACTACCACGGCAACGTCGTTCCAGCGCGCAAGGACGTCGCGTCCGGCGAGAAGGGCACGCTCGAGTACGCCAACAAGCTGCGCGCGGAGCGCGGCGACGCGCTGCTCGTCGAGCACGAGGACGGGACGGTCGGCGTCGGCGACTGACGCGGAGCGGACGGGGCCGCCATCGTCGCGGGGCCAAGCGTGCGACTGGATCGTCTGGCGCGACTGCCAGTAGGAGGACCCGAATGAACGTGCTCGCGCTGCGTCGCTGGCGCGATCTCGACGCCGCCGAGCAGGCTCGCATCATGGGCCGGGCCACGGCCGCCATCCTCGACCCGAAGCTCCTGGCGTCGATCGGCGAGATCTACGCGGACGTGGCGGCCCGTGGCGACCAGGCGGTGGCCGATGCCACGGCGAAGTTCGACAAGGGCCAGATCGCGGCCGATGACCTGCTCGTCAGCCAGGCCGCCATCGACGCGGCGCACGCGTCGATCGAGCCGGCGCTCCTCGACGCCATCCGTGTCGGCATCAGCCAGGTCCGCGCCTTCAACGAGGCGCAGATGGCCGCGACGCCGGACTGGCGCCGCGAGACCCGCCCCGGCGTGGTGGTGGGGGAGCGGCACCACCCGATCCCGTCGGCCGGACTGTTCGTCCCGTGCGGCAAGGGCTCGTTCCCGAGCGTGCTGGTGATGATCGGCGTTCCCGCGGTGGTGGCCGGCGTGCCGAACATCACGGTGGTGGTGCCGCCGCTGCCGGGCACGGTCCGGGTGGACCCGGGCGTGCTGGCGACGGCGAAGGAGCTGGGGATCACCAGGGTGCTGCGCGCCAACGGGCCGGCCGGCGTGGCCGCGGTGGTGCTCGGCACGCAGACGATCGCGAAGGTCAGCAAGATCATCGGCCCCGGCTCGCCCGCGGTCATGGCGGCGCAGGTCCTGGCCCAGGTGCACGGCGTCGGGACCAACATGCTGTGCGGGCCGTCGGAATCGCTGGTGCTGGCGGACGACTCGGTCGACGTCGTCCGCCTGACGGCCGACCTGCTCAACGAGGCCGAGCACGGCGCCGACTCCGCCGCACTGCTGGTGACGGACTCCGCCGCCGTCGCCGAGGCGGTCGACGCCGAGATGGCCAGGCAGATCGCCGCGCTGCCCGAGCCGCGCGCGGCGTACGCCCGCTCGGCGCTCTCGAACCTGGGCGGCGCCTTCCTGTTCGACACGATGGACGAGGCGACCGCGTTCGCCGGCGACTACGCGCCCGAGCACATGCAGATCGCGACCCGCGACCCTGAGGCGACACTGGCGAAGCTGACCTACGCGGGCGAGGTGCTGCTGGGCCAGGACTCCCCGGTGTCGGCGGCGAACTTCACGATCGGCGTTCCGGCGACGCTGCCGACGGGCGGTTTCGCACGGATCAACGGCGGCGTGACCGCTCGGACGTTCATGACGACCGCGTCGGTCGCCAGGCTGACCGAGGACGGGCTGCGCTCGCTGGCCGCCCCGACGCTCGCGCTCGCCGACCACGAGGGCTTCCCGGCCCACGCGAACGCGCTCCGGATCCGGGGCATGGGATGAGCCCCGGCCCGGGCGGCGGCGCGATCGACCAGCTCGACGGCGTCAACATGCCCAGCGGCGACGACCCGATCCGGCTCGCCGACTTCGAGGAGCTCGCCCTGGCCAAGCTGCCGGCGGGCAGCGGCGCGTACATCTCGGGTGCCGCGAACGACGAGGTGACGCTGCGCGACAACACGGCCGCGTTCGACCGCTGGCGGTTCGTGCCGCGCATCGGCGTGGAGATCGTCGGCCGCGACCCGTCGGTCGACGTGCTCGGGCGGCGTTGGCCGTCGCCGTTCATGGTCGCGCCGATGGCGCTCCATCGGCTCGCGGACCCGGACGGCGAGTTGGCCGTGGCCCGCGCCTGTGCCACGCGCGGGCTGGTCTTCTGCCTGTCCACGGTGGGCTCCGCTTCGATCGAGGACGTGGCGGCGACGGGCGCGGCCTGCTGGTTCCAGCTGTACCTGCTCCAGGACGCCGGGAAGAGCCGCGAGCTCCTCGACCGGTCGGCGGCGGCCGGGTACGAGGCGATCGTGTTCACGATGGACGCGCCCATCCTCGGTCGCCGCGAGCGCGACATCCGGACCGGGTTCTCCCGACCTCCGGACGTCGAGTACGCGAACATCCGGCGCGGGTCCGTCCGGCGGGGCGACGTCCACGGCGACGATGAGTACAAGTTGTCCAACACGTGGGACGACCTGGCCTGGGTGGTCGCCAACACCGGGCTGCCGGTCGTCGTAAAGGGCGTGCTCCACCCGGACGACGCGGTGCAGGCGCTGGACCTCGGCGCCGCCGCCGTCGACGTGTCCAACCACGGCGGGCGGCAGCTGGACCGGTCGATCGCAGCGCTCGACGCGCTGCCCCGGGTGGTCGACGCCGTCGCGGGCCGGGCGCCCGTGCTCATGGATTCCGGGATCCGGCGCGGAACCGACGTGCTCACGGCGCTGGCGTTGGGTGCGGGCGGCGTGATGCTGGGCCGGCCCGTGCTGTGGTCCCTGGCCTGGGGCGGCGAGCCGGGCGTCGGCAAGGCATTCGACCTCCTCGCGGCGGAGGTGGAGCTGGCGCTCGGGCTGGCGGGCCTCGGCACGGCCGCCGACGCGTCGCGCGGGCTCCTCGTGCGCGTCCCGGGCTGAGGACGCTGGGCGTTCGCGCATCGCGTGCCTCAGGGTCCTGCCGCCAGATCAGAGTTCTGCCACCAGAAGTGAACGACCCGGGCGAAGGGCAGGCTCGTTGGCCCGAACAACCACGGATCTCCTCCACGTGTGTCTCAGGCGGGCGTGCGGTGGGTCTGGAAACGCGCAACGCCCGCGTGGTTCACGTTCGGCAGGAACGGACGCTGTGGAGCCGCTCCGACCAGGCGTCCTTGTACCCTTCGCGCATGACCGCCCCCCACGCCCGTCCGCCCGCGACTGTCCGTGACGCGTCCGCACTCCTCGCGGCGCGCGGGCTGACGTGGACCGTCCGGCGCTTCGGCCGCGGCGCGACATCGCTTCCGGGCCTGGCGGCGGGCAAGCTCGCCCCGGGCATCGACGCCCGCCTGGCCGCCGACCTCCACGGCGCCGCGATCGTGACCGGCACCAACGGCAAGACCTCCACGGCCAAGATGCTCGCCACGATCGTCCGCGAGCTGGGCCACCCGGTCCTCGCCAACGCCTCGGGCGCCAACCTCCGCCAGTCGATCGGCACGGTTCTCGTCAACGCGACCACACTGCGCGGACGGTTCCGGGCGCGCGGGACGATCGCGGTCCTCGAGGTGGACGAGGCGGCGCTGCCGGCCGTCCGCCCGGCGGTCCCCGGCGCCGTGCTGGTGATGACGAACCTGTTCCGCGACCAGCTGGACCGGTTCGGCGAGACGGACCACCTCGTGCGCCTGTGGACGGCGATGCTCGGCGCCGAGGGCGAGGGCGACACGATCGTCTTCTGCGCCGACGACCCGCGCGTCACGAGCCTCGCGCAGATCTCCGGCGCCAACGGGGCTCGAACGATCCCGTACGGATTCACAGGTGCGCCGGACCGGACCAGCGCCGCTGAGCTGACACCCGAGCCCGTGATGTGCCCCTCCTGCGACGCGCCGCTGACCGGCGCGTGGACCGCCATCGGCCACCTCGGCGACTACGCCTGCGGCGCCTGCGGGTTCGCCCGCCCGAACCCCGCCCTGACGGTCGAGATCGTCGAGCGCCACGGGCTGACGGGTCAGCGGCTCCGGTTCGCCTGGCACGACGCCTCGGGCTCGACCGGCGAGGAGGTCGAGCTCCGCCTCCCCGGGCTCGGCAACGCCTACAATGCCGCCGGCGCCGTCGCCGCGGCCGTCGGCCTGGGCCTCGACCCGCGCGCGGCCGTCCGGGCACTCGCCGCGGCCGAGCCGCCATTCGCGCGCTTCGAGCACTTCGAGGTCGACGGCCGCACCGTGGTGCTCAGCCTGCTCAAGAACCCCGCCACCATGGCCGAGCTGACGTCGGTCGCGCAGGGCTCGCCGCTCGACCGGATCGTGCTCGCCCTCAACGACGCGTTCGCCGATGGGCGCGACGTGTCCTGGTACTGGGACTGCTCGCCGGCCGACCTCGTCGCCGGACGCCCGTACCGCTTGACGGGTCGGCGCGCCGCAGACTTCGCGGTCAGGCTCAAGTACGCCGTCTGCGACGACCCTGCCGTGGATCCCCCGAACTTCCTGGGCCTGGTCGACGACCCCACGGAGGCGGTGGACCGCACGATCGCCGAGGCGCCGGTCGGCGGAACCGTGCTCATCGTCGCCACGTACACCGCGCTGCTGGGCATTCGCGCAGCATTCGCCGGGCGGGGCGTGATCCCGCCCATGCCGCGATGAGCGTCCGAGCTGGTACCGCGGCGCCCGACCGCGTCGTCATCGCGCACCTCTTCCCCGACGCCCTGAACCTGTACGGCGACCGCGGCAACATCGACACGCTGGCCCGCCGGGCGTCGTGGCGCGGCATCGCGCCGGAGGTGCGCGGGATCGACGCGTCGAACGCCGGCGACCTCGCCGGAGCCGACGTCATCTTCATCGGCGGCGGAGCTGACCAGCACCAGCGCGCGGTGGCCGACGCGCTGCTCGCCCTGGCCGATCCCCTCCGGCGCGCCATCGATGACGGCGCCGCACTGCTCGCGGTGTGCGCTGGCTACCAGAACCTCGGCCACGCATTCCGCAGCCCGCATGTTGGGGAGATCCCCGGCCCGGGCCTGCTTGACGTGGAGACCGACATGCCCGCCGGCGCCGTGCGCTTCGTGGGCGGCATCGCGATCGAGGTGGACGGCGTGTCGCCGATCGCTGCGTCTGACGCGGGAGGACGCCGGCGGATCGTGGGCTTCGAGAACCACTCCGGACGCACGACGCTCGGGCCCACGATGCGGCCGCTCGGGCGCGTGCTGATCGGCCGCGGCAACGACGGCGCGTCCGGGTTCGAGGGCGCGACCGCGCTTCCGGGCGACGGCGGCATGCGCGGCCTTCGCATCGGGACCTACCTCCACGGCCCGCTGCTGCCGCGCAACCCCCACCTGGCCGACTTCGTGCTCGCGAGCGGGCTCGGTCGCGGGGCGCCGCTGGAGCTCACGCCGCTCCCCGACGACGCGGAGTGGGATGCGCACACCCGCTTCGCCGATGACTGGACCGCGATCCGCCCCGGCGTCTACCGACGCTCGCGGATCGGCCGGATCCGCGATCGAGCAGGGGCGCTGATCGGCTTCTGAGCGCGGCCGAGCCCGGAGCGGACGGCGCCCGGCGTACCATCGCGGCCTGCGTCCAGCCGCTACGCCTGCCAGCCGGAGACCGCCCGATGCCCACCCTCGCCGACTACCCGCGCACGCCTCTGCTGTTCGGCCGGTCGCCCGTCCAGCGGCTCGACCGCCTGTCGACTCATCTCGGCGGTGCCACCGTGTGGGCCAAGCGCGAGGACTGCAACTCAGGCCTGGCGTTCGGTGGCAACAAGGTCCGCAAACTCGAGTACCTGCTGGCCGATGCACAGGCGCATGGCTGCGACACGCTGGTCTCGATCGGCGGCGTGCAGTCGAACCACACCCGCCAAGTCGCGGCGGTGGCAGCGCATGCCGGGATGAAGTGCGTGCTCGTCCAGGAGCACTGGGTCGAGTGGAACGACGTCACGTACGATCGGGTCGGCAACATCCTGCTCAGCCGGCTGATGGGGGCCGACGTGCGGCTCGATCCGGCCGGCTTCTCGATCGGCTTCCGCGACTCCTGGAAGGAGGCGCTGGCGTCGGTCGAGGCGGCGGGCGGCAAGCCCTACGCGATCCCGGCCGGCGCGTCGGACCACGCGCTCGGCGGGCACGGCTTCGCGGGCTGGGCGTTCGAGGTGGCCGAGCAGGAGGAGGCGCTCGGCGTGTTCTTCGACACCATCGTCGTGTGCTCGGTCACCGGCTCGACGCAGGCGGGCATGATCGCCGGGTTCGCGGTGCTCGAGGACGCCGGCGGGCGCAGGCGGCGGGTCATCGGCATCGACGGGTCCGCCACGGTGCCCGAGACCCTCGACCAGGTTCGGCGGATCGCTCAGCGGACGGCGGGGATGATCGGCCTGGACCGCGACCTGCGCGACGACGAGGTCATCCTCGACGACCGCTACCACGAGGGCGCCTACGGCGTCCCTGGCGAGGGCACGCTCGAGGCGATGCGCCTCGCCGCCCGGCTCGAGGGCATGATCACCGACCCCGTGTACGAGGGGAAGTCGATGGCCGGGCTGATCGACCTCGTCTCCCGTCGCGAGATCCCGGCGTCGTCCAACGTCCTCTACGCGCACCTCGGTGGGCAGCCGGCGATCAACGCGTACGCGTCGCTATTCACCAACGGCTGAGCCGATCCCCCCTGCCGCGCCAGGGCAAACGCCGCCCGCACGGGCCGTCGCGCCGTGCCGCCGGAGCGCCGCATGCGCGGCAGGGGTCCCGCCGCATGCAAGCCGGGCAGGGGTCCCGCCGGAGCCGGGGTTCACGGTGGTTCCGCGATCGCGGAACGATCGGTCGGACACGGCGGTCGCCGTGGTGGTTGCGTGAGTCGCAAACGATCCCGACCCGGCCCGCCGGCGGCTTTGGTCCCGCCCGCCTCAGGCGTGCCCGGCGAGCCGTCCGCGTTCGCAGTGCCAGACGTTGGCCGGCGCCGACGCGCGGCCAGGACCTAGACCGCGCAGGTCGCCCCGGTGGCCCGCATGCGGAGCCGCCACGCGACGGTCACGAGGAGGAGG
>JBJKRU010000095.1:0-36305 GCA_046704485.1 Candidatus Limnocylindrales bacterium | reverse complement strand
AACGGAGGGTCTCGTGTCCGACACAACCGGCGTCGACAGCGGATCGCTGGCCGTCCTATCGGCCGGCGCGGCTGCGCTCGCCCGAGCCGCCGACCTCGACACCGCGCTTGCGGTCATCGTCGAGGCGAGCGCCAGCGCGGTCGGAGCGGGCATCGCAGCCGTCTTCGCACAGGATCCCGAGCGGGCCGAGATCGAGCTGCTGATGACGCTCGGCATGGCGGATGACAGGGTTGCTGCCTTTGCCGCCGAGGTCGCCGGAAACCCCGACCACCCGATCAACCTCGCCGCGCTGGACCGCTCCGGCACGCTCGGCCGGTCGGTGGCGGGTCCCGACGGCTCCGCCTGGACGGGCGTGGACCTGCCGCTCGTGGTCGCCGCCGGAGCCGGCGTCGAGGACTGCCTGGGCGTGCTGACCTTCGGCTGGCCAGGAGAGCACGAGGTCGACACGAGCGAGGAGACGCTCCTGGTGGGCACGGCCGACCTGGCCGCCGCCGCGATCACGCTGTTCCGCCTCTCGTCGCTCGTGACCGAGCGGTCCGAGTGGTACGAGCGGGTGTCGCACACCGACGCGCTCACCGGACTCGCCAACGCGAGGACCGTGCGCCGCGTGCTGGAGCTCGAGGTGGCTCGGGCCCAGCGTCAGGGCAGCGAGATCTCGGTCGCCGTGTTCGACGTGGACGAATTCAAGCGCCTCAATGCCGATTCGGGCTCGCGCGCCGGCGATCTGGTGCTGCGCCAAGTCGCCACGATCCTCGCGGAGAGCGTCCGCCTCGTGGACACGATCGGGCGGGTGGGCGCCGACGAGTTCGTTCTGGTGGCCCCGGGATCTGCGGGTGTGACCGTGGCGAGGCGCGTGATCGAGCGCATCGCCAAACTCGACCCGGTGGAGGGGCACGCGGTCTCGGTGAGCGCCGGCGTGGCGCGCTTCCCCCAGGACGGCACGGACCCCGAGACGCTCCTCGCCGCGGCGCACACCGTCCTTGCGAGCGCCACCAGCCCTGCATCGATCTCCGCGACCGGCGAGGGCTGACCCGCGAGAGCTGACCGGCCCGGCGGCGGCGCGCTCGACCGCTTGAGCAGACCCGCGAACCTGCTGCGGGTCAGTCGGTCTGTTGACGCGCCCGATAGACGAGGCCGATCACCCCGCCAACGATCAGCGCCAGCAGGACTCCGATCACGACGCTGCCAAGGTCGAAGGACGAGGAGGCGGGGGTGGAACCCGTCCCGCCGCCAGCGGCTGATCCCACCGGGACCGACGACGCCTCAGCTGCGGTGCCGGCACCTGACGATGCTGACGGCCCGACCTCGGCCGAAGCGCCGGCCACAGCGGACGCGCCGGGCGCAGCCGATTCCGTGGAGGTGGACAGCGTCGCCGTTGCCGTCGCGGTGGGCCTAGGCGTTGGCTTGGGCGTGGGCTTGGGCGTGGGCCTGGGCGTGGGGCGCGGCGTGGGCCTGGGGGTGGCCTTTGGCGCCGCCTTGACGACGATCGTCCCGCGCATCGTTGACGTGTACCCATCGTGGTAGCTGAACGTCCCGACCTTCGTGAACCGGTACGAGTACGTCTTCCCGGTAGTCAGGATCTTGGAGCTCGGGAAGGCGCCGGTATCCGAGATGATGAGGTGCTCGGTGGGGTCCCGGTTGACCCAAGTGACGGTCGTCCCCGCTGTGATCGTCAGGGGCGACGGGGTGAAGGCGTAATGCGAGATGCTGACGGTGGCGCTGGCGGCCTGCGCCTGTCCGGGGAGCACGGCCACCGCGAGCATCGAGACCGCGAGCGCCAGCGATGCCACGATCGCGGGGACTCTCCCATCCACCCGCCTGCTCCAGAGCCCAGCCACCTGCGGCCTCCCTCGCTGCTGCGTGCGGTCCAAGCCGGAGACGCTGCCGCACCCGCTGACACTGCGGCAGCGTACTGCACGAGAGAACCCCCCAAACGTCACGGCCCGCCGAGGGTGCGATTGAACCATGGTCATGGCGCGCCTCATTCAACTCATGATTCCCGAAGCCTCACGTCGCACGCTTCGACCGTGTGGCAGACTGACCGCAGACACACAGCCGAGGCGAGCGGTCCTCCGCTCCGGCGCGTCTGCGGGGAGTGGGGGTGCCGAGGCGGGTGAAGCCGCGAGCGCGACGTTCGGAGGTGTCGTGACGGATTGGGCGGGCGACGAGCGCGAGCTCGTGCGGCGCTGCCGGGAGGGATCGGACGCGGCCTACGCGATGCTCGTTCGAGAGCACCGGCCGCGCCTGTATGCGCTCGCCTACCGCCTGACTGCCGACAGGCTCACGGCCGAGGATGTGGTTCAAGAGGCGTTCTTGGCCGCCTTCAAGGCGATCGACCGGTTCGACCCGAATCCCTCCCTGGCAGCCTGGCTCAACGCCATCACGATCCGCATCGCGCGCCGGGCTGCGTCGCGCGCGCGCGCGAAAGCCGCTCCTTCGCTCTCGGCCCTCGAGCAGGGCGCCGCCTGGCCCGATGCCATCGGCCCGGCCGAGGTGGGTGGCGCCGGCGATCCCGTTGCCGCTGCCGAGGCGGCGGAATTGCGCGCGCACCTGGACGAGGCGATCGAGCGTCTGCCCTTCAACCAGCGGGCCGCGGTGGTGCTCCGCTACATGACCGGCCTCGACTACGCGGCGGGTGCCGCGGCGATGGACGTGCCGCTCAACACGTTCAAGAGCCACCTGCTGCGCGGGACGAAGGCCCTGCGGGAGGAGCTTGCCCACCTCCGGGAGCGCCCTTCGACAAGGGGTTCCGCTCCTGACGACGCATCGCGAACACCCGCGAGGTCGGAGAGGCCATCCTCGGACCCGACGATGCAGGCGTCCGGCCGCGTGCTGCCAGTCCCGACGCGCCGCGGCTGACTGGGCACTGCCCCGACCACCGGCGAGCTGCGCGAGGGGGAGCGAGCAGGAATCTGCCGCTTCAATGCAGGCACGGTGCAACTTTCTGGGGCGTCCGTGTCATTACCTTGTCGTGACGTCATCCAACCGCCCCGAGATGCTGGACTGCGCTGCCTGCCGTCCGCTGATCGACGCCTTCCTCCTCGATGAGCTGCCGCCGGCGCGCGCGGAGCAGCTCCGGGCGCACGTCGCACGGTGCTCCGCGTGCTCGGCGGAGCTGGGCGGTGTCACCCGACTGCTCGAGGCGCTTGCCCTCGCCCCAGTGCCGACGCCATCAGACGACTTCGACGAGCGGATCATCCTCGCCGCCATCACCGACCGACAGCGCCGTCACGACCGACGGTCTTGGCTTCGGGACCTGCGGACGCAGGTCTTCCGCGGGGCGGTGCGGACCACGTCCACGCTCGCCGTGACGGTGGTCGTGGTGGCCCTCGTGGGCGCCTCGCTGGTGTTCGCGGCGAGCAGTTTGTTCAGGGGCCCCTCGTTTCTCACGGGTGGGGGTGCTACCGTTGCGCCCGAAGTGACGCCGACGTTGACCGCACCGAGCGCCGCGCCGTCCGCGGCTGGCGAGACCGGGACGCCGAACCCGACGGCGACGCCAACGCGCACCCAGGCGCCAGAGACCCCGGCCCCGACGCCCAAGCCGACACCCAGGCCTACGCCGGCCCCCACGCCCGAGCCGACCGTCACGCCAGCGCCGACGGCGACCGCCGAGCCGACCGTCACGCCAGCGCCGACGGCGACACCGATCCCGACTGTCACCCCATCGCCCACCGTCAAGCCGCGGCGCACGCCGCCGCCCAGCTCGTCCCCGACGCCCAGCGCGTCGCCTACGCCCGCCGCATCGACGGGCTCAACCCCATCGCCGTAACAGCGGGGCGGGCAGGGCCCGCCTTGCCGTTCCGGGCCTTCCGGAAGGCTGTTGTCCAAGAACTGAGCCGGGAACCACTGTAGGAGGGTGGACGGAACTCCCGGGCCCGGCCTGCGGGTCGGAACCACATCAACGCCCAATACAAGGAGAACCCACTTGGGTATCTGGAAGAAGGCACTGAGCGCCGGCCTTGCGGCCGCGCTGCTCGCGTCGGTTGCCGCCACATCGGCGTTCGCGTTGGCGAGCTACACGACGACGGGCTACCTCACCTGCACTAACGCCGCCAACCCGGTCACCTGCACCCAGGTCGCGGACGGGATCAGCACCGTTACGCTCACCGGCGTTGGCTCCAGCGCCGCCACGAGCAGCCTGTACATCACGGCCACCGGGGCCACCATCATCTCGGCCGGTGCACCGTTCGTGCTGTCCGGCACGGCCGTCACCGCGCCCGCGAACACCGCTATTGGCACGGGCACGATCACGCTCCGGGCACCCTCGGCGCCCGGCAGCGCCGCCGTCACCGTCTACACGATCGACACCGGCACTGGTGTCGCGTCGCTCGACGGCACCCTCACGATCACCTTCACCGCGAGCAGCGGCCTTGACGTCTCGGCGGCCAACTCGACCGTCACGACGTACGGGGCGGCCTCCGGCTGCACTGGCACTGCCAGCTCCAGCGCCCCGGCGACGCCGTCGAACCACTACGTCGGTGACCTGTGCGTCACCGTCGAGGACGGCAACGGCAACCCGGTGGTCGGTGCTGTGGTCACCGCCACCATCACTCCGGTGGGCTTCGTGGTCGGCGACTTCGCCGGCCAGACGACCACCAGGAGCACCGACGCCAATGGCATGGCCCTCGTCCAGATCTGGTCGAGCGGCATCGCCGGCACGGGGATCATCTCCACCTCGGCGACGTACAACAGCAAGACCACCTCGTTCACGCCGGTGAGCTTCATGTTCACGGGCACCGCGACATCCGTCGTGTTCACCCAGTCGGCCTACTCGGTCGCCGAGAACACCGGGACGACGACCGTCGCCGGCACCGTCAACCTGAAGGACGCCACCGGCAACCTGATCGGCGGCGACTGCGGCTCCCTTAACGGCGCCTGGGCCTTCACCTCCGGGACAACCACGGTCTTCACGGACGCGGCCCTTGGCCCGGTCCAGACCGACGGGTCCTGCAATGTGATCGTCCCGAAGCCGGTGGCCAACGCCCTCGGCTCCTCGGTGTTCACGGTCACGTACACGCCGACCAGCTCGTCCGCCCTCGCGGCGACGACCTTCACGATGTACGCCTCCGGCGACGTCTCGTCGGTCACCCCGACCTTCAGCGCTGCCACCATCACCCCGGGCGCGGCAGCCACGATCACGGTTGCAGCCGGCGACGCCGGCGGCCGCCCGGTCGCTGACGGCACTGAGGTCAACATGATCGTCAGTGCTGGTGCGTTCACGCCGCTCATCGCCAAGACCAGCAATGGCCTGGCGACGTTCACGTACCTCGCCCCGTTCAACACGGGCACCGTGAGCGCCCTCGCCACCGTTACGACCGACGTTTCTGCCAGCACCACCGTTAGCGGCACGGGCACGGCCAGCGTCGGCGCTGTCGCACCGGTCTCGTCCGCCACCAACGCCTCGGCGCTGGGCGTGACGAAGAGCGGGCCGTTCTCGGTCACCACCAAGGTGGCCTCGATCGGCAAGTACGTCACCTTCAAGATGTCGTTCGGCGCGGCCGCAGCTGGCCAGACGGTTGACATCATGATGGCCAGCAAGAACTCCGCCGGCGTGTGGTCGTCCTTCACCAAGAGGACTGCCCGCGTTGCGGACTCGAACGGCGACGTGTACTTCTACTGGAGGACCTCGTCGGCCTCTTGGCTGTCGTTCTACGGCTCCCTTTCCGGGACCACAACGCCGGCCCGCCAGGCTCGCTGGCGCTAACCTTCTAGACGACAGGCGGGCCGCTCTACGGGCGGCCCGCAACGGGAGGGCCGGGGCATCTGCCTCGGCCCTCTCTCTATGTCCGGGAGGTATCCTCCACGCGATGAAGCCCCGGCGGTCGCTGCTCTCTGCGCTCCTGGCGCTCTCAATGGCCGTGCCCTGGACGATGGCAGAGGCACCCGCCGCCCGCGCCGCAACGCCCCCCGAATCTGACATCCCGGGGATCCCACTGCCGGCCCCGGTGGTCAGCGGGCTGCTCGGCGGCCCCATCTACGACGTCGTCTACCGCATCGACGTTCCAGCGGGGTACGTCCTCCTTGCCGGGCTTGCCGGCACAGCGGGGACGGACTTCGACCTGTACCTGTTCGCTGCGGACGCCACGACCGTGCTGTCCAACACCGGCCTGCTGACCAAGTCCACGGGTCCGACCAGCTCGGAGCACGTCTCGTGGCCAACGACGATCGGCGGCACCTTCTACCTCGACCTCAACGGCGCGTCGAACGTCGAGGGCACCTACACGTTGTCCGTGCAGGTGGTGCCGGATTCCACGCCGCCTGTGGCAAGCCTCCACGTGGCGGGCAGCGCCACTGTGGTGAACACGACCTCGGTAACGCTCCAGCTGGCCGGGTTCGACGACCTCTCCGGCGTCACGGAGATGAGCCTGAGCAACGACGACCTGAACTGGTCGGCGCCCGCACCGCTCCAGAATCAGTTCACGTGGATGATCCCGGCGGGTGACGGCCTCAAGACAGTCTGGGCGAAGGTGATGAACGGCGTCGGGCTCTGGTCGCAGCCGGTCAGCGTGAACGTCACCCTCGACACCACGGGCCCGACCGTCTCGTCGTTCTCGCCGGAGGACAGGGCGGTGCTCACGACGCCTCGGCCGACGATCTCGGTCGTGTTCAGCGAGCCGATCGACGACTCGACCTGGATGAACCTCGGCCTGATCCTCCAGTCGTCGACAGGCGGGATCGTGCCGGGCTCGTACCTCTACTACCCGACGACCCGGACCGGCACGTTCACGCCAGCTTCCGACCTCCAGGCCGGCTACGTGTACATCGCCGCGGTTGGAGACGTGCGGGACCTCGCCGGCAACAAGGTGTCGGGCGCGCCATCTTGGACGTTCTCGTACCTCCCGACGTCGTCCGTGACCGCGTCCCTGACCCCTCGCGTGTCGGTGGTGGGCACGAGCGTGACGCTCAGCGGCACCGCGACGCTGCCCCCCGGCGCGTCACTCCAGCTCGAATCCCGCGCTCGGGCGGCGACCGACTACTCGCCCGTCGAGCAGATCGTTTCCAGCAACGGGAAGTACTCGCTCACCCTGATCCCCTCGGAGAACACGAACTACCGGGTGAGCTACGCGGGATCGGCCGTCGCCAGCCCCGCCTCCGCCGAGGCGGCGGCCATCGTGCGTCGGACGGTCTCGCTGACGAACGTCACCGCGACCACGAGGCACACGGCGCGGATTGGGAGGCCAGTCACCCTTCAGGCGCAGGTCGCACCGGCCGGCATCACCACCGTTTCCTTCCGCCTGTACCGCTACGACACCGCGCGACGCCGCTGGGTCTACGCCGGCAGCCACGGCCGCAAGACGACGGCCGACGGCACGGCCAGCCTCACCTGGACGCCGTCGTCCACGGGCTCGTGGTACTGGCGGGTCGTCGTCTATCCCACGCCCGAGTTCGCCAACAACATCTCGCCCGTCTACCGGTACTCGGTCTCGCGGTAGTCCTCGGCCCTCTTCCGCGCCCGTAGGCGCCCGGCCGCGGCCCTGCTACTGGCCCTTCGCTCCGATGAATGCGGTGATCGCCGTCAGCGTCGCCGGAGCGGAGAGGATGGTGTTGTGGTCGGCTCCCTGGATGGACGACACCGTGACGGTGATCCCGCCCGCGTGGAGATCGGCTGCGAACTCGTCCGCGGTGGTGATGGGGGCGACAGCATCACTCGTGCCTGCGAGGAGCAGCACATCGGGTTTGGGGTGGCCCTTGGCGGTGGCGAGGGTCGTGATGTCGGTGGCGGCCCAGTTGGCCGGGACGTCTTGCCGGGTCCCCCCCAGTAGCTGCGCCAGGAAGTCCGCCCCGACGTGGTCGAAGCCGTAGATAGCCGCGACGCCGATGAATGCGTCCGGCCTGCCATTGGCGCCGGCGGCCTTGCACGCGGGCTCGTCGGCGACGAAGTCGTGCTGCGAGAGTGAGACGACTGATCCAGGGAAGCCCCCGAACGAGTGCGCCATCAGGGTGATCCGCGTCGGGTCGCCGCCGAGCTTGGCGGCGTTGGCCCGCGCATACGCCACGGCACAGGCGACATCGGCGAAGGTCTGCGGGTAGCCGCCGCCCCACTGCGGCGCCGACCGGTAGTCGGCCGTGTAGACCACGGCACCCTTCCACGCCACGAGGCGGGCGAGCAGCCACAGGTAGCCGCGAGTCCCCAAGGGGACGGGCCCGCCCGGGATCATCACGACCACCGGCAGCTGCCTCCCGGTCTTCGGCGCGAAGCTGTCCAACAGGAGGTTGCAGTAGCTGGTGGTCACACCGCTCGCGCCGGGCACAGCGTTGGCTCCGCCGACGCCCTGAACTGCGCAGGGCACGGTTTCCGTGAACTGGATCCCCGTCGTCTGCTGGACCGCGGCGGCGCTCTGGCACGTGGGGTCGGCCTCGCCGCAGGGGTACACGTGGATGATGGGAGTCGGGGTGGGCGTCGCGGTGGGCGACGGGGTCGGCGGCAGAGCGCTGGGAGAGCTCGGCACCGAGGCCACCGCCGACGAGGACGGCAGCGGTGATGTGGGCTGAAGGCTCGGGGTTTCGGTGGGCTGCGGGGCGGGCGAGCAGGCGCCCGCGGCGAGCACCGCGGCCAGCAGCACCGTGACGAGGCCCCGGCCAGGGCGGTGCGTTCGCGGGAGCGGGATCGGCGTCATGGTGCCCGGCCACGATAGCCGAGGCCGGCGATCGCCGCCGTGGCAGGTCGAGGCGGTTCAGCCGCGCCCGCGCGGCCGCGCCGCCGATCAGCCGCGCAGCGCCGGCCAGCGATCCGCGAGCCTGGCGACCGCAGCCGCCGACGCGCCCAGCACTTCATCCGGTCCGAGCGTCGCGTCCACGATCGCGTACCGCTCGGGTTCGGCGGCCGCGAACGCGAGGAAGGCCGCCCGCACCCGCTCGTGGTAGGCCAGGTCGTGGTAGGCCTCGAAGCGCGTCACCTCCTCGCGCTTTCGTGCGAGGCCAGCGTCGACGGGGAGGTCCAGGAGGATGGTCAGGTCCGGCCACAGGCCGCCCGTGGCGAACTGCTGGAGGGCGCGCACCTCGTCCAGCGGGATCTGCGAGCCGGCGCCCTGGTACGCCATCGAGGAGTCCGCGTAGCGGTCGCACAGGACGACGGCACCGCGGGCGAGCGCCGGGCGGATCACCTCGTCCACGTGCTGCGTCCGGGCTGCGGCGAACAGCAGCGCATCGGCACGTCCCGTGTGGTCGATCCTCGGCTCGGTGTCGAGGAGGATGGACCGGATCCGCTCCCCGAGCGGCGTCGAGCCCGGCTCGCGGGTGGCGACCACGTCCAGACCCCGGGCGCGGAGGACGCTCACGAGCCGCGCCAGCAGGCTGGACTTGCCCGAGCCGTCGGGACCCTCGAGGGTGATGAACGGCCCGCGGTGGGGCGACGCGGTATCCACTCGGCGAGTGTATCGGCTACGAGGTGCCGACTCCTCGGGCGGGCGTCGCATGCGGCGACCGGGGGGGACGCGCGCGGCCCTGCCCCGGAGGACCGGTCGCGCCGGTGTTAACGCCCCTGTCGAGCCGCGTCACCAGCCCTGCCGGGATCCAGCACCCTCCCCGTGCGTACGCGTCGGGGACGGAGCCGTCTTGCACCGGCTCTGCCGGTATCCAAGAACAACATGCCTCCCATGCCACCCGCGGGCGCCGCAAGCCACTGCCGGATCTGTCGGCCGCGCAACGGATACGCCGCATCGAGGATCGGCGCCAGCCGAGCAGCCCGCGCCCGGTTCGCCGAGGAGTCCGCGACGACCAAGAGGCGACCCACCGCCGCAGGCTGGGCGCCGAAGCGTTCGCGGCAGATGCCCGGCGCCAAACGCACCTTCACGTCATGGCGGCGCAGCATCTCCTCGGCAGAGGCGATCTCGGTCTTGATCTCGATCACGAGCAGCGTCCGTGAGGGCTGATGCCACGCCAGCAGGTCAATCGAGCCGCGCTCGCCATACACGGAGAACGTCGTCTCGGCGAGAACGTCCCAACCAAACGACCGCACGAGTTCCGTGAAGGCGCCCGCGACGGCGGCGTGGCCCTCGTCGAGCAGCCGGTCGAGTTCGCCGCCTCGCCAAGTCACCGTGAAGACGGCCCGGATGTCGATTGCCGAGAAGAGGCGCGCAGCATTGTCGAGACTCATGCTGCCCAACCGCCCGCGCTCCAAGTCCGAGACCGTCTGCTGGCTCACGCCGGCGCGCGCGGCCACATCCGCCTGACGCAGCCCTAGGTGCAGGCGGACGGCGCGAAAGGCGCGAGCCGCTCGCTGAACATCCATGCGCGCATCCTGGCGAACCCTGCTTACGCCGCACTCACGGCTGGTTCTGTGGCCGGGGTGCCTCGAAGCGGGGCCTTCGCTGAACCCTCGATGGATGTCCAGCGCAGTCTGCCGAGGGCTGCGAGGACTTGCGGTCGCGCGGGGGGCGTCTCGTATGCGTCGACCGGGCCGAGGCGCAGGCTCCGGCAAAGGCAGGTGCCGTCACCGCGTTCAACGCTCCGGTTCAACGCTCCGGGATACCGGCTGCGCCGGTGCAATGCGGGTCCTTGCACGCTGCCCGCGCACGAGGAGAGTGCTGGCAACCGGCGCGATCGGTGCCATGGACCGAAACGGGCAGTAGCACCGGCGGGGCCGGTACGCCAGGTGAACGCGGAGCAGGTACTCCATGTGAACGCGGAGCAGGTCGGGGGCGGCGGACGAACCCCGCGGGCACCCGCCCCGTCAATACGTCCATCGCCCGAGCGGCGCCCGGCGGCAACCCAAGGTACATTCGCCGCAATGCGAGACCTGACGAGCCGCGCCCTCGACACGGCCACCGCGTTGGGCGCCACGTACGGGGACGTGCGGGTCGTTCGGCGCCTCGAGGAGTCGATCACCATCAAGTCGACCCGCGTCGAGGGCGTCTCCTCGGGCGAGACCGAGGGGTTCGGCGTCCGAGTCCTCGTCGACGGTGCGTGGGGGTTCTCGGCCAGCCACGACCTCACGACGGCAGAGGCGGACCGGGTTGCCGCCGAGGCGGTCAGGATCGCCCGCGCGAGCGCCACCACGATCCGCAACAGAGTCGTCCTGGACGACCGCCCGCCGGCCACGGGCCGCTATCAGACCCCGGTCCGCGAGGACCCGTTCGCGATCCCGCTGGACCGCAAGATCGGTGCGCTGCTCGACGCGGACCGAGCGATGAACGCGGTGAAGGGCATCGCCTGGACCGAGTCGATCTATGCGGCCCAGCGCGATGAGAAGACCTTCGCCGCGACCGACGGCAGCTTCACCGAGCAGCGGATCACGCACATCGGCAGCGGGCTCGAGGCCAACGCGGTCGACGGCGACGAGCACCAGCGAAGGAGCTTCCCCGACAACGGCGGGCTGTGGGCCTCGGCCGGCTACGAGTTCGTGCGCGCGATGGACTTGGCGGGCAACGCCGAGCGGATCGCGAGCGAGGCCGTGGAGCTCCTGTCCGCTCCCCCCCTCCCCGCGGGCACGCGGACGATCCTGCTCCACCCCTCGCAGCTCTACATGCAGGTGCACGAGAGCTGCGGCCACCCCACCGAGCTCGACCGTGCGTTCGGCACGGAGGCCAGCTACGCGGGCACGAGCTTCCTGATGCCCGACATGCTGGACGGCTTCCGCTACGGCTCGGACCTGTGCGACATCGTGGCCGACGCCACGGTGCCCGGCGGCCTCGGGACGTTCGGCTGGGACGACGAGGGCGTCGCTGCCCAGCAGGTGCCGCTGATCAAGGAGGGCATCTTCGTCGGCTACCTGAGCTCGCGCGAGACCGCGCCGCGCATCGGACGCCGGAGCGGCGGGGCGATGCGGGCCGACGGCTGGAACCGCATCCCGCTCATCCGCATGACCAACGTCAACCTGCTGCCGAAGCCGGGCATGAGCTTCGAGGACATCGTCGCCGACACCGACGACGGGCTGCTGTTCGAGACGAACCGCTCCTGGTCGATCGACGACCGGCGCCTCAACTTCCAGTTCGGCACGGAGGTCGTCCGCGAGGTCAAGCACGGCCGGCTGGGCCGGCTGTACCGCAACGGCACCTACACCGGCATCACCTACGAGCTGTGGCGCTCGATGGACGCGGTGGGCGACGCGAGCTCGTGGCGGATGTGGGGCACGCCCAACTGCGGCAAGGGCGAGCCGCCGCAGACCGGGCACGTCGGGCACGGCGTGTCTGGCGCGAGGTTCCGCAACGTGCGCGTGGGGGTGATGTCGTGAGCGGGCCGACGCGGAGTCTGGGCGGCGCCGCCGATCCGGAAGGTGCCCTTCGGATCGCCGAGGAGGTCGTCCGGCTGGCCGAGGCCGCGGGCGTGTCGGAGGCCGAGGCGCTGGTCGCGTCCGGCGAGTCGGCCCTGACGCGGTTCGCCAACTCGGAGGTGCACCAGAACGTCGCCTCGAGCGAGGCGTTCGTCAATCTGCGGGTAGCCCATGGCCGACGCGTGGGCGTCGCCTCGTCGGGCCGGACCGACCCCGAGGGCCTGCGAGCGCTGGTCGAGCGGGCGGCGGCCATCGCCGCCAACGTCGAGGAGCTCGCGGACTGGGCGGGCCTGCCGGAGCCGGACGGGACCGCGCCCGGGCCTGTCGAAGCCGCCTGGTCCGACGGCACGGCGACGGCGACCCCCGAGCTGCGCGCCGAGGGCGCCCGGGCGGTCATCGCCGCTGCTGACGCCCAGGGCGTGACGGCGTACGGCTCCTTCTCGACCGACGCCGAGGCGTTCGCGGTGGCCAACTCGAAGGGGATCCGGGTCGCGGAGCGGCGGACGTCGAGCCAGCTCCTGACCGTCACGATGGGCCCGGACCACGGGACCGGCTACGCGGAGGACTGCTCCGTGGACGCCACGCGGATCGACGCCGGGGCGCTGGGGCGCGAGGCGGCCGAGCGCGCGCGAGTCTCCGCCAACCCGGTCGACGTCGAGCCTGGCGACTACCCGGTCGTCCTCAACCACTACGCGGTGGTGGACCTGCTCGACATGCTCGGGTACCTGGGCTTCAGCGCCCTGGCCGTGGCCGAGGACAGATCCTTCTTCGAGGCCGGCAAGCAGGTCGCCTCGCCGCTGGTGACCATCGTCGACGACGGCCGCGATCCCGCAGGCCTGCCGATGGGCTTCGACGCGGAGGGGGTCGCGAAGCAGCGGCTCTCACTCCTCGACAGGGGCGTCTGCCGCGACCTCGCGTTCGACGCCCAGACCGCCGCCCGCGCCGGTCGGCGCTCCACGGGCCACGGGCTGCCGGCGCCGAACCCCTGGGGCCCGTTCCCGATCAACATGTCGATGGCGCAAGGTGAGGCCAGCCTCGACGAGCTCATCGGGGGGCTCGACCGCGGCCTGCTCGTGACCCGCTTCCACTACACCAACCCGGTGTACCCGAAGCGGGTGGTGGTCACTGGCATGACCCGCGACGGGACGTTCCTGGTCGAGGACGGCCGGATCGTGGGACCGGTCCGCAACCTGCGGTTCACGATGTCCTACCTCGACGCGCTGGCCGGCGTGGAGGCGGTGGGACGGGACCGGCGGACGCTGCGGGGCATGCTGGGCGGGTGCACGGTGCCCGCGGTGCGGCTGTCGTCCTTCACCTTCACCGGCGCGACGCGCGCGGGCTGAGGCGAGCGGGAGGCAGCACGCGTGGGCATCGGCGAGTCGCGCTCCGGCGACCTGACGGTCTGGGCCGACGACGACGGGACCGTGTCGGTCGACGTGGGTGCGCGGTTCGTGGCCGTCGGCGACGACGACCTCGAGCGGCTGCTGGACAACCTGGCGGCCGACGGCGGGACGCTGACGCTGGTGGGCGGCGCGGGCCGGGCCGATGACGGCGACGACGCGCCGTACCGGGAGAGCGACCCGGGCATGAACGCGGCCGGCTGGGTGCAGGCGCTCGCCGAGCGGCGCGGGATCCGGGTGGTCCGCGAGGCCTAGGAAGCATCCGGCCTCGACCTACCAGTCGACGAGCTTCCAGATCTCGGGCTCGAGCTCGCCCGGCCGTCCGCCGATGTCGGCGAAGATGGCCACCGCGTGCCTGAGGTGGTCCATCGACGCCTCGGTGTCGCCGATGGCGTGGAGCTGGTCGGCGAGGTTGTTCTCGACGGCCGCCTCCAGATGGCGGGCACCGATCCGGCGGCAGACGTCGAGCGCGGTCTCGAGCAGCGCGATCGCCTCACGGCGGTCGCCCTCGTCGGCCGCGAGGAGCGCAAGGGCGTTCCGCGCTGCCACGGCCGCCCCCGCGTCCGGGTCCGATGCGGCGAGCACGAGGCTGCGCTCGAGCGCCTGGCGGGCCGCCACGAGGTCACCACGGTCGCGCGCGACCAGGCCGACCATCCGCACGGCGGCCCCGGCCCCGGGCTCGTCATGGGCCGCCTCCGCGTGTCGGAAGGCCCGCTGCGCGTCGGCCGCCGCCCGGTCGAGATGGCCGCCCCGCCGCATCACGACCGATCGCTCGACCAGGGCCCGGACGAGCACCGGAACGGCTTCAGCACCGGCGTGCCCGGCGAGGGCGTCGATGGCCGCGTCGAGGTGGCCGGCCGCCAGCTTGAGCTCACCGCGCCGTGCATGCGCCCTCCCGATGCGGAGCTCCGCGGCGGGCAGGAGGCGCGGGTCGGCCTTCGCCGCGGCCGCCTCCAGCACGGTGATGGCTCCCTGGTAGTCACCGAGGACCGTGAGGCTCTCGCCGATCGCGATCTGGGCCTCCGCGACGTCGGGGTAGCCGAGCGCGATGGCCTTCTCGAGGTGCGCCACGGCCTCCGTGTTCGCGTGGAGCGCCTGTGCTCGACGACCCGCCTCGCGGAGCAGGACCGCGGCCTCCGCCTCGCGGCCCGCCTCATGCAGGTGGCCCGCGACCAGCGCCAGCCGCGCCGAGCTGTCGCGCCAGGACGGCTCCGCTCGGAGCGCCTCGGCGGCTCGCCGATGGAGCAGCCGGCGACGGGCGAGGCTGGTGGCCTCATGGGCGGCATCGCGGATCCGCGCGTGGGCGAAGTCATAGGTCACGTCCCGTCCGCCCGCCACCTCGCGCACCAGTCCCCGGCGGACGAGCTCCTCGAGTGCTGCGACCACCTCCTCCTCGGTGCGGCCGCTCGTCGCGCCCAGGAGGTGCAGGTCGAACGTGCGGCCCAGGACCGCGGCCGCGGTGAGAACTTGCGCCCCCGTCTCACCCACCGACGCGAGGCGCTCCCGCAGCAGGGCCTGCACTCCGCCCTGCCGCTCGGCGCCCTGGGCCCCCGTGGCCAGCGCCTCGACGACGTACAGCGGGAGGCCCTCCGACTCCGTGTACAGCACCGCGGCGTCAACGGCCGAGTCAGCGCCGTCCGCGGCCGCCTCCACCAGGCGCGCGACGGCGTCGCGATCGAGCCGCGCCAGGCGGATCGTGGTCGTCCCATCCCGCGCCGTCATGGCATCAGAGAACCGTTCGCCGGCCGCGTCGAGGTCTTCGGGGCGCCAGGCGAGGATGAGGGCGACACCCCGACCGTGAAGGCGCCGCGCCAGCCAGCCGAACACCTCGCGTGACGCCTCGTCGCACCACTGGAGGTCCTCGATGACGATCATGCCGGCGGCCGGCGGCCCGTTCGGGGCGACCAGGGCGGTCAGGGTGCTCGCGATGGCATCCAGAAGCCTCGCGCGGGCCTCGAGCCGGTCGGCGCGGGGCGGCTGCACCGCTGGCTCGCGGCGCAGCCCGGGCGGCAGCGGCATCAGCCGTTCCACTTCGGCCAGCACGGCTGCCGGGACGGCCCCAAGCCGCGAGGCGGCATCGGTCCCCGCGAAGCCGACCCGCAGGAGCTCGATCACCGGCCCATGCGGGATGTCCTGCTCGGTGGCGAAGGCGCGTGCCGTCAGGATCTGCGATCCGCGTGCCGCCGCGACCTCGCCCGCGGCCTCCAGGAGCCGGGTCTTGCCGATGCCCGCCTCGCCCTCCACGATGACGACCCGCCCGTCCGGCACGGCGCTGCTCAGGGCGTCCAGGACGCGATCCAACTCGCCCTCGCGGCCGATCATGGGCAGCCGTGTCGGAGTTCCCTGGACGACCGGCACGGACGGCGGCGGGGCCGGCTCGAGGCGCTCGTCGCGGATCGCCTCGTACAACTCGGTCGTCTCTGCCAGCGGCGGCACACCGAGTTCGTGGTCGAGCGCCGCCACGCAGGCGCGGTAGCTGCGGATCGCCCCGGCACGATCGCCCGTGCGCGCGAGCAGGAGCATCAGCCGCCGCTGGGCGGGCTCGTCGAGCGGGTTCAGCGCAACCCGACGCGACGCGGCTGTCACCGCGCCCACGAGGTCGCCAGACGCCTCCTGCGCCGTGGCCAGGGCGTCCAGAACGGTCGCCGTCTGGCGCTCGGCGGCGCTCTCCCAGGTGGCGCGCCAGTCGTCGAACGGCGGGCTGTCGCGCAGCGTGAACCCAGCGAGGAACGGCCCGCGGGCCAGTTCGGCCGCCGCCTCGAGGCTGTCGGCCCGGCCCGTGCCAAGGGCGGCATCCAGCGCGTGGAGGTCGACGAGCGCCCCCGGCTCCAGCGCCACCGTCGCGCGGTCAATCGCCAGCCACGATCCGCCCAGGCCCGCTCGCAGGACCGACAGCGTCCGGCGGAGGGCCCCGCGCGCCGCCTCGTCGTCCGACTCGGGCCACAGCAGCGCGGCCAGCTCCTCGCGGGCGAACGGGCGGCGCTCGACGGCGAGCAGTGCGAGGATGGCCAGCGCCTTGCGCGTGTCGACCCGAAGCGGCTGCCCGTCAACGAACGCCTCCATCGGCCCGAGGACGCGGATCTCCAGGCGATGGGCGGTTGCGGTCGGCGCGGGACGCGGTGCTGCCATTGCGCGCAACGGTACAACGCCGAGGTCTGCGGCCGTAACGCTCGCGACCCGGCGAACCGCGCCCCGTAACGATCTCGGGACGCGCCCAAGGGATGGTCCCGGACATAGGAATCTGGCTGCGGACGTCGTACCGTGTGGCCAGCGTAGTCGAGGCGTCCCACCAATGACGAGCGTCCCGAGCTCACCCGCGACCACGGCCCGGCGCCGCGCAATGGCCCGCTTCATGGCCACCGGTGCGCTGCTGCTCGACGTCGGCTTCGTGCTGCCAATGCTGGTGCCGATTGAGGACACCATGCAGTCGGCATCGGCCGGGATCTGGATCCGGCGAGGCGCCCGATGACGGGCCGAGCCGGCGTCGCGAGGCCGGCGGCCATTGCCGGCTGGATCGTTGCCACCGCCCTCGCGCTCGTGGGTCTGGGACTGATGCTGGCGACCCTGTCGACCGCCGTTCGTGGCGTGTGGGCCTTCCGCGGCTTCTCGATCGCCATCGGGCTCGCCTCGGCCACGGTGGGCGCGGTGGTCGTCATCAAGGTGCCAGGCAACCCGATCGGGTGGCTGTTCATGGCGGGCGGGCTGCTGGGCTCCGTCCAAGGGGCGGCAGAGGAGTACGCGGTGGCCGGCATTCTCGCCGCCCCGGGCACGCTGCCGGCACCGCGGGTCGCCGCGTGGCTGAGCGGCTGGATCTGGATCCCCGCCGAGGCCGCGATGCTCGCCTTCCTGCCCCTCGTCTTCCCGTCCGGCCACCTTCCATCGCGGCGGTGGCAGCCGCTGGCGTGGTTCGATGCCGGGTGCGCGGCGCTGGCGACGCTGGGCGCCATGTTCCTGCCAGGCCGCCTGGACAACGCGGCCTACCTCGACAACCCGTACGCACTTGTCCGTGCGATCCCCGGTGACGACCGCTGGGTGGCCTACCTGCCGCTGGTGGCGGCCATCGCAGCGGGCGGCATCGCCCTGGCGCTGGCCTTCCGGCAGTCGCGCGGCGTGCGACACCAGCAGCTCAAGTGGCTGGCGTTCTCGGTGGCCCTGGCCGGGGCGGCCCTGGCGCTCATCCCCCTCGGCTCGTCAGGAATCGGCGTCCTGCCGACCTGGGCATCCAAGCTCGCACAGATCCTGGTCGTCGCCGGGATCCTGGGCATCCCGGTCGCGGCCGGGATCGCCGTCCTCCGCTACCGGCTGTGGGACATCGACCGGATCATCAGCCGCACCGTTGCCTATGCGGTCGTGACGGCGGTCCTGGCGTCGTCATTCGCGGTACTGGTCGTGCTGCTCCAGGGCCTGCTGGCGCCGTTCACCGAGAGCAGCGCGCTGGCGGTGGCGGGCTCGACACTCGCCGTGGCGGCCATCTTCCAGCCCCTCCGGCGGCGGATCCAGGCCGTCGTGGACCGGCGCTTCAACCGGGCGCACGTCGACGCGGTCCTCGCCGAGCAGGAGATGGCCTCGCTCATCCGTGACCAGGTGGACACGAGCGCCGTGGTAAGGGTCCTGGTGGCCGAGACCGAGCGCACGGTCCAACCGGCGTCGGCCGGGATCTGGATCCGTGGAGGCACCCGATGAGCGGCGGCCTGCGCCGCACCCCCACCGACCGGTCGAACCCCCCGCCGTCGTCGGGTCGACAGCTCACCGTCGTCTGGGTCCCCGTGATGGTCCTCGTGCCTGCCGGCCTGGCCAACGTCGTGCTTCCCGGCACCACGGGTCCCGACAGCCCGGCATTCGCGTTCGTGCTGTTCGCTGGGATCACCACCGCGTACGCGGGTGTGGGCGCCTTCGTCATCACGCGCGCGCCGCAGAACGCCGTCGGCTGGTTGCTGTGGCTCATCGGCCTGCTGATCGGGCTGAACACGGCGGCCACCGCGTACGGCGCGTGGAGCCTCGCCGGGTTCGGCGGGGGCCTGCCGGGCACCGTGCTCGCGGGATGGATCACCCAGTGGGCCTTCAGCCCGCCCCTGGTGATCGCGCTCCTGCTCCTGCCCCTGCTCTTCCCCGACGGGCGACCGCCGACGCCCAGGTGGCGCCTGCTGGTGGCGTTCTCGGCGCTGGTGGTGGTGGTCTCGGCGCTCCCGGACATGCTTGCGCCAGGCAACCTTGGGCCCACAAGCATCGCCAACCCGACCGGCTGGCCCGGCGACCCGACCGTGCTCGACACGGCGGCACGCCTCGGGCTCGGCTTGGGCATCGCGATGCTGGTCGGCTCGCTCCTGATGCCGGTGATCTCGGTCAGCCTTCCTGGATCGTCGTCAAGCGTCGGCGTGCGGAACCCGATCGCCGTCCTGCCGAGCCTCCCGATCTGGAGCGTGCTGACCCCGGACACGACGATCCTGCCGATTGTCGCCCTGCTGCTCGGCTCGGTCGGATCGCTGTTCGTCCGCTATCGCCGGGCGACGGGTCAGGAGCGCCAGCAGCTGCGCTGGATCGCTGCGGCGCTGGCGTTGGTCATCATCGGGGTCCTTGCAGGCTTCGCGGCGAGTGCGGTCATCCCCGGCGCAAGTGGATCGGGGCTCGTGTGGCTCGGGCCGATCGTGGCGGTACCGCTCGTTCCTGTCGCGATCGGGTTCGCCGTCCTCCGCTATCGCCTGTACGACATCGACCGGATCATCAGCCGGACGATCTCCTGGACGCTCACCAGCGGGCTCGTCGTCGGGCTCTTCGCCGGGCTGATCGTGGCTCTCCAGGCCCTGCTCGCACCGATCACCGCCCAGAGCGGACTCGCCGTTGCCGGCTCCACGCTGATCACCGCCGCGGCCTTCCAACCCGTGCGACGACGCATCCAGGCAGTCGTCGACCGCCGGTTCAACCGACGCCGCTACGACACCGAGCGGATCGTGGCCGCGTATGCGGCGCACCTCCGCGGCGTCGCCGATCTCGGCGAGATCGAGGCAGGTGCCGTCGACGCGGTGGCGCGCTCCGTCCGGCCGCGGGGTGCGGCGATGTGGATCCGACCGTCTCGAGGAGGAATGCCGTGAACTCGGCCGACCACGCCGTTCGTCCGTCGGGCGCAGACGCGTGGCTCCCTGACGCCACGAAACGCCCGCCGACTCCGGCTTCGTAACGATGTCCGGACGCCCACCCTCGAGGATGTGCCCATGACCGCACTGAGCCGACCCTTCCGCCGCTTCAGGGGCGCCGCGGCGCAGCCCGCCGACGCGGGACCGGACCCGGCCCCGAGCACGGCAGTCGACGAGTTGCCCGGCGTCGCCGTCGACATCCCGGAGACGGACCCGCTGTTCGCCTATCTCCAGGGTGCGGCCGGCCCGGTCGACCTCGCCCGGCTCGAGCTCTCCTCGCCCGCGCTCACGACGTTGCGGGAAGCCGGCGTCGCCCTCGTGGTGCCGCTCGTGACCCAGGGCGAGCTGATCGGGACGCTCAACCTCGGCCCCCGCCTCTCGGAGCAGGACTACTCCACCGACGATCGGCGCCTGCTCGCCTCGCTCGCCTCCCAGGCGGCCCCCGCGATCCGCGTCGCCCAACTCGTCCGCGAGCAGGCGGCCGAGGCGGCGGAGCGCGAGCGCTTCGAGCAGGAGCTCAAGGTCGCCCAGTTGATCCAGCAGCAGTTCCTGCCGCGCCACCTGCCCGACCTGCGCGAGTGGCAGATCGCGGCGTTCTATGGCCCGGCGCGCGTGGTCGGCGGCGACTTCTACGACTTCATCGACCTCGGCAATGGGCAGATCGGCGTCGTCGTCGGCGACGTGACCGACAAGGGCGTGCCGGCTGCTCTCGTAATGGCGCGCACGCACTCCATCCTCCGGGCCGAGGCGCCACGCCTGGTGGAGCCGAGTCTGGTGCTCGCCCGCGCCAACGAGCTGCTCGTCCCCGAGATGCCCGCCAAGATGTTCGTGACCTGCCTCTACGGCGTCCTCGAGCCCGCGAGCGGGCGCTTCCGGTTCGCCAACGCCGGCCACAACCTGCCCTGCATCCGCACCCCCGAGGGCGTCGTCGAGCCGCGGGCGACTGGTCTGCCGCTCGGGCTGCTGCCCGGCATCTCCTACGAGGAGGCGGTCGGCGAGATCGGCCCGGGTGACGAGGTCCTGCTGTTCTCCGACGGCCTCGTCGAGGTCCATGCACCCGACGGCGACATGTACGGGTTCCCGCGGCTTCGCGAGGCCATCGCAGTCGAGGCCGGCTGGGGCACCGACGTCATCGACCGGCTCCTCGAGCGCCTGCACGCGTTCACCGGACCAGGCTGGGAGCAGGAGGACGACATCACCGTGGTGGCGCTGCGCCGCTCCGCGGGGGCGGGCTCCGGTGCGGGCATGGACGCTGTGAGCCCGGCTGCCGGCGACGCGGCCGACGCCCCGGGGGCCGTCCCCGTGGCCGCCGCACCCGATCCGCTGCTCGCCTTCACCATCCCCGGCGCCGTCGGGCACGAACGCCTGGCGATGGAGAGGGTGGCCGAGGTCGTCGCGCAGCTGGGCCTGGAGGGAGAACGGCTTGAGCGCCTCAAGACCGCGGTTGCCGAGACCGTCATGAACGCCCTCGAGTACGGGTCGCGAGGCGACCCGGCGGTCCCGGTGGACGTCCGTGTCGATGCCGACGTGCGCGCCGTCACCGTCCGCGTCACCGACCGGGCCCTGTCCGGTCCAGTCCCGGACGCAGAGGCGCCCGACCTCGAGGCCAAGCTCGCCGGCCTCCAGAAGCCGCGCGGCTGGGGGCTGTTCCTGATCCGCCACATGGTCGACGGCATGGAGGTGTCCCAGGCGGACGGCCTCCAGACCATCGCCCTGACGCTCGTCCTGGACGAGCACCCCGGAGGGACACCGTCATGATCGAGTCCAGTCTGACTGTCGAGACCATCACCGCCGACGCAGGACGGGCGACGCTGCGGATGTCGGGCAACGTCGACGGCGGTGCCGACGCCGCGCTGGCGGGCGCCTACCGGGCCGCGGCCGCGTCGAGCCCCACGCAGGTGGTCCTCGACTTCCACGCCGTCCACTACATCAACTCCACCGGCATCGCCCTGATCGTCCGCCTGCTCGCCGACGCGAGGCGGGACCGGCACGAGGTCATCGCGGTCGGGCTCTCGAGCCACTACCGCGAGATCTTCCAGCTCACGCGGCTTTCGGACTTCATGACCATCGCAGACCCGGCCCCGACGGCCGGCTGAAGGTGAGAGGAGGCGTCCCATGGCCACCAGCGTCGATGTCGAGCCCGCTCGGGGCGCGACGATCCTGCGCATCGGCGGCGACATCACGAGTTCCAGCGAGGCCGCCCTGATGGACGCCTACGGCCGTGTGCCGGCTGGCAGCCGGACGGTCGTGCTCGACTTCGGCGGCCTCGAGTACATGAACTCGGGCGGGATTGGGCTGCTCGTGACGCTGCTCGTGAGGGCGCAGCGGGCCGGCCAGCGGCTGATGGCCATCGGCCTGTCCGACCACTACCGCCAGATCCTGTCCCTGACCCGCCTCGACGAGGCCATCGCCATCCACGAGGACGAGCCGGCCGCCCTCGCCGCAGCGTCGGCCTAGCCGCGCGCGGGCAGACGCCCGCCGGGGCTGAGTCCGCAGCGGGCGCCAGTCCGCCGAGCACCACATTCATCCGCTGCGCCGGCGCATCGAGGCGTCGTCGCTCCACCACCGACGGAGGTCTTGCCATGACCACCCCTGAGCCTCGTGCGCCCCGCGACCAGGAGTCGTGGGCTCGCCCCGTGGACCGCCTCGCCACGACCGCGCGTGGTGCCGGCCACGACACGGTCACCGGCCGGCGGGTCGCCGGCCCCGTCCAGGGCTTCGGCCAACTGTGGCAGAAGACGTTCTCGATCCGCGTCCCGGCCGACGAGCACCCGCCGGAGGCCGTGGTCGCCCACTGGAAGGAGCGGTTCCCGACCTTCTGGCCCAAGGGCGCCCGCTTCTACGCGCCGCTGTCGGGGATCGCCCCGGGGGAGGTGGCGCTGCTGGAGGTGCCGCCTGTGCCTGGCTCGCCGGTCAAGATGTCGACCGGCGTCATGGTGATCTACGCTGACCGGGAGTCGTTCACCTTCATGACCCCGGAGGGCCACGCGCTGTCGGCCTGGATCACCTTCTCTGCCTATCGCGACGGCGACGAGACGGTCGCCCAGGCGCAGGCGCTGGAGCGCACCGCGGACCCGCTCATCGAGCTCTCCTACCTGTTCGGCGCCAACCGCGCCAACGACCGCTTCTGGGAGCAGACGCTGGAGAACCTGGCGCGCTCGCTGGGCGTCGCCGACCCCAGGGTGGATACGCAGCGGCTCTGCGTCGACCGCCGCCGCCAGTGGCGGTACGCGCGCAACGTCCGATTCTCGCCCGCCGTGCACATGGCCGTGTCCACGATCACGGCCCCGGCACGCTGGATCCGCGGCGGACGACGCGCGTCCGGATGAGTCGGCCGACGCTCGACGCGATCGTCGTGGGCGGCGGGCCCAACGGGCTCGCCGCCGCGATCGTGCTTGCGCGGGCAGGGCGGAGCGTCCGGCTCTACGAGGCCGCGGAGCAGGTCGGGGGCGGCACGCGGTCGGCCGAGCTGACGCTCCCCGGCTTCGTCCACGACCCCTGCGCCTCGGTCCACCCGTTGAGCCTCGCGTCGCCCTTCCTCCAATCGCTCAACCTCGAGGAGCACGGGCTGGCGTGGGTCCAGCCGGCCGCGCCGCTGGCCCACGCCCTGGCGCCGGGCCGCAGCGCGGTGCTCCCCCGCGATCTGTCCAGCGCCGGGCTCGAGGAGGCCCTGGGCCGTCGGGACGCCGCCTCGTGGCGACGGCTGTTCGGGCAGCTTGCGCGCGAGGCCGACCGACTCATGCCCGCGATCCTCGGGCCCGTGCTCCGGCCGCCCCGCCATCCACTCCTGATGGCCCGGTTCGCCCTGCCCGCGGCCCTGCCCGCGGCGGCGCTCGCACGCCTCGTGTTCCGGGATGCGCCGGCCCGCGCCGTGCTGGCGGGACTGGCGGGCCACTCGATGCTGCCTTTGTCGGCGCCGCTCTCCGGGTCCTTCGCGCTGGTGCTCGGCACGCTCGCGCATGCTGTCGGCTGGCCGTTGGCGAAGGGCGGCAGCGGTGCGATCGCGTCGGCGCTCGAGGCGGAGGCGCGTGCCCTCGGCGTTGAGGTCGTCACGGGCCACCGGGTGCGGGCGATCGACGATCTGCCCCCGGCGCGGGCGACCGTCCTCGACCTCACGCCACGCCAGGTCGTGGCGATCGCCGGAGATCGTCTGCCGACCGGCTACCGGCGCGCCCTCGAGCGGTTCCGCTACGGCCCCGGCGTGTTCAAGATCGACTGGGCGCTCGACGGCCCGATCCCATGGCGCGACCCGGCGACGGCAAGCGCGGCCACGGTGCACCTGGGCGGGACGCTGGGCGAGTTGGCACGGAGCGAGGCGGCGGTCGCGGCGGGGCGCCCGTCGGACCGGCCGTTCGTGCTGCTCGTCCAGCCGACCGTCGCCGACCCGTCTCGCGCGCCGGCCGGCAAGCACGTCGCCTGGGCCTACTGCCATGTCCCCAACGGCTCGACGGCGGACATGACGCAGGCGATCGAGGCGCAGGTCGAGCGCTTCGCGCCCGGCTTCCGCGACCTCGTCCTGGCGCGCTCCGCGAAGGACGCCCACGCCATGGAGGCGTACGACGCCAACTACGTGGGCGGCGACATCAACGGCGGCCTCGCGAACTGGCGGCAGCTGCTCTTCCGGCCGGTCGTGCGCTGGGACCCGTACACCACCCCCGTGGCGGGCCTGTACCTCGGCTCGTCGTCCACGCCGCCGGGGGGCGGCGTCCACGGGATGGGCGGGGCGCTCGCCGCGCAGGCGGCGCTGCGGTACCTCAGCTGACGGGCTCGCCTCGCAGGCGTGCGGTCCTGGGCCGATGGGCTTGGCCTCGCGGGCCTCGTCAGCGATCGCCCTAGGCGATCCCCAGGAAGCGCTCCACGAGGCGGCGGCGCCAGAACTCGCGGACGAGCACCACCCAGGCGAGCACGGCCACGAGCACCAGGAGCGCATCGCGCGGGCCAGGGACCCCGAACGAGAAGAAGTCACGAGCCACCCCGAGCTGCAGGGTGACGATGAAGCCGAGGCCCAGCACGAGGGCGAGCAGGGCCGGCCGGCGGTCCCGCGTGATCGACTCCGCCACCGCGAACCAGGGGATCGGCGGCTCCACGAACACGATCAGCAGCAGGCCCGCGTAGACGAGGAACGCGGTCAGCGCCGTGCGCGCGTTGTCGAGGGCGACCGCGAACTCGGCTGCCGACAGGTTCCTGCCACCGGCGAGGTACAGCGAGCCGTTGAGGACCAGCAGGCCGACCAGGCTCGAGACGATCGCCGCAGGGGCCACGAACACCGCGAGCGTGCGGGTCAGCGGGGCCCGCACCCGACGCCCCGGCTGCGCCCAGAAGGCGAGCAGCACGGTCGGGATGCCCACCGTGAACACCGTCAGCGCGGATGCGTTCCGCAGCTCGATCGGGAAGGTGGCGACCACCAGCGACGACACGACGACGAGCGCGACGGTGGCGATGCGCGCCAGGAACAGCTTGAGGATGTCCTGCATGCCGTTGAGGATCCGCTGGCCCTCCTCCACGGCCTGCGCCACGGCGCCGAAGGAGTCCTGCATCAGCACCAGGTCGGCCACGCCGCGGGTCGCCTGGGTGCCGCTGCCCATCGCGATCGCGAGGTTCGCCTTCTTGAGGCTGAGCACGTCGTTCACGCCGTCGCCGATCATGGCGACGTAATGGCCGCGGGCGCGCAGCGCGTCGACGAGACGCTCCTTCTGGGTCGGCGTGATGCGGCCGAAGACGGTGGTCTCGTCAGCGAGGTCGGCCAGCCGCTCGTCGTCGAGGGCGTCGAGCTCGTCGCCCGAGACGTGGGCCGCGTCGACGAGACCCGCCTGCTGGGCCAGCGCCATCACCGTGTCCGGATCGTCGCCCGAGATGATCTTCACGTGGACGCCGTTGGCACGAAACGCGGCGAGCGTCTCGGCTGCCCCGCCCCGGAGCTCGTCGCGGAGGGCCACCAGGCCGATGGCGCGCATCCCCGGAGGGAGCGTCGCGTCGGCGTCGGTCTCGGGCCCCACGAGCGCGGCCGCATCAGGATGCGTGGCGACGAGCAGCACGCGCATGCCGCGGGCCGTCAGGGGTGCGAACTCGGAGCGGATGGAGTCCCAGCCATCCGGCTCCCGATCGGCGCCGGCGGGCCCGGCCGCGGCCGAGGTCGCGAGGTACCGCCGCAGGAACTGGGGCGCGCCCAGGGCGACAATGCCGGGGACCTCGGCCGCACTTCCGGAGTCGGCGACCCCACGGCCCCCCGGCTCCGCGAACGCCACTGCACTCCACTTGCGCGCTGACGAGAACGGCACCTCGGCGGCGAGTGGGCGGGTCGCAGCGGGCCACCGAGCGGCGATCGCCTCGCTCGTCTTGTTGCCCGCCGTCGCGGACGCCGCGAGGGCTGCCGCGGCCACCGCCACCTCGTCCTCGGTCGCACCACCGAGCGGGACCACGCCGTCCACCTCGAGCCTGTTGGCCGTGAGCGTCCCCGTCTTGTCGAGGCACAGCACGTCCACGTGGCTGAGGCTCTCGATCGCGTTCGCCTGCTGCACCAGCGCGCCGAACCGCAGGATCCGGATGGCGCCCAGCGCGTACGCGACCGCGATCGACACGAACAGCCCGTTGGGGACCAGGCCCGCGAGCAGCGTCGCGTCCGCCACCACGTCGCCCGGGCGCAGCTCCTGGACCAAGCCGCGCATGACGAGCAGGATCTCGAGGTACACGACGATCGCGAGCACAACCCGGACGACGAGGTTCACCTCCCCCTGGAGCGGGGTCACGATCCGCCGGAACGAGCGCGCCCCGGCCGAGATCTGGTTGGCGAAGCTGGCCGAGGCCACCTTCTCGGCCACGTACCGGGCGGTGCCCGTGGTGGCGAAGCTGCCGCTGAAGACCTCGTCGCCGGGTCGCTTCGGCACAACGTCGCTCTCGCCGGTGAGCTGCGACTCGTCAAGGCCGACCGAGCCGCTTGCGACGCGCCCGTCGAGCACCACCTGGTCGCCGGCCCGGAGCTCGAGGAGGTCGCCCAGGACGAGATCGTCCGGCGGGACCTGGCTCGCCGTCGAGTCACGGACCACTGTGGCCGTGGGCCTCGTGAGCAGGGCGATCCGGTCCAGCGTCCGCTTGGCGCGGATCTCCTGGACGATGCCCACGATGATGTTCGTGGAGATGACTGCGAGCGACACGACCGCGTCCATCGGGCGGCCGACCAGGACCAGCGCGATGCCCAGCGCGAACAGGATGTCGTTGATGAAGGTGAAGGTGTTCTCGCGCAGGATCTGGGCATAGGTCCGCGTCGTCGGCGGGACCGAGGTGTTGCCGAGGCCAGCCTTGCGGCGGCGGGCAGCCTCATCGCTGCTCAGCCCCGCTGCCGTCGTCGGGGGGAGCTCCGGGTGCGCGGCCAGCGAGCCCGGGAGCGGCGCGGCGGTAGTCATGGCGTGTCCGAGCATACGTGGACGACACGCGCCGGGACAGCGGGCGTCACGCCGGATCGCCCGGTCCGTCGGTCCTGCAGCGTAATGAGGAGTAGTCGATGTCTACCATGATCATGGTAGACTTCTACCATGGGTCTCAACATCAAGAACGTACAGACGGAGCGGCTCATCCGCGACCTCGCGGGCAGACTCGGCGTGTCGCTCACGGCAGCGGTTGCGGATGCCGTCCAGGCACGACTGGCTGAGCTGGACCAGTCGCAGACGGGATCCGAAGGGGAGGCGCAACGGCTGCTTGACATGTGGGGAGAGCTGGGCGATCGGCTGGGCCGCGACTACCTCTCCCAGGACTTCGATGCCCTCCTGTACGACGAGCGGGGGCTCCCGCGATGATCATCGATACCTCAGTGGTCATGGCCATGCTGCTTCGGGAGCCGGAGGCGCGGGTGTTCGTCGACCTCATGTCGCGGGCTCCAAGGCGACGGCTGTCGGCAGGGACCTACGTCGAACTGTCCGCGGTCGTGGACGGTCGGCGAGACGCCGCCCTGTCGGGCGCGCTCGACGCCATCCTCGCCTCGTCACGGATCGAGATCGCGGACCTCACGGTCCAGCAGGCCCGCATCGCCCGCGACGCGTACCAGAGGTTCGGCAGGGGCTCGGGTCATCCGGCGCGCCTCAACATGGGCGACTGCTTCTCCTACGCGCTCGCGCGGGAGCTCGGCGAGCCGCTGCTGTTCAAAGGGAGCGACTTCGCGCTCACCGATATCGAGCTCGTGACCGAGCCAGACCGCCACAGGCGCCTGAGCGAAGTCGTCGCCGGCTACGCCCGCGCATGACCCCCTTAGCGCCAGGACGGGCGCGCGACGTCCGGGTAGAGCCGGACCCGCCGATAGGGCTCTCTCCCGCGCGAACGGGACACGACGTTCGCACGCTCCGCCATCTGGTGCTGCAGGCGGCGGATGTACGCGTTCTGCGGCGCGAGCTCCACCGCCTCCTGCTGCTTGATCACCATGGTGATGGCCTGCTCCGTCTCGCGGAGGGCCGCCTCGCGCGGATCGATCTCGAGCGCGAACACCGACGTCAGGCTCGCCTGCATCTGGGCGATGGTGTTGGCCTTGAGCACGTAGATCGGGATGCCGCGATCCTCCGCGTCGCGAAGGGCGGCGGGCTTCTGCCGATACTCGGAACGAAGCGTCATCACCACCTCGGCCTCGTCCGGGTCGCGGGCGATGACCACGGGCAGCTGGAGGTCCTTGATGGCCTGCTCGAGCCTGCGGCGACTGATGCCGTGCGGGAGGACGCGCAGCGTGGGCAGCGTCCCGCCCTCCACCGCCAGCGCATCGGCTCCGAGCGGCGCCTGCTCGTCCTCGTCCTGACCCGGATCCCAGCCGTCAGAGCCGGGCACCATCCGCGCGATGCGCTCCTCCTCGGCCGCCTCGATCTCGGCGGCGTTGACCGGGCGCGTTCCCTCGTCCTCGTGCTGGGCGTTGAGCGCGCGGGTGGCCTCGGCGCGCCACGCACGCTGGCGCTCGAACTCCCGGGCATCGCGCGCGCGGACATCGGTGGCCTGCAGGGCCGAGGCCGAGCCCTCCGAGCGCTCCACAGGCCCGCGGTCTGCGATGTCGCCCGCCTGGAACGCCCCGCCCGGGGGCACGGCGAACCGCTCGCCTGGCAGGACCGTCAGACCCGGTCGGTCACCCTCCGGGCCGCGGGCCCCGCGCTCGGCGCTCGACGGCGTGCCGCGGTTGGCCCGCCAGCCGCCGGACTGCCCGGGCCGGAACCCGGAGCGCGCGGGGAGCCGCTCGTCGACGCCGGGGAAGCCAGTGCGGTACGTCGACGCTCCCCGCCAGCCCGGGTCGCGGCCCCACGCCCCGGCACCCGAGCCGGTCAGCCCGTTGAACCGGTCGCCGCCCGCCACCTCGCGCGCCGTGGGCTTCGGCCGCGCCTGGCTGCGGTGGACGCCCTCCTCGTCGCGCCAGCGGAGCTCGGGCGCCGCGGGGTCTCCCAGGAGCATCGTGTCGACCGTCTGCGCGACATCGTCGTGGACGAGGACCCGCTCGCGGTCCTGGATCTCGACGATCACGTCGAACGTGGGGGGCGCCTTCCGCTCCAGCACGCTCTTCTGGGACCGTCGCCGGCGCGCCTCCTCGTCGCCCAGGGTCACGCTCTGGATCCCGCCGATCAGGTCGGACAGGGTGGGGTTGAGCATCAGGTTGTCGAGGTTGTTGCCGTGGGCAGTCCCGATCAACTGCACGCCGCGCTCGGCGATCGTCCGGGCCGCCTGCGCCTCCAGCTCTGTCCCGATCTCGTCGATGACGATGACCTGGGGCATGTGGTTCTCCACCGCCTCGATCATCACCTCGTGCTGGAGGGACGGCGTCCGCACCTGCATGCGGCGCGCCTTGCCGATGGCCGGGTGCGGGATGTCGCCGTCGCCCGCGATCTCGTTGGAGGTGTCAACGACCACCACGCGCTTGCCCTGCTCGTCGGCCAGCACACGGGCGGCCTCGCGGAGCATCGTGGTCTTGCCGATCCCAGGGCGGCCCATGATGAGGATCGACTTCCCGGCCTCGAGGAAGTCCTCGATGATCGCGATGGTCCCGTAGACCGCCTTGCCGATCCGGCACGTGAGCCCGACGATCTTGCCCGTCCGGTTGCGGATGGCCGAGATCCGGTGGAGCGTCCGCTCGATGCCGGCACGGTTGTCGTCGCCGAAGCTGCCGATGTGGTCCACCACGAACTCGATGTCGGCGTCGATGATCTCCCGCTCCAGCAGCGTCACCTCGGCGCCCGGGTAGCGGGCCTCGGGTCGGCGGCCGAGGTCCATGACGACCTCGATGAGGGAATCGCGATCGGGCAGGGCGTGGATGGCAGCGACGATCTCCGGGGGCAGTGCCGCCAGCAGGACATCGAGGTCGTCGGCGGCTGCGCGCTGGCGCATCTGTTCTTCCACGCCTGTGGGACCTCCTTATCGAGCGTTCACCGGACGCCGGCCGGGACCAGGCGCGGTTCGGCGACGCGGACCAGGGTCTCCTTCATGAGGAGCGTGACGGTTGCGATGTCCTTGAAGCCCTCCTCCTCGAATCGCCGGTCGAGCGGGCCTTCGTATGTGCGCACCGGCGCGATGACGCCCTCGTTGCGCGTGGACTTGTCCGCACGCTCGGCGATGACCCCGAGCGCGAACCGCACCAACGGGCCGGCATCCGCCTCGGGCCGGGCGATGATCTTGAGGTAGTGCGGCTGGTCCTCCTTCGCGACGCCGATCTGGACCAGCGCGTCGAGTTGCGTCCCGTCTCGGCCGCCGCCGGGCGCGTCGAGCACGAAGGTGTAGACGTCGGCGAAGCGCAGGATCGGGTTGAGCGAGCTGCGCGGGATCCGCCAGTCCCGCCCCATGCGCTCCCAGTCGGTGAGGCGGAGGCACTCCAGCCGCTGGACAGGCGAGGGTGTCACCGTTGCGTACAGCCGCGAGAGGGCCACCGAGTGGAGCGGGGCCATCGGGTGGATGCCAGCCTTCCGCGTCTCGGCCTCCGTCCACGGCGCCGGCAGATCGCCGGGCTCGCGGAACAGGATGCACTCGTCGCCGAAGCGCACGAAGCCCGCCTGCATGAACAGCTCCACGTTGTCGTCGGCATCCGCGCACGCCACGTGGAACCGCGTCGCGCCTCGCTTCGCCCCGTCGCGCAGCAGGTGCTGGACCATGCGGAAGCGGACGTCGCCCGCGTCGGGGCCGCCCACGGCGTCGAGCTCCACGACCGTCCACTCGTCGCGACTCGAATCGCGCTCCACGCGCAGCAGGCCGGCGATGTGGCTGTCGCGGTCGAACACGTACAGCGCGTCGTGGGGCTGGAAGGCGCCCAGCGGCAGGCGGAACAGGCTGAAGACCCCGATCGGCGGCCCGCTCACGGGCAGGCCCAGCGAGCGCGTCGACTCCCCGTCACCCTGGGCGCGGCGGGACAGCTCGCCGAGGGCAGCGAGGTCCGTCAGCCGCGCTGCCCGTACCTTGCCTGTGCTCCGGGCCACGGCGTGATCACCGCCCCTGCTGTGAGCGGCGAGTGGGATAGGGGCGCCGCCCGACCCCCTCGCCGGGATCGGCGTGCTCGGCCGCCATCGTGGACACCAGGCGGTGGAACCGGTTCTCGGCCGACAGCTCCGGGTGGAAGGAGGTGGCGATCACGTTGCGCTGGCGCACGGCCACCACCCGCCCGTCAGGAAGGCGTGCCATCACGTCCACATCCGGGGCCACGCGCTCGATGACCGGGGCGCGGATGAACACCGCGTGCACCGGCCGGTCGCCCAGGAGCGGGACGTCGAGGTCGGTCTCGAAGCTGTCGAGCTGGCGCCCGAAGGCATTGCGCTCGACGGTGACGTCGAGCAGCGGCAGGACGGGCTCCTCGCCGCCCACGATCTCGTTGGCAAGCACGATCATCCCAGCGCACGTGCCGAAGATCGGCGCACCGCTGGCGGCCAGGTCGAGGATGGGCTGGCGCAGCCCCCAGCGGGCGATCAGCTTGCGCATGGTCGTGCTCTCGCCGCCCGGGATGATCAGGCCGTCCACCTCGTCGAGCTGGGCGGGCAGGCGCACCTCCACAGGCTCCGCGCCCACAGCGCGCAGCGAGGCGACATGCTCTGCGAAGGCCCCCTGCAGGGCCAGGACTCCGATCCGCATCGTCATCGCGCCGGCCTCCGCCGACCCGTCCGGCCTACCAGCCGCGGACCGCCAGTCGCTCCTGCTCGGGGATGGTCTCGAGCGAGATCCCCCGCATCGGCGCGCCCAGGCCCTTGCTGATGTCCGCGAGGATCTTGGCGTCCTGGTAGTGCGTTGTGGCCTGGACGATCGCGTTCGCCATGCGGGCCGGGTCCTCGCTCTTGAAGATCCCGGAGCCGACGAAGACGCCCTCGGCGCCCAGCTGCATCACGAGCGCGGCGTCGGCAGGGGTGGAGATCCCGCCGGCGACGAAGTTGACCACGGGGAGCTTGCCGTCCGCGGCGACCTGCTTGACCAGCTCGTATGGCGCCTGCAGCTCCTTGGCCGCGACGAACAGCTCGTCCTCGCGCATACCCTGCAGGCGGCGGATGTCGGCCAGCACATCTCGCAGCTGGTGCACCGCCTCGACGACGTTGCCCGTTCCCGCCTCCCCCTTGGTCCGCATCATCGCGGCGCCCTCGCTGATGCGCCGGAGCGCCTCGCCGAGGTTCCGGCAGCCGCACACGAAGGGGACCTTGAACGCGTGCTTGTCGATGTGGTTGCGCTCGTCAGCCGGGGTGAGCACCTCGGACTCGTCGATGTAGTCGACGCCCAGCGCCTCCAGGATCTGCGCCTCGACGAAGTGGCCGATGCGCGCCTTGGCCATGACCGGGATCGACACCGCACTCATGATCCCCTCGATCATGGCGGGGTCGGACATGCGGGCCACGCCGCCGGCCGCGCGGATGTCGGCCGGGACGCGCTCGAGCGCCATGACAGCGACGGCGCCTGCGTCCTCGGCGATCTTGGCGTGCTCGGGGGTGACGACGTCCATGATGACGCCGCCCTTGAGCATCTGGGCAAGGCCTTTCTTGGTGGCCGAGGTGGAGGTTTCGGTCATGGTGGCTTGGGCTCTCCGGACAAGGACGCGCGCGCCGGCCGTCCGACTGGCCCCGGGGTCGTCGCCCGTTCGAACCGGTTCGGTCCGGCGTTACCGCTCGATTATGGCACGGGCAGCCGATTCGCCCGCACGCGAGAGACAGTCCAGGACGCGAGGGCGAGGCCGTCGAGAGCGGAGAGTGAAGCCGTCGCAGACGTCGCGGCGGGCACCGCGCAGTCAGCCGGGAGGACGGCTGTGAACGCTACCGGACGAGCGTCCTCACCACTCCCGACATCAGCGTCGTCGCCCGGCGGGCGCTCGCGGGCGACAGGCGCGAGAGGGCCTCCACGAGGTCCAGCACGTCGCGGTCGGGCAGGCCGTCGAGGAGCGCGACGAGCCGCAGGATCGCGTCGTCGGGCACCTCGCCCAGGAGGCGCAGCGCGCGCTCAAGCTCGGTGGGCTCGAGCCGCGACACCAGGCCCACCGCCCGGTCGAACAGGCGCACGAAGACGAGGAAGGTCGCCAGCCACTCGCGGAGCCGGACGAGGTCGGGGTCGCCGGGCGCGGCGGCGAGCGCGGCGGACGTGTCGGCCAGGGTGCGCTCGAGCACCTCGACGATCGGGTCGCCCTCGCGGACCTTGCGCTCGGCGACGACGCGGCCGAACCACCGCCAGTGGTCGCCGATCGCCTGGTAGGCCGTCCCGGCGGGTCCGCGGCGGCCGACGCGGCGCGGCTCGGCGACCTTCTCGACCAGCCCCCACGCCTCCGCCTCGGCCAGGGCCAGGCTCGCGGCCCGATGCGACAGTCCGAGCGCCTCGCGCACCTCGCGCTCGGTGAGCGGCGCCTGGCGGGCCATGAGGTACGCGTGAACCCGGGCGATCGCCGGCGCGACACCCCAAGCGGCACCCATGTCGCCCCACGCGTCCGCCAGCCGCAGCCGGATCTCCTCGGCGATCGGGCTCGCGGGTCGGTCGGGCGTGTCGCTGATTCGCGGTGCTGTGGCGGCGTTGGTCACGAACCGCATGCTACTCCGCGCCCGAACGCGCGATCACACGTCAGCAGATTCCCGGCGCGTCGACGCACTCGCCCGGGAGCCGCCTCGCGTGCGGCGTCCCCGGCCGCCTTCGGCCACGGCGGGCTCTCTTCGCGGTGTACGCGGCGACGAGCCCGTTCGCGATGCCCGCGCAGCCCCTTGACTTCTCGACGCACGGTGGTAACGTGTCCGCCGGCGCACATATGAGCGTCTAGTTGCTCAAATGTGCACATCACGGAGGATCGAGTGCTCGCTGCAAGCCGTCGCGGCCAGCTCGACGTGCGGCTCGTGGTGCGCATCGCGCAGATGTACTACCGGCTCCACCTGTCCCAGGAGGAAGTCGGCGACCGTCTCGGCATCAGCCGCTTCAAGGTCGGCCGGCTGCTCGACCGCGCCGTGGCCGAGGACATCGTGCGCATCGAGATCGTCCATCCCGCGGCCCGCCTGATGGAGCTCGAGGACCAACTCGTCGAGCAGTTCGGGCTCGCGGCCGCGGCCGTGGCCGACGTGCCGGCGGCCACGGCGGGCGCCGTCGCCGACGACCTCGCCCGGGATGCGGTGGCGGATGCGGCGGCGGACCTCCTCGCCAGACAGCGCCCGTCGGGCAGGATCGCCGTGTCCTGGGGCCGCACGATGCTGGCCGTGGCGCGCGCGCTCCCCCGCTCCTGGACCTCGGCGACCGAGATCGTCCAGCTGAATGGCGCCAGCTCACGGTCGGCGCAGCCCACCCGGGCCAACGAGATCCTCGAGCGCTTCGCGGCCACCACGGGCGCCGAGTTCCGGCTGCTCAACGCCCCGGCGATCGTCGGGACTCCGGAGCTCGCCACGGCCCTGGCCAACGACCCGGCGATCCGCGAGACCCTCGACGCCGCCCGACAGGCGCCGACCGCGGTGTTCGGGCTCGGCATCCCGGCGCCCGACAGCCCGCACCTCGAATCGGGCTTCGTGTCCGAGGAGGAGCAGGCGCGGCTGCGCTCGAGGGGCGCGGTGGGCGACGTGGTCGGCCGCTTCCTCGACATCGACGGGGCGATCGCCTGGCCCGAGCTCGATGCCCGAACGGTGGGCCTGCCCATCGCCGAACTGGCCCGCAAGCCGCTGCGCGTGGGCGTGGCGGCTGGTGCCGGTCGCGGTCCGGTCGCCCTGGGAGCCATCCGAGCCGGCGCGCTGAACGCGCTCGCCTGCGACGACGCCACCGCCGAGTGGGTGCTGGCCCATGGCTGAGCCGCGACGCCACCCTGACGAGTCCCTCGTCCGCCAGCTGGTCGAGCGCGCGCTCGCGACGGCCGAGGCGAGCGCGCCGGCGGCTCCGGTCGAATCGGGGACAAGTCCCAGCGCGGGGAGCCCCGAACCGGCAGCCGGCACAGCCCCGACGACCGCTGCCGGCACGAGCCCGCGGACGGTGGCCGTCGGCGCGGACCACGGCGGCGTCGCGCTCAAGGCGGTCCTCGTCGAGCACCTCAAGGGCAGGGGCCTCGGCGTGACCGATTGCGGCACCAGCCGACCGGACCCGGTGGACTACCCCGACTTCGCCCACGTGGTCGCCCGGCTCGTCGCGACCGGCGCCTGCGACGTCGGGATCGCGATCGACGGCGCCGGCATCGGCAGCGCGATGGTCGCCAACAAGGTCCCGGGCGTGCGTGCCGCAAACGCCCACGACACCTCGATGGCCCGCAATGCCCGCGAGCACAACTACGCGAACGTGCTGACCCTCGGCGCGCGGATGGTCGGCGAGGGCCTCGCCCTCGAGATCGTGGACACGTTCCTCGCCACTCCGTGGGGAGCGGAGCGCCACGGCAGGCGCGTCGCCAAGATCACCCAGATCGAGCAGCAGTACCGAACCGCGAAGCTGAGGAACCCCGATGACCGCCCCGCCCGTCGATGACCGCGCCCAGCTGATCGAGGCGATCACGCGCCAGGTGATGGCCACCCTGAGCGGCGCCGGGCCGCTGGGGGCGATGTGCGACGCCTGCGATCCGACGTGCACCGGCAACTGCGCCGCCCGCTGCGCGCCGAGGGTCTCCGAGGTCGTCTCCGGCGGCGCGTCGCGGATCACCTACGTCGGCGACGGGGGGAACGTCCCGGGCGACCTCGCCCGCTACATCGACCACACCCTGCTCAAGCCCGACGCCACTGCGGCCGACATCGACCGGCTGTGCTCGGAGGCGGTGCAGCACCGCTTCGCCAGCGTGTGCATCAACCCGGCCTGGGTGGCGCGTGCCGCGGCCAACCTTCGCGGGAGCGGGATCCCGGTCGCGAGCGTGATCGGCTTCCCGTTCGGCGCAACGCTCCCCGAGATCAAGGCCCACGAGGCGCGCACGGCCATCCGCGTCGGCGCTCGCGAGATCGACATGGTGATCAACATCGGGGCGCTCAAGAGCGGCATGCACGACGCGGTCCGGGCGGACATCGCCGCGGTCAGCGACGCCTGCCACGAATCGGGCGCGCTCAACAAGGTGATCATCGAGACCGCGATGCTCACCGACCGCGAGAAGGTCATCGCCTGCCAGCTCGCGGTGCAGGCGAGGGCGGACTTCGTCAAGACCAGCACCGGGTACGGCGGGGGCGGCGC
>JBJKRU010000094.1:0-10784 GCA_046704485.1 Candidatus Limnocylindrales bacterium | reverse complement strand
CCCGGATCACCGAGTCGGTGCTGCGCGGGGAGCCGCGCGCCCGGCGCGACGTCGTGCTGCTCAACGGCGGCGCGGCGTTCCTCGTCGCGGGTGCCGTCGAGCGGCTGGAGGACGGGATCGAGAAGGCCGCGCTCACGATCGACGCGGGCCTCGCGACCGCCCTTCTCGCGCGCCTCCGCGAGGACCGCCGGAGGCACGAGGCGGCGAAGGCCCAGCAGGCAGCGGCCGAGGCGGCCGCGGCCGGAGGGTCGGGCGCATGACCGCGACCGCCGCCCGACCCGCCGACCGCGCCGGCGTCGTGGCCGAGATCGCCGCTCGGCGCCTCGCCGACGTGGTGCCAGAGCTCGATGCCCTGGGTCGCGACGGGCGCCGTCGCGCTCTCGCCTCGGCTCCTGCCCCGCGCTCGGTCGCGGAGACCCTCGCGGGACCCGGACTGCACCTGCTCGCAGAGGTCAAGCGACGGTCGCCGTCGGCGGGGGACATCGCTGCCGGCGATGACGCCATCGCCCGCGCCCGCGCGTACGCGGCCGGCGGCGCCGCGGCCATCTCGGTGCTGTGCGAGCCGCACTGGTTCGGCGGCTCGGTGGCGGACCTGCGGGCCGTCCGGGCGGCCGTGTCCGTCCCGGTGCTCGCGAAGGAGTTCGTCGTGGACCCGCGGCAGCTCGAGCTGCTGCGCGGCGCGGGCGCCGACTTGGTGCTGCTGCTGGCGGTGCTCCACCCGAGGGCCCGGCTGGCGCGGCTCGCGGAGCAGGCGCGCGACCTCGGCCTCGAGCCGCTCGTCGAGGCGCACGACGCGCGGGAGCTCGATACGGCGCTGGCCACCGGCGCGAGGCTGATCGGCATCAACAACCGCGACCTGCGCACGCTCGAGGTGGACCCGGAGCGCGCCGTTCGGCTGCGCGAGCTGGTCCCCGGCGACCGGATCGCGATCGCGGAGAGCGGGGTGCGCGACACCGCGACCATCAACCGCTGGCGCGCGTCCGGGTTCGACGCCGCACTGGTCGGCGAGGCGTTGATGCGCTCGCCCGACGCGACCGCCGCCGCCAGGGCGTTCGTGACGGCCGGCGCCTACCCGCGAGACCTGGCCGCCGCCGCGCGCGAGCCGGTGGTGAAGATCTGCGGGGTCACAGACGAGCGGGGCATCATCGCCGCGGCCCGCGCCGGCGCCGACGCCATCGGGCTCAACTTCGCGCCGGGCACGCCGCGCGAGCTGTCCATCGCGGAGGGCGCCGAACTGGCGCGGCTCGCCCGCGCCGCCCGCCGGGAGATGCGGGTCGTCGTGGTCACCGCCGACATGCCGGCCGACGAGCTCGCGGGTGTCGTGGCGGCCGTCGATCCGGACGCCGTCCAGCTCAGCGGCGACGAGCCCGTCGACGTGGTTGCCCGCCTTGGGCGGCCTGCCTGGAAGGCGCTGCGTGTTGGCGCCGACGCTGATCCCGACCACGTGGTCGCTGCTGCCCGCGCGTTCCTGGCCGCGGGCGCCGAGCGGATCCTTCTCGACGCGGCCGGCGGCCCGCACCCGGGCGGCACGGGCACGCGCGTCGGCGAGGCCCTGGCAGCCGCCGTGGCCCGCGAGGTCCCGATCCTGCTCGCCGGCGGCATGAGCGCAGCCAACGTGGCCGACGCGCTGCTCTCGATCCCCGCCGTCGGCGTGGACGCGGCTTCCGGCACGGAGTTCCCGCGCGCCAACGGGGAGCGGCCACGGAAGGATCCGTTCCGCGTGGCGCTGCTCGCGAAGCGGGCGCGTGACGCCCGCCGCCACCGCCCCAACACCCCCTTCGGCCCCATGCCGGTGCATGCAGGGCTGGTCGAGGCGGACGGGGCGGGCCGGTGGGGCAAGGAGCGCGACTTCGGCGGGCGGTATGTCCCCGAGACGCTGATGGGCGCGCTCGTCCAGCTCGAGACGGCCTACGACGCGCTCCGGCACGACCCGCGGTTCTGGGCCGAGCTGGATGCGCTGCTGGCCCAGTTCGCCGGCCGGCCGACTCCGCTCTACCGCGCCGACCGGCTCGCCGAGGCGGCGGCGAAGGAGGCCCTGCGCCTCCAGACGGCGGCGAAGGCGCGGGGCCGCCGCGGCCTGCCGCCGATCCCCGCGCGTTTCCGCCTGTACCTCAAGCGCGAGGACGTGGCGCACACCGGAGCCCACAAGATCAACAACGCGCTCGGCCAGGCGCTCCTCACCCGCCGCCTGGGCAAGTCGCGCGTCATCGCCGAGACCGGCGCGGGACAGCACGGTGTCGCCACGGCGACCGCGTGCGCGCTGCTCGGCCTGCCGTGCGTGGTGTTCATGGGCGAGGAGGACATCCGGCGCCAGGCGCCGAACGTGCTCCGGATGCGGGCGCTGGGAGCGGAGGTGCGGAGCGTCACCTCGGGCACGGCCACGCTCAAGGACGCCGTCAACGAGGCCATGCGCGACTGGGTGACGAACGTCGAGACGACGCACTATGTGCTCGGCTCCGCGATGGGCCCGCACCCGTACCCCACCATCGTCCGCGACTTCCAGCGACGGATCGGCGACGAGGCGGCGGCGCAGCTGCGGGCCGAGGAGGGCGGTCTACCGGACCTCGCGCTCGCGTGCGTCGGCGGCGGGTCGAACGCGATCGGCCTGCTGGCGCGGTTCATCGGCGAGACGTCGGTGCGGCTCGCGGTGGCCGAGGCGGCGGGCGACGGGATCGAGACCGGGCGCCACGCCGCCGCGATCGCGGGCGGGACCCCAGGCATCCTGCACGGCAGCCGCTCGCTGATGCTCCAAGACCGCGACGGCCAGGTCGTCGAGGCGGTCTCGGCATCGGCGGGGCTCGACTACCCGGGCGTCGGGCCGCAACTGGCTGCGCTCGCCGAGGCGGGTCGCATGGAGGTCGGCACCGCCACCGATCGCGAGGCGATCTCGGCGATGAAGGCGGTGACCCGACTGGAGGGCATCCTGCCGGCGCTCGAGACGTCCCACGCGGTCGCGGCGCTGCCCAAGCTGCTGGCGGGGCTCGAGGGCTCAGGCATGCCGTTCGCCGACGAATCGGTGCTGCTGGTCGGGTTCTCGGGCCGGGGCGACAAGGACATGGCGGCGCTCGAGCGCTTCGCCGACGTGGAGCCGTGGGAGGCCGCGCGATGAGTCGCACCATGCCGGTGTCAACCCGCGAGACGGCCGGAGCGGGGCGGATCGCTGCCGCGTTCGCCCGTGCGCGCGCGGACGGGCGGGCGGCGCTCATCCCGTACGTCGTCGCCGGCTACCCCGACGCCGAGGTTGCGTTCGCCGCGGCCTGCGCAGCGATCGACGCCGGGGCGGACCTGCTCGAGGTTGGCCTCCCGTACTCGGACCCGCTGGCCGACGGGGCCACGCTCCAGCGGGCATCGCAGGCGGCGCTGGCCGCAGGGGCGACGTTCGAGAGGAGTCTCGCGCTCGTCGGCCGCATCGCCGCGGCGCGCCCTCGCGTGCCGGTGGTGGCCATGGGCTACGCGAACCAGCTGATCGGCGGGGGCGACGGGCGGGAGCGGGCGGCGGCGCTGGCCGGGGCCGGGGTGGCTGGCGTGATCGTGGCCGACCTGACGCCTGACGAGGGCGGGCCGTTCGAGGCTGTCGCCGCCGAGGCGGGGATTGCCGTCGTGTACCTGGTCGCGCCGACGACGGCGCCGACCCGGCGCGCGGCGGTGGCGGCCCGGACCGCTGGCTTCCTCTACTGCGTCTCGCTCGTCGGCGTCACCGGGGCGCGAACGTCGCTGCCGCCCACGGCGGCGCGCCTCGTCCGCGATGTCACGGCCGTCTCGCCAGTTCCGGTGGCCGTGGGGTTCGGGGTGTCGAAGCCGGCACACGTGCGGGCGCTCGCGCGCGCCGGGGCGTCGGGGATCATCACCGCCTCGGCGCTCGTGGACGCGCTCGGTCCGGACGGTCGGGACGTCGCCGCCCTGTCGGCGCTCGTGGCGGCGCTGCGGGCAGCGACGTCAGGGTAGGACGGCGCTCGGTTGCCGCGCCGCCCTCCGCTGCCACCCGCCCCTTGTCAGGGACGACGCCCCGCGATCAGGGGACGACCTCCGCAATCAAGGCTGCGAGCGAGCCGTTCGCTCACCTGAGCCGCTGACGAACGCCGACGATCCCTGACGGTCCCCGCTGCGCCGCTGGCGAACGCCGATGCGCCGCTGGCGAACGCCGCTGAGCCGCTGGCGAACGCCGCTGGCCACGGCACGGCCCATCCGCCACGCCGTGGACTGATTGGGCCGCCGGCTGGACCCTCCGTTCCGCGGCAGGTCGCGATGAGAGACCTCTCGACCATCGGGTGGTCGATCCGTCCCATGACGGAACCGTAAGGCCACCCGCTGGCCCGGCCCGGGCTGCGGCCGCGGTCACCATGCCGATTCCCCCTCCCCGCGGCTCCCCGCGGCGGAGCGGCGTCAGCTGCGGAGGACGTCCGGCGCCATACTGACGGAATGACCGCGCTCCGCATCCTGATCGAGTCCACGCCCAAGAAGGTCTTCGCGTCCGCGCTCGACTGGCCCGGCCTGGCCCGCAGCGGCCGGGACGAGGCGGCGGCGCTCATCGCGCTTGCGGCGGCGATGCCGCGCTACGCGCCGGTCGCCGAGCTCGCGGGAGAGGTGTTCGACGCCGCGGCCGCGTTCGAGGTTGTCGAGCGCGCCCCGGGCGATTCGTCGACCTCGTTCGGGGTGCCCGCCGTGGTCGCCGAGGCCGACCGCGTTCCGACTGACGAGGCAGAGGCGCGACGCCTGACCGCCCTGGTCGATGCGGCGTGGCGGACGTTCGACAATGCGGCGGACGCAGCACCCGAGGAGCTTCGCAAGGGGCCGCGAGGGGGCGGACGCGACCGAACCAAGATCGTGGCCCATGTGCAAGAGGCCGATGCCGGCTACGCGGGCGTGATGGGGCTCCGCCACCGGCCGGCGGACCGGGTAGCGGTGCGGGCCATGCGCGCCGACATGCTGCGGGTCCTGCGCGAGCCGTCGGACGGCAGTCCGGTCGCCGGCAAGCGCTGGCCGCCCCGTTATGGCGCCCGGCGCATCGCGTGGCACGCCCTCGACCACGCTTGGGAGATCGAGGACCGCACCGAGCCCGTCTGACCAAGGCCCGCCGTGCCGTTCGGCCATCGGCTCGCGACACCCGGGTCCCTGTGTGTTCGGGCCGTTCGACCGTGCTGCGCCGGAACAGCGCGGCGGCAGAATCGGCGCCGCGCCACCCCGAGCAGCGAGGAACGAGAACTTGGCCCGAACCCGCCGTGCGCCGGCACCCCCGGAACCCGTCGTGGCCGCGCCTCCCGACGATGCCTCCGCGATGCGCCACGACTCGGGTACCGTCACGGACCCGTGGGTGGGTCGCCTGGCATCCAGCGAGGGCATGTTCGTCACCGACGACCATCAGCGCATCGTGGCGTGGTCGAGCGCCGCCCAGCGGCTGTTGGGGTTCTCGCCCGAGGAGGCCGTCGGGCGGACGTGCTACCAGGTGGTGATGGGCCGCGAGCCCGATGGCCACCCCGTCTGCGGCCGCAACTGCTCGGTCACCCGCAACGCCCGTCGACTGCGGGGAACGGCCAGCTACGAGGTCGTGGCCCACGCGCGGGATGGGGGCGCCAAGTGCCTTGCCAACACGGTGCTCGTGATTGAAGGACCGGAGGGCGCGTTCCACGTTGTCCACCTGCTGCGCGAGGCGCCGGCGGCCGGGCCGGTCACGCGGCACCTCGAGCCGGCGACCACGGGGCAGGAGCCGCTGGTCGAGACGCTCACGCGCCGCGAGCTCGAGGTCGTGCGGCTGCTGGCCAACGGGGCCACCATCGACGAGATCGCGCTGGACCTCACGATCAGCGTCCTCACCGCCCGCAACCACACAGCGAACATCGCTCGCAAGCTCGGTGCCCACAGCCGGCTCGAGACGGTGCTGCTCGCGATGCGCCACGGCCTGGTCTAGCGGGCCGCACCCCAATCGGCCCGCCGCTGCCGGCGCCGAGGGCCCGCGAAAATGGTGCAGGCGCACCATGAATCGGCGGCCGCCCCGGGCAGGATACGGGACAGGATGGCCGAAGCCCCTGCTGGCGTCGCGTGCCGGCGTGCTTCGGGACCGGTATCGAGCCCGTCGGGCTCGGGAGGATGAGGACCGCCTGTGGACCCGCTGATGCTGTCCCGATGGCAATTCGGGATCACGACCGTCTACCACTTCCTGTTCGTGCCGCTGACGATCGGCATGGCGTTCACCACGGCAGGCTTCCAGACGGCCTGGCACCGGACCGGCAAGGACCAGTACCTGCGGCTCACCCGGTTCTTCGGTGAGCTGTTCCTGATCAACTTCGCCCTGGGGGTCGTGACGGGCATCGTGCAGGAGTTCCAGTTCGGCATGAACTGGAGCAGCTACAGCCGATTCGTCGGCGACATCTTCGGGGCGCCGCTCGCGATCGAGGGGCTGTTGGCGTTCTTCCTGGAGTCCACGTTCCTTGGCCTGTGGATCTTCGGATGGGGCCGCCTGTCGAGGCGCGTCCACCTGGCGACCATCTGGATCGCCGCGGTCGGCACCGCGATCTCCGCGTACATCATCCTGGCCGCCAACGCCTGGATGCAGCATCCGGTGGGCTACGAGGTCAACAGCGCCGCCGGCCGGGCCGAGCTCAAGGACTTCTTCGCGGTGCTGACCAACATCACCGCGCTGATCACGTTCCCGCACACCATCGCGGCCGCGTTCATGTGCTCGGGCGCGCTGGTGACCGGCGTCGCCCTGTGGCGCCTGCTGCGCCACCGCGACCAGGACGAGGGCGCGTTCCGCGCGGCGGCCAAGGCCGGTGCGACGGTGCTGCTGGTCGCGGGTGTCGCGGTCGCAATCACCGGCGACATGCAGGGCAAGATCATGACCGACCAGCAGCCGATGAAGATGGCGGCCGCCGAGGCGCTCTACACCACCGAGCAGCCGGCGTCGTTCTCGATCTTCACCATCGGCTCGCTCGACGGCAGCAAGGAGCTGTTCTCGATCCGGATCCCGGACGTGCTGAGCTTCCTGGCCACCGGCGACTTCAATGGCAGGGTCGAGGGGATCAACGACATCGAGGCCCAGTACCAGCAGACCTACGGTCCCGGCGACTACACGCCCAACATCCCGGTGCAGTACTGGATGTTCCGGCTGATGATCGGCGCAGGCGCCCTGGCAGCGCTCGCCGCCCTCTGGTTCCTGTACGGGCTCAGGAGAGGGCGGGTGCCGGGCAGGCCCGCTGTGGCCGTCGCGATCCTGCTCCCGCTCCTGCCGCTGGCGGCCAACAGCTTCGCCTGGCTGTTCACCGAGATGGGCCGCCAGCCATGGATCGTGTTCGGGCTGATGCAGACGCGCAACGCGGTCTCGCCCACCACGACCACGCTCGACGTGCTGGTCACGGTTGTCGGCTTCACCATCCTGTACGGAGCGCTGGCCGTCGTCATGGTCGGGCTGATGGCCCGCCGGGTGCGGGAGGGCCTGCCGCCAGCCAACGCCGACAAGGGTTTCGAGCATGAGGCCGAGGCAGACCTCGGCTTCGGGTACTAGAGGATACGGAGATGGAGCTCACCACCATCTGGTTCGCCCTCATCGCCGTCCTCTGGATCGGCTACTTCGTCCTCGAGGGCTTCGACTTCGGCGTCGGCATCCTCTCGCCGATCCTGGGCAGGACCGAGCCTGAGCGGCGCGCGATCCTGCGCACCATCGGCCCGGTCTGGGACGGCAACGAGGTCTGGGTTCTGGTCGCGGGCGGTGCCACGTTCGCTGCATTCCCCAACTGGTACGCGACCCTGTTCTCGGGCTTCTACCTCGCGCTCTTCCTCATCCTGGTGGGGCTGATCACCCGCGGCGTGGCGATCGAGTACCGCAACAAGCACGGCTCGGTCGCGTGGCGCACCCGCTGGGACGTGCTGATCGCAGTCGCCAGCTTCGTCCCCGCGCTGCTGTGGGGCGTGGCGTTCGCGAACATCGTGGCCGGCGTGCCGATCGACGCCCAGATGAACTACACCGGCAACCTGCTCACCCTGCTGAACCCGTTCGGGCTGCTGGGCGGGCTGACCACGCTATCGCTGTTCCTCACGCACGGACTCGTGTTCCTCGCCCTCAAGACCGAGGGCGACCTGCGCGAGCGCGCGAACCGCCTCGTGGCGCCCGTCGGGCTGGTCACCGCGGTGATCGCCGTCGCGTTCCTGGCCTGGGCCAACGCGCAGACCGGAACCGTGGCTTCGTGGATCGCGGCGATCGCGGCGGCCCTCGCCTTCGTGGGCGGCCTCGTGGCCAATCGCATCCGACGCGAGGGCTGGGCGTTCGTCGGCTCGGCGGTGACGATCGCCCTGGCGGTCGTCAGCCTGTTCCTGGCCCTGTTTCCCGACGTCCTGCCGTCCTCCACGAATCCCGCGTACAGCCTCACGACCACGAACGCCTCGTCGACGCCGTATACGCTCACGATCATGACGGTGGTGGCTGTGGTGTTCACGCCGCTCGTCCTGATCTACCAGGGCTGGACCTACTACGTGTTCCGCAAGCGGGTCTCCGTCCAGGGATCGGCGAAGCTCTGACGGACTCGAGCCGGCAGCCGGCCACCACCGATCCCGACGCTGCCCCCGGGCGTCCCATGATGGTCAGCGTCCCGGGCCAGGCGAGCGTGCATCGGCGCCTGCTCTCGACGGGGGGGACGGCGACCGCCGCGGTCACAGCGGCGGTCGCGCTCGGCCTGGCCGCGGCGGCCCTCGCCGTCGCCCAGGCGTGGCTGCTGGCCCACGGGATCTCGTCGGCCTTCCTCGGCGGCGCGGGCGTTGAGGCTCTGGCCGACACTCTGGCTCCGCTCGCGCTGGTGCTCGTGGCGCGTGCTGGGCTGTCATGGGCGTCGGAGATGGTCGCGGCCCGGATCAGCGGGCGGGTCAAGGCCGACCTCCGAGCGCGGATCCTGGCTGCAGCCGTGGCGCAGGGCCCGAGGCTCGCCGCCGAACGCTCCACCGCGCGCACGGCGCTGCTCGCCACGCGCGGCCTCGACGCGCTCGACGGCTACTACGCCCGATACGTGCCGCAGCTCGCGCTCGCGGCCGTCGTCCCGGTGGCAGTGGTGGCGTGCCTGCTCTTCGTCGACCTGGTGGCCGCGCTGACCGTCGCGCTCACCGTTCCCCTCATCCCCGTGTTCATGGTGCTCATCGGCCGCATGTCGACCGCATACCGCGATCGGCGCTGGGTCGCGCTCGGGCGCCTCGCCCACCGCTTCTCGGATGTCGTCGCCGGGCTGCCCACGTTGCGGGCCTTCGGGCGCGCGGATGCGCAGGTGGCAATCCTGCGCCAGGTGACGGACGCCTACCGCGCATCGACGATCGCGACGCTCCGCGTGGCGTTCCTCTCGGCCATGGTGCTAGAGCTCTTGGCGACGATCTCCGTGGCGCTGGTGGCCGTGGGCGTTGGCCTCCGGCTCGTCGACGGCGACCTCGGGCTGGAGGCCGGGCTGTTCGCGCTGGTGTTGGCGCCCGAGGCCTACCTGCCCCTTCGGCGCCTCGGGTCAGAGTTCCACGCGGCCGAGGAGGGCGTGGCCGCCGCTCGAGACGCCTTCGCCCTGCTCGACGCTGCACCCGGCAACCCGTCCGGCCGCGAGGCCCCGCCGCCGGTGCTCTCGGCGCTGCGCGTCGAGGACGTGTCCGTGGAGCAGCCGGGCCGCAATGTCGCCGCACCCGCGGGCGCAGCGCTCGAGGTCCGGCCCGGGGAGGTCGTGGCCGTGACCGGCCCCTCTGGCGTCGGCAAGAGCACGCTGCTCGCCGCAATCCTCGGGTTCGCCACGCCGACGACCGGCCGCATGGTGGTCGTCGGGGCTGACGGCGCGGAGGCCGACGTTGTCCGGACCGACCCCGACCTGTGGCGCCAGCAGATCGCGTGGGTGCCCCAGACCCCCTACCTGGCCCCCGGGACGATCGCCGACAACGTGCGGCTCGGGGCGCCCGAGGCGAGCGATGGCGACGTCGCCGCCGCCTTGGCGGCCGTGGGCCTGGACGACCTCGCCCCCGACCGGACGATGGGGGAGCGGGGGCTCGGCCTGTCTGGGGGTCAGCGGCGGCGCGTCGGGGTGGCGAGGGCGCTCGCCCGACGCGCGCCGCTGCTCCTCCTCGACGAGCCCACCGCAGGACTCGACGCCGCTGCCGAGGCCCGGGTGCTCGCCGCCATCCGCTCAGAGGCGGTCCGCGGCGCGGCCGTGCTGCTGGTTGCCCACCGCCCTGGGGCGGTGGGCGTCGCCGACCGCATGGTCGAACTGCGCTGGTCGACCCTCGAGGGCGCCTCCGTCGCCGGTCCAGCTGCGGGTCGCGCCGCTAGGCCCGGACCGGCCGAGGCGCAGCCGGCATGACGTCGCTGCTGGCTGTCCTGCGCTTCGGGCGGCCCGTCACGCCCCGCCTGCTGCTCGCGGTGCTCGCGGGAGTCGGTGCGGCGGCGTGCGCCATCGGCCTGTCGGCCACCTCGGCGTGGCTGATCTCGAGAGCGGCCCAGCAGCCGCCCATCTTCGCGCTCATGCTCGCGATCACGGGCGTGCGCGCCTTCGGCATCGGCAGGGGCGTGCTGCGCTACGCGGAGCGCCTCTTGGCGCACGACGCGGCGTTCCGCGTGCTCGGAGAGCTGCGTGCCGCCGTGTATGCGCGCCTCGCACGCCTGGCCCCGGCGGGCCTGGCCGAGCTGCGCTCGGGCGACCTCCTCGCCAGGCTCGTGGGGGACGTGGACGGACTTGCCGACGTCTGGCTGCGCGTGCTGCTGCCGGGAGCCTCGGCGGGCCTCGCGACGGCCGGGGCGGTGCTGCTCGTGGGCGGCCTGCTGCGGACGGCGGGGGTCATCC
>JBJKRU010000093.1:0-2544 GCA_046704485.1 Candidatus Limnocylindrales bacterium | reverse complement strand
GTGCGGGCCGCGGTCGAGGATTGGGGTCCGATGCGGGGGCGGGCCGCGACGCTCGGCATTGAGCTGCGCCGACAGGCGGCGCGGATCGACGCCCACGAGCTTGCCGAGGCCCGGGAGTTCCTGGCCTGGCTGGCCAACGACCACTTCACCTTCCTCGGCTACCGCGAGTACGAGCTGCGCGACGACGAGCTGGCGGTCGTCGACGGCTCCGGTCTGGGAATTCTGCGGGGCGTGCCGCGGGAGCCCGTCAAGCGACTCGACGCCAGGCGACTGGAGGTGGCCCGCTCCAGCCACCCGCTCGTCCTCACCAAGGCCAATTCCCGCGCCACCGTGCACCGGCCCAGCTACATGGACTACGTCGGCGTCAAGCGGTTCGCCCCGGACGGCCAGGTGGTGGGCGAGTGCCGCTTCCTGGGCCTGTATACGACGACCGCCTACAAGGCGAGCCCGCGGGACATCCCGCTGCTGCGCGACAAGGTGGAGGCCGTGCTGTCCACGGCCGGGTTCCCCTCGGACAGCCACGACGCCAAGGGCCTGATCGACATCATGGAGTCGCTCCCGCGCGACCTCCTCGTCCAGATCGACGGCGACGAGCTGTTTGGGATCGCCATCGGGATCCTCGGCCTGGGGGAGCGCCAGCGAGTGCGGCTGTTCGTGACCCGGGATCAGCTCGACCGCTTCGTCGCGTGCACCCTGTGCCTGCCCCGCGACCGCTTCCACACGCAGAATCGGCTGCTCGCCGGGCGCATCCTGGCCGAGGAGTTCGGCGGCGACCAGGTCGACTGGCGTCTGCAGCTGACCGAGTCGCTGATCGTCCGCGTCGACTACGTCATCCACACGCCGCGGGGCGTCCCGGAGGACGTCGACGTCGCCGAGGTGGAAACGAGGATTGCGCGGGAGACGCGCAACTGGACCGACGATCTGCGGGCGGCGCTCATCTCGGCGCACGGCGAGCAGCGCGGGGCGGAGCTGTTTGCCCAGTACCGGGACGCGTTCCCGCCCGGCTACCGCGCCGACAACCGGGCGGCCCAGGCGGTCCAGGACATCGACGACATCGAGGAGCTGCGGGCGGCGCGGCGGCCGATCCTGACGACGTACCGCCGAGCGTCGGAGAGCGCGAACATGATCCGCTGTCAGCTGCTCACGGCGACGCCGGTGTCGCTGTCGGAGGTCGTGCCGGTGTTCGAGCACATGGGGGCGCGGGTCGTCGACGAGCGCCCGTACGAGGTCCGCCCCCAGGACCTCAGCCCGGTGTGGATGTACGACTTCGGGCTCACGGTCGACCCGGAGGGGCTCGACCGCGCCGGCGACGCGTTCGCCGACGTGTTCCTAGCCGCCTGGTCCGGCGAGCTGGAGGACGACCGCCTCAACGGGCTTGTCATGGCGGCGGGCCTGAGCGGACGGGAGATCGGCGTCGTCCGGGCGATCCTGCGCTATCTCCGCCAGGCGCCGGTCGCCTTCTCGGAGACGTACATGACCCAGACGCTGCTCGCCAGCCCGGAGATCGCGACCGGGCTCGTCCGCCTGTTCGTCGCCCGGTTCGATCCCGACCTGGAGGACCGCGCCGAGGCCGAGGGGCTGGAGACCGAGCTCAACCAGGCGATCGACGCGGTGCAGAGCCTGGACCAGGATCGGATCCTGCGCAGCTTCCTGGCTGTGGTCCGCGCGATGCTGCGCACCAACTACTTCCGCCGGGACGCCGACGGCCGGCCGCCCGACTACCTGTCGTTCAAGCTCGACCCGTTGGGGCTCGAGCTCCTGCCGCTGCCGCGGCCGCGGTTTGAGATCTTCGTCTACTCGCCGGGCGTCGAGGGCGTGCACCTGCGGGGAGGCAAGGTGGCCCGGGGCGGAATCCGGTGGTCGGACCGCCGCGAGGACTTCCGCACCGAGGTGCTGGGGCTGATGAAGGCCCAGTTGGTCAAGAACGCGCTGATCGTCCCCGTCGGCTCCAAGGGCGGCTTCGTTCTCAAGCGGCCGCCCGCCGGCGGGCGCGGCGAGCTGATGGCGGAGTGCGTGTCCTGCTACCGAACGTTCCTGCGCGGGCTGCTCGACCTGACCGACAACCGCGTCGGCGGGGAGATCGTCCCGCCGGACCGGGTGGTGCGCAACGACGACGACGATCCCTACCTGGTGGTGGCCGCCGACAAGGGCACGGCCACGTTCTCGGACTTTGCCAACGAGATCTCGGCCGAGTACGGGTTCTGGCTGGGCGACGGGTTTGCCTCCGGGGGCTCGCACGGCTATGACCACAAGCAGATGGGAGTCACGGCCAAGGGCGCCTGGGAGTCGGTCAAGCGCCACTTCCGCGCCATGGGCCGCGACTCGCAGGGCGAGGACTTCACCTGCGTCGGCATCGGCGACATGTCCGGCGACGTGTTCGGCAACGGCATGCTGCTGTCGCGCCACATCCGCCTGCTGGCGGCCTTCGACCATCGCCACATCTTCCTCGATCCGGACCCGGACGCGGCCACCTCCTTTGCCGAGCGCGAACGCATGTTCAAGCTGCCGCGTTCGACCTGGGAGGACTACGACAAGGGCCTGATC